>NZ_JCBDHJ010000013.1:0-445620 GCF_059834135.1 Vibrio sp. R10-SG-ISO4
TGCCAACCGAAGAAGAGTGGGAAGTGGCCGCGAGAGCAGGCAGTCAAGATCGTTACTGGTGGGGAGATAAGTTTGTTCCCGGTCAAGCGAATACCGGCTGGAGTGGCACCCCTTGGGCAAACAAGAGCACGTCACCAGTCAGCGCCTTTAAGCCTAACCCACTCGGTTTGTATGACGCTGTGGGCAACGTATGGCAGTGGACAAACAGCGCTCGTCACATCGCTAAGGGTGGCGCTTGGAACTTTGCTCCGGATATGTCCGCCGCTCATCAGCAGCTTTATTTGTCCGACTCTACCGCCACCAACTATGTCGGCTTTCGAGTGGTGCGAGACATTAACTAACGCTGAAGCCAAGTCTGTTGAGCTCGAGTAGCAATAAAAAATGCCACAATTGTGGCATTTTTTGTGTCTCTTACACTGAATGTTTTGTGTAGACGGCTACGGCGCTAAACGATCCACCAGCCAATTGTCTTGCTGTTTCGAAAACAAGAAACGATCATGCAGACGATGCTCACCCCCCTGCCAAAACTCGATGCTCTCTGGGCGAATGCGGTAACCACCCCAAAAGCTGGGCACCGGAATTTCACCCTTTTCGAACTTCTTTTTTAGCTCTAGGTATTTACCTTCTAGGATGCCGCGTGCCGAAATACGGCTACTCTGCTTACTGGCAATGGCCGCAATTTGACTCTCTTTGGGTCTTGAAGAGAAGTATTTCATGTTCTCCACAACACTCAGCTTCTCCGCCACGCCAGTAACGTGCACTTGGCGCTCGAGTGGGTGCCAAGGAAAGTGGAGGCTGACTCTCGCATTGCCCTCAATGTGCTGAGCTTTGCGACTGCCTAAATTGGTGTAAAAGACAAACCCTTGTTGGTCGACATGCTTAAGCAACACAATGCGCTGAAAAGGTTGGCCGTTGGCATCTACTGTCGCGACGGTCATGGCGGTAGGGTCGGTGAGCTTGGCGTCTACCGCTTGCTTTAACCACAGATCAAATTGCTCAATCGGGTCCGCAGACAAATCTTTACGGCGCAGACCTCCTTTAGTGTACTCACGACGAATGTCTTCCAGTTCCATCTTTTCTCCTCATCGACCGCGACGATAAATTTTTGCTGATTGTGCGCCCATAAATCGTATAACTCAAGTGAAACACCCGATGAAGGAACTAAACTTAATGGCAAGGACTCAAAAAACATATAAAGCACGACATTCTATAAGCATTTTCTTAACATTTTGCTGGTTGAGTAATAAAATCAATTAAATAACCAAGATTGAAAAGGATAGCGAATGAGTAAGAGCGGTTACAACAAGCTCACTCCGGATGAGTTGGATTACGTCGATGATAAAACCGCGGCGCTCCTACTCAACACCCCGAGCAGCGCACGTATTATGCTCTGGGTCATGGTGCTGTTTTTTATTTTGGCCGGTGTGTGGGCCTCTTGGGCACAGATCGATCAAGTGACCGTAGGTCAAGGCAAAGTCGTTCCCTCTTCTCAAGTCCAAATCGTGCAAAACCTTGAAGGCGGCTTGGTGAAAGAAATCCTCGTTCGAGAGGGACAAATTGTCCAAAAAGGCCAACAACTGCTACTCATCGATGACACCCGTTTTCGCTCTGACTTCCGCGAGCGAGAGCAGCAAGTCGCCAACCTGACCGCCAGTGTTCTGCAGCTCTCTGCATCCATTACCAGTGTTGAAGTGAATGAAGAGTTCGACGACAGCAACTGGCAAAGTAACGTTCAACTCGACTTCAGTAAGCTCGCCTTCCCTCCGATTCTGGAAGAGCGTCAGCCTCAACTCGTCGCTCGTCAACGGGCTGAATACCGTCAGGATCTCAATAATCTGCGCAACCAAATTTCTGTCATCGATCAGCAGGTTAAGCAGAAGCAGCAAGACTTAGTGGAAATACAAGCGCGTGTAAGAAACCTGCGAGACAGCTATGACTTTGCACGCAAAGAGCTCGAAATCACCGAACCACTAGCGGAAGAAGGCGTAGTACCTCGCATTGAGCTGCTCAAACTGCAACGCCAGGTAAACGATACGCGCAGAGAGTTGACCTCAAGTGAACTGAAAGTACCTGTTCTACGTTCATCCATTCGCGAGTCGATGTTGGCACGCATAGACGCGGCGCAGAAATTTCGCTCCGAGCAACAAGAAAAACTCAATGAGGCGCAAGACCGACTCTCCTCTTTGACCGAGTCGACCGTTGGCCTCGAAGACCGAGTCAATCGCACCATTGTCACGTCACCCGTTACTGGTACCGTCAAAACGCTCAATATCAACACCGTCGGTGGCGTAATCCAACCCGGCATGGACATCGTTGAAATAGTACCGAGTGAAGATACCTTGTTGGTCGAGGCCAAAATTGCGCCACAAGACATCGCTTTCCTCAGGCCAGACCTCAACGCGATTGTGAAATTTTCTGCTTATGATTTTACCAAGTACGGCGGATTAGAAGGCTCTCTTGAGCACATCAGCGCGGATACCACTACCGACGAAGAAGGCAATAGCTTCTATTTGGTGCGTGTGCGGACCAGTGAAACGTCATTAAACAAAGATGAGTCACTGCCGATCATCCCTGGGATGACAGCGTCGGTCGATATCATTACCGGTAAGCGCACTGTGCTGGAATATCTGCTCAAACCGATCATGAGCGCGAAAAGTAACGCACTAAAGGAATAGTGAATGCACAACTCTAACGCACACAAAAGCGGCCTGTAATCGATGAAGTATTGTTGGGCCTTAGTGCTTATGCTTATAAGCTCCGCCACGTCGTTTGCTCTGAATACATCAGAGCAACGTTGGGTGTCGGCTGTGCATAAAGTCTATGGCCCAAGAGCTGCTAAGCGCGTAGAAACCTGGCGCAACGAAATCTCACAATATCAATCGCTACCGGAGACAGAACAACTTGAAAAAGTAAACAACTTTTTTAATCAGCTTCACTTCGTTAACGATGACAGACTGTGGGGCAAAGCCGACTATTGGGCGACGCCGCTCGAATTTTTAGGCGCGAACGCCGGGGATTGCGAAGATTTCACCATTGCCAAATATTTTTCACTGCTCGAACTTGGCGTCTCAGACAGAAAATTGAGGCTAGTGTATGTTAAAGCCATCGAGCTGAATCAATTTCATATGGTTCTCGCCTACTATTCATCACCCAGTGCGGAACCTTTACTTCTCGACAACATTAACCCGCAGATTCGCCGCGCTTCCACCCGCCGCGATCTACTACCGATCTACAGTTTCAATGGTAAAAACCTCTGGTTAATGAAGTCGAAAAACGGACAGTTAGCAGGAAAATCGTCCCGACTTAGCTTATGGAACGATCTCCGTGCGCGAGAAAAATCGCTCAAACTCAATAAACCAATAGTCAATTATGATGAGTAGGCAATATGACGTTATATAAACAACTTGTCGCGGGAATGATTGCGGTCTTTTTGATGTTAATGATCTCGGTCTTTATCATTGAATTCAACACCACGCGAAACAACTTAGAGCAGCAACAGCGCTCAGAAGTGAATAACACCATCAACACGGTCGGCTTGGCTTTGGCTCCTTATTTGGAGAATAAGGACCAAGTCGCGGTGGAATCCGTTATCAATGCGCTGTTTGATGGCAGTAGCTACTCTATTGTTCGTCTGATTTTCCTCGATACTGGCGATGAGATATTGCGCGCCTACCCTATCAAACCCGTCAATGTTCCAACTTGGTTTACCGATCTTAAGCTGTTCGACACTATTCACGATCGACGTGTGGTCACCAGTGGCTGGATGCAGTTGGCGGAAGTCGAAATTGTCAGCCACCCTGGGGATGCCTACACCCAGCTATGGCTTGCCTTCGAACGTTTGGTTTATGCGTTCTGCTTTATCTTCCTCATTGGCTTGTTTGCGATCTCTTTCATCTTGCGCCGCGCATTAAAGCCGCTCCAGCTCATCGTCACCAAAATGGAGCAAGTGGCGAAGAATCAATTCGGCGAACCTCTTCCCCGCCCAGCGACCAAAGATCTCATCTACGTGGTCGATGGCATCAACAGCATGTCTGCACAAGTAGAAAAATCGTTTAAAGCACAAGCTCAAGAAGCACAGCAATTGAGACAACGTGCCTACATCGATCCCGTGTCTCAATTAGGCAACCGCGCTTACTACATGAGCCAATTAAACGCATGGTTGACCGAAGGCGGAATGGGTGGCGTTGCTATCTTAGAGGCGAGCTTTATCCGTGAACTGTATGAGGAAAAAGGCTATGAAGCGGGTGATGGCATGGTCAGAGAGCTGGCCGATCACCTAAAAGTCTCTATCTCCTCGCCGGAAGCGACATTGGCGCGCATCTCGTCTGAAGAGTTCGGTTTTATCCTTCCGAACATTGATGACAGTGAACTCAAACTGATGGCGGACAGCATCATTACCTTTGTGCAAGATGTCAGTGCCGATCCTACCGGCATGGCGACCGCTAATGTGTCACTGGGTGTGGTGTACAGCAAAACATCGCGCGGTACGTCTGAAATTCTCACCATGCTTGATAACGCGTTGGCAGCGGCCAAAGCAAACCCAGATTCCAATTATGGCTATGTGACCGGTGAAAACACTGAAAATCTCATGGGCAAACAGCAATGGAAAAACTTGGTTGAAGAGGCGATCAGCAACGATTGGTTCTCCTTTAGGTTCCAAGCCGCGAACGACTCCTGGGGACAGACATACCACCGCGAGGTGTTCTCTGCGATTGAGAAAGGCGATGAGCGTTATACCGCCAACCAATACCTGTTTGCGCTTGAACAATTGGGCGCAAGCCACATCTTTGATGAGTACGTCATTCAATCGGTGGTGGACAAGCTAAGCCGCGGCGAATTCAAAGAACCCGTTGCCATCAATATGTCGCAAAGCAGTATTTCCCAGCCAAGCTTCATTCGCTGGATATCTCAATATTTAGCCAAGCACAGCAAAGTCGCCCCTCTGCTCCACTTTGAGATCCCAGAAAACTGCTTTATCAACGCACCACACCACACTGCGCTATTTTGTAATGCCATTCGTACGGCTGGCGCCGACTTTGGTGTCGATAATTACGGCCGGAATTTCCAATCGCTCGATTACATCAACGAGTTCCGTCCTGCGTACGTGAAACTGGATTATCTCTACACTCACCACCTTGATGATGAAAAGCAGAAGTTCACATTGACGTCTATCTCGCGCACTGCGCATAATTTGGGTATCAAGACCATCGCCTCGCGCGTGGAAACACAAACGCAGCTTGATTTCCTATCTGAACACTTTATTGAAGTCTTCCAGGGCTTCATCGTAGATAAATAACGACAAAGGGTTAGCATGCAGGATCCGCTATTAAATTCGCTTATCTACGTCAGTCGCTACTATGGTTTAGCGAACTCTCCAGAGGCACTCATTAATGGGCTGCCTCTTGCTGACGGGAAGCTCACACCTTTCCTATTTCCGCGCTCGGCTGAACGGGCTGGTCTAGTCGCGAAAGAAAACCGCTCAAAGCTGAGCGACATTCCCCAATTGGTATTGCCCGTTGTACTGCTGCTTAAAAGCGGTGACGCTTGCGTTCTCAACAGCATCAATGACGAAGGCAGCGAAGCGGAAATTGTTACGGGTGAATCCGGCCTTGTGCCGATTTCTATCAGCATGGATGAACTCGAAGCGCTCTATATTGGCCGCTACTTCTTAGTCAAAAAGCAATTCCGTTACGATGAGCGCTCACCCGAAGTACTCAATACTAAAAAGGGCCACTGGTTCTGGAGTACCATTTGGCAATCGAAACGTATTTATCGAGATGTGTTAATTGCGTCTATTCTCATTAACCTGTTCGCCGTAGCCGCGCCAATGTTTACCCGCTTGGTGTACGACAAAGTGGTCCCCAACTTGGCGTTTGAAACCTTGTGGGTGTTGGCGAGCGGTATCTTTGTCATCTTCTTGTTTGATTTGGTGCTCAAACTACTTAGAAGTTACTTCATTGATGTAGCGGGTAAAAAGTCGGACATTCTCATCTCCTCCAAACTCTTTAGCAAAGTGATGGGGATCCGAATGGAGTCTCGCCCCCCTTCCGTGGGTGCGTTTGCTCGTCACTTACAAGAGTTTGAATCGATTCGTGAGTTCTTCACCTCTGCAACCATAGGCTCGTTGATTGACTTGCCTTTTGCGCTGCTGTTTTTGCTTCTGATTTGGCTAATGGCCGGTAATTTGGTGCTGGTACCGATTGTCGGGGTGGTGATCCTGGTCATCTACTCACTGCTGATTCAAGGGCCTTTGCGTCATACCATCGAAGAGGGTTCAAGACTCGCATCGCAAAAATACGCGAACTTGATTGAGAGTTTGGCTGGGCTGGAAACCGTGAAATTGTTTGGCGCCCAAAGCCAATTTCAGTTCCGCTGGGAAGAAGCCGTTGCCCACATGGCCAACTGGAACATCAAAAGTCGCCGAATTACCGATGGCATTCAAAACACAGCGGGATTTGTTCAGCAAGCGTCGAACGTTGGGATGATCATTCTTGGCGTTTATTTGATCTCTGAGGGTGAATTGACCATGGGTGGTCTGATTGCTGCCACCATGTTGAGCGGTCGAGCAATTGGCCCTATGGTGCAGCTTTCACTGCTCTCGACTCGATACAACCAAGCCAAATCCTCAATGACCATCATTGAGCAAGTGATGTCGATGCCTGACGAACAAGAAGAAGGTAAACGCTACATTCACCGCCCAATCGTACACGGTAAAATTGAGCTTGATAAAGTCACCTTTCACTACCCTGACTCACCCATCGCGTCGATTCGAGATCTCAGTTTAGTTATCAACCCAGGAGAAAAAGTGGCGATCATAGGTCGAATTGGCTCAGGCAAGACCACACTTGAGCGCTTGATCATGGGCTTGTACAAACCCACTGAAGGACACGTGCGTATCGACGATACGGACATAGACCAAATGCACCACATCGACGTAAGACGCAACATTGGCTGTGTGCCGCAAGACAGTCAGCTATTCTACGGCTCGATTCGCGATAACATTACGCTTGGCAAACCGCTAGCCGATGATCGCGATGTGATGGATGCGGCTAACCGCGCTGGCGTGACCGTGTTTACTCAACAAGACCCTGCCGGGCTAGAAAGGCAAGTGGGTGAAGGAGGAATGCTGCTGTCCGGCGGTCAAAGACAATCCGTCGCCATCGCGCGAGCCTTACTTGGCCGCCCACCCGTTTTGCTGATGGATGAACCCACCAGCGCAATGGATAATCGCTCTGAGATGCATATCAAGCAGCAGCTCTCTCAATTGAAATCGAGCGAGACGCTGATCCTTATCACGCATAAAACCTCAATGCTTGATGTCGTCGATAGAGTCATCGTGATGGAAAAAGGCAATATTATCGCTGACGGCCCTAAAGCTGAGGTACTGAGCAGCTTGAAACAAGGTAAAGTGCGCGCGGTCAATCACTAAACCACGCTCTGATAACGCAACGCGCCACTCGGTGTTAAACCGTTTGGCGCGTTGTTGTTTATGTGAATAGTTACCTAGGCAAATAGTTATCTAAGTGACTAGATCTGTACGCGAATGGCTCTTTAGCCAAATAGACTCCATTACTTAGAGCGAAAACGCGCCGTAAAGTGACGCAGCACTGGCGGCTCGTAATCGAACGTCAATCCTTTGAGTTCATGTGCGCGCTCTTTCAAGGCAATAATCGCATCGGCAATATAATCCATGTGATCATTGGTGTAGACGCGGCGCGGAATGGTCAAACGCATCAACTCCAAATCAGAGGCTTTTTGCTCCACCGTTTGAGGATCTCGACCAAGCAACAAAGAGCCAATCTCAACCGCGCGAATACCCGCTTCTAAATAGAGCGCATTACAGAGCACTTGGGCAGGAAACTCATCCGCTGGAATGTGAGGCAAGATTTTCGCCGCATCGACAAACACCGCATGGCCGCCCGTTGGCGTTTGGATCGGAATACCGCCTTCTTGCAAACGTTCACCAAGATACTCAACCTGAGAGATGCGGTAGTGAAGGAAATCTTCGTCTGCCCCTTCATAGAGACCACGAGCGAGCGCTTCCATGTCACGGCCCGCCATACCACCATAGGTGACAAACCCTTCCATCGGCACACATCGGGTGCGCACTGCTTGGAATAACTCCTCATGATCTCGAATGCAGCATAAACCACCAATGTTCACCATTGGGTCTTTTTTCGCCGACATAGTCAACATGTCCCCGTACTGGTACATCTCACGGATGATCTCAAGTATCGACTTATCTTGATAGCCGGGATCACGTTGCTTAATAAAGTAGGCGTTTTCACAGTAACGCGCGGAATCGATTACCACTGGAATGTCATTTTTCGAAGCAATCTCGTACACCGCGCGCATGTTGGCCATGGAAACAGGTTGCCCACCCGAGCTGTTACACGTCACCGTCGTGATGATCGCACAGATATTGTTGGCACCATGAGCCTCTATGGTGGTTTGCAGTTTATCGAGGTCAAAGTTGCCCTTCCAGTCATACGGCGTGGTAGTATCAAACGCGCGATCATCGACAACGTTAATCGCTTTGCCGCCGTTTAGCTCGATATGACCTGCGGTCGTATCAAAATGGTAGTTGGAGATAAAGACAGGCTCAGTACCACCGCGTACCACTTTCATTCTTTCAATCAACGCGGGGAAGAGGATCTGCTCAGCACCTCTACCTTGGTGTGCGGGAACCGTAAGTTTATAGCCAAAAAAATGCTCTACTGCCGCGCAAAGGTTGTAGTAGTTGCGGCTGCCCGCATAAGACTCATCCCCCAGCATCAAGCCTGCCCATTGGTTGTCACTCATCGCTCCGGTACCGGAGTCGGTGAGCAAGTCGATGTACACATCGTCACTTCTAAGCAAAAACGGGTTAAGTCCAGCCTCATTGAGCGCTTCAACTCGGTCTTGGTAGGTGGTCATTTTAATCGGTTCCACCATCTTAATACGGAACGGTTCTGGAATGCGTTTCATCTTTTGATCCTTTGATTGATCGCCAGCACTCGCGATACGCAAGCGTGCCAGAGCAGCATGCATATGCGGCATCACGCAGTGACGATCTTAAAATGTATTTAACGGTTGTGTTTCTCGCAGCGCATGGCGCTGACAAAGGGGATCAAAGTGATGAGGATTCTTTGCTGAGCAGGGAAAGGCAGTAGTCCAAGTTGTACCACGACGACAACACGAGTTTGCTGTCTAATGCTGATTGTCGCACGAAAAAGTCGACCAGCATGCTGCTTGTCATAGCGTTATCCTCCGGTTGAATTGAACATTCCTACACTATAGCGAAAACCTTTTTGAGATTACCGTGAAGTACGCCGCACAATAAACCATACAGAATCTGGTCTAATCGGTGTGCGACCTTTACGCCAATGAAGATTGTGTTAAATTTTCAAACTTCTCACATAAGGTTATTGAAATCGACGCCCGATACGCGCGATGATGCATGAGTTAAGTGCCTGTTTCATAGGCTACTCTGTAATTAGGGAATACCATGAAAAATCAATTTTGCCTTTTCGCTGCGACCGCATTGATCAGTAGCGCAGCCTTTGCCGATGTCACCCTTTCAATTCCTGATACCATTAATGTATTAGTGGTCAATGACGCTAGCCCTAAACTAGAAGGCGGGTTTTTCTCTGCGTCGAAAACCCTGACCCTACCAGATGGTGAGAACCAAATTTTGTTCCAGTACCAACCCTATTTTGACCAAGGTAATGATCGCGTCATTTTAGAAAGCGATCCGCTCGTTGGCACCTTCAACGCTTCAAACACTAAGCTAGAATTTGCTCTGCCTAAATACCGCAATGAAAACCAGGCGCGCAAGCAAATCAGTCATGTCGAGTGGTCACTTGTAGATGAGAGTGGCAACATGCTGGAGACCAAACAAGATAAATTGGTCAAAGATGGCTTTCAACTTGGGCGCAACCACCAAATCGAACTGGCCGAGTACAACCGCCAAGGTGGTGTCGCAGCACTCTCTACCGTCGCTGCTACGGCTGCAGTTGCCACGCCAGCCCCTACCACACAAGTTGACAGCAATACGGCCGAAGAAATGCTCCATTTTTGGTACAACAAAGCTGACGCAGAAACTCAAGCTCGTTTCAAAGCGCACATCAACAACCAATAATCACCCACGCGCTCAAACGAGCGCGTTATTTCTTTGCAAAGGAGTGCAAGCATGTTTCGTTATGAGGTTGATGACGAAGTCTCATTAGCACTGGTTCATGAGTCGTTCGCGGCCCACTATGCTCAGTTGGTCACAGAGCAACTGCCCTACCTAACACAATGGCTAGCTTGGCCTGCCCATTGCCAAACAGAGCAAGATTTTCGCCTGTTCATTCAACGCTCCTTACATGATTACGCCGATGGCAAATCCATGACCTGCGCCATCCTCTACAATAGCGATATTATTGGTAACTGCAGTTTCAATAGCATCAACCATGACACGAAATGTGTTGAAGTGGGCTACTGGGTAAGCCAACACCATCAAGGTAAGGGGATTGCCACGCGAGTGGTTCAAGCGCTGACGCACATCGCCTTTGACCAATACCAGATGGAAAAAGTCCAACTGAGCGCTGCGGTCGACAATCACGCGAGCCGCGCCGTCGCCACACGTTGCGGTATGACCCTTGAGGGAATCTTAAGCCATCAGGAAAATATTGATGGCCGCTTATTAAGCCACGCTATCTACGGTTTGCTTAAAAAGCCTTGATTTTGCGCACAAATCCTTGCCAGCCATACAGCGTTCACGTTGAGCTGTGGTAACATCCCGCCACTCTTGTTTGTCGATGTGACAATTTTTATGTGAGAGGCGGTTCGATGACATCAAGCTTTTCGATACACGGGAAAGGCCGTTGGCAGTGCCTACTGATCCTCGTAGCGCTCATGGGCGGTTACTTTGCCAGTGACATTTATCATTGGTTGAGCACAGCCCGCCACCAACACACTTCCATTGACTTAAGTGAGTACTGCGCGCTCACCACCTCTTCGTGTCAATTGGGCAAGGTCTCGATTCACGCGGATAAAGACACCAGTAAGCCTCTGCTGCCGACTACCGTCTCTGTCGCCTGGCCAGACAACGATGCTCAATCGCTGGTTCTGTCACTCCAGGGCGTTGAAATGGAGATGGGTTCGCCAAAGTTTTTGCTTACGCGGACAGGGGATGGCCAATATCAAGGCGAACTGCTACTCCCAGTCTGTACGGCAGACGCCATGACTTGGTATGGCACCGTCTCTGACGGTCATACCGACCATAAACTCTCAGTAAGGATGGAAAGATGAGTCGAAATTGGTCCCTGATTTTAGTCGTCGCCTTTGCGCTGGGATTTGGCCTTAAAAGCTATCTCGATCACCAATCGCAGGTCACCCCAACCAATGATAGCCGTGACGCGTCCATATTGTATGGTGAGCAAGGCCAACCCGTTGATATTTTTGACTCGTCCGACGCACGCATCCGTGTGGTTTACTTTGGGTTCACTCGCTGCCCTGATGTCTGCCCCACTTCACTGGCCATGTTGGCTGGCGCTCTAAACCAAGTGGGGGAAGAGGTTCAACACCAATTTAGACCCATGTTTATCTCTTTAGATCCCGAGCGAGATGCCGCTGCCGATGCACATCGCTACGCGCAGTATTTTCATCCGTCAATAGAAGGGCTCTCGGCGCCTCTTGAGATCACCACCCCGCTCGCCCATCGCTATGGCGTAATATTTAGAAAAACCGAACTGGAAAACTCTGAGCTAGGTTACACACTCGATCACAGCTCCTACTTCTACTTTTTAGCGCCGAATGGGACACTGTTGACCAAAGTCCCACACACTCTAACGCCCGCGCCTATTGTTGAGGCTCTGAACACCATGACCAAACAGCCCCAGCAGGCTGATGAAAAATAATTGATTGAGAAAGGATTGCCTGATGAAACTGCCTACACTTCTACTGTCTTCGCTGCTGATGAGCGCTTCAGCCATGGCGAATACCGATGTCATGACGCACCATGCCTACGCTCGTGCCACGCCGCCCGCAGCGGTAACCAGCGCCGTGTTTGTTACCCTAATGAACAAAGGTGATGAGGAGCGAATCATCACCTCGGCCTCCACTAGTGCGGCAGGCAAAGTGGAGCTCCATGATGTGATCAAAGAGGGCGATGTGATGAAAATGCGCCAGATTAAGCGCATCACCGTACCCGCCCACGAGCAAGTGGAACTGAAACCGGGTAGCCTACATATTATGCTGTTTGATTTAACGGCACCTTTGGTCGAGGATGAAGAGATTGAAGTAACTATTGAATACCTAAATGGCGAGTCACAAACCTTTACCGCTCCTGTGAAAAAGGTGATGAGCGGGATGAAACACCACCACTAACGTCGATGCCGAATGCGGCCAATTAAGACAACACTAAGGGAGCGTATGCTCCCTTTTTCTTATCATTCTTTTATTGTAAATAACACCCATCTTGGTAACATATAATTTACAACTTTGATAAAAATTCAATTGTTTCATCTATGTTTCAATTAATTCTAGACACATTATTTCAACACGCTAGTATATCGGCTTCAGCTAGGAATAGCTGGAATAACTATAACCTCAGATAATTATTCATTGCAGGGATACATATGCAACACAACTCTATTTTTGCCCGCTTTGCGCGCGGAAATCTGGTGCTACAGATCCTAGCCGGTATCATCCTTGGTGTTGGACTGGCTACCGTGTCTCCGGAGTCTGCTCAAAGTGTCGGGTTACTTGGAAGCCTATTTGTCGGCGCACTAAAAGCCGTCGCGCCTATCTTGGTTTTCATTTTGGTGGCTGCGTCTATCGCCAACCAAAAGAAAAACCAACACACTTACATGCGTCCTATCGTGGTTTTGTACCTATTTGGTACATTAACCGCCGCCCTAACGGCCGTCGTACTGAGCTTTTTGTTCCCTACCACCTTGACACTGGTATCGGGTGCAGAAGGCGCTACACCACCGCAAGGCATTGGTGAAGTATTAAATACGCTGCTGTTTAAGTTGGTCGACAACCCAGTCAATGCGCTAATGAGTGCAAACTACATCGGTATCCTAGCTTGGGCTGTCGGTCTTGGTTTGGCTCTGCATCATGCTTCAGGTACGACGAAAGCCGTGTTTGAAGATCTTAGCCACGGCGTATCGCAAATCGTTCGTTTCATTATCCGTCTTGCTCCTTTTGGTATTTTCGGTCTCGTTTCTTCAACACTGGCAACCACAGGTTTTGAAGCGCTGGCTGGTTATGCACACCTTCTGGCGGTATTACTTGGTTCGATGGCAATCATCGCATTGGTGGTCAACCCACTGATTGTTTTAGTAAAGACTGGTCAAAACCCATACCCGCTGGTATTCCAATGTCTGCGTGAAAGTGGCGTTACCGCCTTCTTTACCCGTTCAAGTGCAGCCAATATCCCGGTCAACATGGCGTTGTGTGAAAAGCTGGATTTAGATGAAGACACCTACTCCGTGTCCATCCCACTCGGGGCCACCATCAACATGGCAGGTGCAGCTATTACCATCACAACCCTGACGTTGGCGGCGGTTCATACCCTGGGCATTGAAGTTGATCTAATGACAGCCTTGCTTCTAAGCATTGTGGCATCCATTTCTGCCTGCGGCGCGTCGGGCGTGGCCGGTGGTTCATTGCTGCTGATTCCTTTAGCGTGTGGCCTCTTTGGTATTCCAAACGAAGTGGCGATGCAGGTCGTCGCGGTCGGCTTTATCATTGGTGTTGTGCAAGATTCCGCAGAAACCGCGCTAAACAGTTCAACCGACGTTGTGTTTACTGCAGCCGTTTGCAAATCGAAACACAATCAAGAGAACGCATAATCACACATGTATAAACGACAAAGGCTCCCAGTCCAACTGGGAGCCTTTTTTATTGTTGCACATTCAATCATTCGTCGGATCGGTTCAATGACCGGATGATTTAGATGTCGGTGCAAAATGTGACTGGCTAAAGTCTAGAGAATCGCTCGGTGTACTCTCCTCACCTTGACCTTGCGTTTCACCTTGCCGAGAAGGATCTGGCTGGCGCGTCTCTGTTTGCGACTCTGGTAACGCAGAATCGCCTCCGCTTGGCAGCGCTTCTTTGCTCAGTAGCTCTTCTTTATTCAAGACCGATAGATCCTGCTCTAATAACGGGATTTTGCGTTTATAGAGCTTGTTCAACGCACGAATAATCGAATGCTTGCTGACTTTCTTTTCTCGGATCTTCTTTAACATTGGCTTAGATAAGGCTTGCAAGCCCACGACAGTATCCACACCAATATTCAGTGCCACTTGATCGCGTAGCAATCTGGCTTGTTCGTAGCCGAGTTGCGCCGCTAGAAACAGCCAAATATAAGCGATAGAGTTGCCATTGGGGCGGTAATCCATCCAAGCTTCACCGGCACGGTACATCGCTTCAAGGTAACCCTTTTCCGCCGCTCTTTCGAGCCAGTAACACCCTTTTTCGTGGCTGACAGGAACACCACGTCCGTAGATATAATTCAGACCTAACTTCATTCGACCTTCATTGCTTTTCAGCGCCGCAGCGCGACGAAAATAGTCCGTCGATTTTGTTGGATTAGTCTGTGGGTTATCCGGTGCAATATACCAGTCGCCAAGGAAGTTGATCGCATCAACAAAGTTTTGCTTGGCGGCGCTTTCTATCGTCTCTAGCGCTTTCACAATGTCTTTCTCGACACCACGTCCGTGGAACAGCGCCACTCCCATCTCAAAGCGATGAGGAAGACTCCCCTCATGGGCGGCAATGCACGTTTGCCAGTACTTGGCTTGCTCCTTCAAGATCACATCTTGTTTCATGCGATTGCTGATACGCACCACGCCATACATCCCGGTCACATTGTCCTGTTTGGCCGCTTTGGTATACCAATACAAGGCTTCTTGAATGTTATGGCGCTCCGCTTCTTTCGCTAAATACAGAATCGTCGGGACATGGCCAGACTCTGCTTTATACAAGCGTTCCTCTTTTTCCTGCTTACGATTCTTCTCGATGGCTTTTCGTAGCGCCATATCGCGCGCTTTACGCTCATTCTCTAAACGCTTTTTACGCAGTGAGAGTGCCAGCATCCAAAGAAACAGGCACAGTAACAATAATCCGGTCGCGCCAATCGCGATACCCACTATATTCATGATGGTCTTAGCTTCAGCTCTGTTACGGCTTATATCGGCGATAAGCCCACTTTCTTAAGGCTTCCATCATACCATTCATTCCCAACACAGCGATGATTATTGGCGACGATAGCGAGACCCTTTGGGTAAAAACATAAAATTCTCTCACAATACACAGCAAATTTGGTATTGAAAAATGCGGCGCTGAAGAATCTTCTGTGGGGGTAGGAGCATTAATCAGCAGCGCCGCGTATCGAGGGCTCGGGTTAATTCTCGATGAGAAAAAGAAGCGCCATGATCGCGGTGCGCTCGAGCGAAGAGTGGGTGATCATTAAACGCTGATAATAATATTCGATGATGGGGTGAGTCATTGGGTTCATTCATGCCTCCTTAGTACAGCGTCAGTGTGCGACTTAATAAGGAAAGAAAAAAGAGTCTAAATTTTTCTTGGTCTTTCCCATATAATCGAGATATCGGCTTTATACCGGCCAATAAGCGTGAATTTCGCCAAAACACGGAAGTCACATTTACTTTCTGTTCTCATTATTGGAGGCCTAGTGTCTGACATCAATTTACTGCGTTATTATTCTCGCCTTGAGCCGCTAGGAACAAGCGCAATGATTAAGATTGCGCTACCAACGGTGGCAGAACATTTGTGTACGACACCCCGGCACGCTCGCAATTTAATTGGTCAGATGCAAACACTGAACTGGTTGAGTTGGGCACCAAAGGCGGGGCGTAATCAACGCTCCTCGTTGACACTTCACTGCGCCCTATCTGATTTGAAATCGCAACTTGCCGCTGCCCGCATCAGTCAAGGCCAATACGAGAAAGCACTCCAGATCCTCGATGACGACCAAATAGAGTTTGGCCGCCTCCTACAACACACCTCCGGTGCGACGCTACGTGAAGGAAGGCTGCATATACAGTTGACTTACAAACGTGCTTTTGAGCGGTTAGTGCCCCATCAACTGCAGCGCTCAAGTGAGCGCTATCTGATTCGCCAGATCTACTGTTGCCTGGTTGGCTGTACCAATGACGGAGTGCTTACTCCTCAACTGGCTCATCATTGGCACTATGATGAAGACGCACTAACATGGACGTTTTATTTGCGCCCTAGGCTAACGTTTCACAACGGTGCGCCAATCGACGCAAACAGTGTTGTGGCACTGTTTAAGCAATTGCGTGAGCTTGGCCATTACCGCAGTGAATTATCCCATTTAAAATCCGTGCACACGCCCGGGCACAATAAAGTGATGTTCGAACTCTCCCTTCCCGACCAAGGATTTGGTGGCTTACTCTCTGGCGTGAAGTATTCCATTCAACCGCCGAGCCAAGTCCACGACACCAAACAATCACAAGTTGTCGGGTCCGGCCCCTTTGAAGTGAGTGAACATTCCAGTGCCAAACTGAACCTTCAAGCGTTCGAGCGCTTCTATGCCTGCCGCGCGCTTACCGACCAAGTGACCATTTGGCAAATTGAAGAGCCCACTGCCCACAAAAAACAAATCGAGACCAACCAACCGGGTGCGCAAGATCCCTGTCATCACTATCTCTCACATGCGGTGAGTCATGAACCGCACACCGACATCAAGCGTTCTCGGGTTGAAGATGGCTGTATGTTTGTCCTATTTAATCAAACGGCCTGCAATACGCTCAATGATGCTCAACGCCGTTTTCTTTCGACCTTTATCACCCCTGAGCAAGTGCTCAAGCAGTTACAAGAGAACGGACGTGCGTTCGGTTGTGAGGTCGCGCAAAACTTACTGCCGATGTGGCATAAAGTGATTCGACCCACGATGCCTCGTGTACCGCTGCCCAATCACATCAGCATTGCCGTTTACGACTACACCGCGCTGCAAAGCTGCGCACTCGCTATTCAGTCGTTACTCGAAACCCTTGGCGTTGAAGTCACTGTTCACTCCTATTCTTATCGTGAGCTGACTGCGCTCGCTGAAAGTGGTCAGTTACAAGCGTCTCTGATCGTCACCAATATCAACCTCGATGACAATCGCCACGCCTCAGCGTTCAACAGCCTCTACCACAACCCGATTGTCCAAGCTTGCATTGGCGAAGACTCCAAACGCTGGCTGCTGAGCACGCTAGATGATCTACGCAGCACGACACCACTGGCGAACTACTTAGAGGCGCTAGAGCCCATCGCCTCTGCGCTCATCAATCAGTTTTGGCTGTCGCCACTGTTCCATCATCGGCAAACACTCAGATTTGAGGGGGTGCTCAAAGACGTCGAGCTCACCAACTGGGGCTGGCCAGACATTAAAAACGTTTGGTCCACGGACTAATTCATTTGAACTCAAACCAAAACAAGACATTCATCACACTAACTTTATGCAAATTTATTGGGCAACATGCATACAAATGCGATTTCTCTCACGTTAACGAGCGAAAAATTACTAACGACAAGCACACTGCGTGCCACTTTTATTTGAACTCTAACCATTAATTCACTATTCTATTGATGGATTCATTTAGAAGGGAATTATAATGAAACTCAAATCCGCGACTCTAATTGCGCTTTCCGCCGCCACATTTCACACACAGGCAAGTGAATGTGGCTCTGTTACCATCGCTGATATGAACTGGAACTCAGCCAGTTTGATGGCCAACATCGACAAATTTATTTTAGAACATGGTTACGGCTGCGATGCCGAACTTATCCCAGGGGACACCATGCCTACTGGCACCTCAATGATTGAAAAAGGTCAACCTGATGTGGCTCCAGAGCTTTGGAGTAACGCACTAAAAGATGCGCTAGACAAAGGGGTTGAGGAAAAACGTCTGCGCTACGCAGGTAAATCCCTCGTTGATGGCGGTGAAGAAGGTTTTTGGGTACCTGCGTACTTGGTGGAACAGCATCCAGAACTTGCAACAATCGAAGGGGTGAAAAAACACGCGAAGCTGTTTGAGCACCCTGAAGATGACGAATTAGGCGCTTTTTACAGCTGTCCTGCGGGCTGGAACTGTCAAATCAGCGCTGGGAACCTATTCCGCGCACTGAAATTAGAAGAAGCGGGATTTGCCATCATTGATCCAGGCTCAAGTGCCGGTCTATCTGGCTCTATCGCCAAAGCCTATGAGCGTGAACAAGGTTGGTTCGGTTACTACTGGGCCCCGACGGCCGTTTTGGGTAAATACAACATGGTCAAAGTCGATTTTGGTAGTGGTGTTGACTTAGATGAGTTCGTCAACTGTACTTCGCAACCGGAATGTGCGGAGCCTAAAGCGACGATGTACCCACCTTCACCCGTCCACACCATCACGACAGAAGAGTTCGCTACTCGCTCACCAGAAGCGTATGACTACTTCACAAAGCGTGGCTTTACTAACGCTGACATGAACCAGTTGCTCGCTTGGATGGAAGACAACCAAGCAGACAGTGAGGAAGCTATGTTCCACTTCTTAGAGTCCTACCCACAGATCTGGCAAGCTTGGGTACCTGCAGACGTTGCGGACAAAGTGACCAAAGCACTCTAACCCCCCTCCTCCCTTAACTCTGTTATAAGTTGTACTCCTTCACGCGCGACGCGTGAAGGAGAATAAAAGGAATAAACACGATGTCTAGTGATAGTTGGTTTAGCAGCTTTCCAGAAATGGAACGCTCAGATTTGCGAGCGATTCGCAAAACACTCGATGGTGCCTACCGCGAGTTTTCTCGCGAATACGGTGAAATGATCGAGTCTTTCTTTGACCCACTGCTCTCATTTTTAATTTGGTTTGAAAAACTGCTCCTCTCCACGCCTTGGGTTATTGTTCTTGCGGTCTGTACCGCGCTTGTTTATCTGGCCAGTCGCTCTTGGAAATTGGGTGTCGGGTGTTTTATCTCACTGATTTTCATTGGCTATTTTGGTATGTGGGAAGATACTATGCGAACGCTGAGTATCATCACTGTCTGCACCATGCTATCTATTGTGCTTGGTATCCCTATTGGTATTGCGATGGCGCGTTCAAATCGAGTCCAATCGATCGTCACGCCGATGTTGGACATCATGCAAACCATGCCCGCGTTTGTGTATCTCATTCCGGTCGTGATGCTACTCGGCATCGGTAAAATACCGGGGCTCATTGCCGTGGTGATTTATGCGATCCCTCCGGTTATTCGCCTAACCAACCTCGGTATCCGCTTGGTCGACAAAGAGGTGCTCGAAGCCGCCACGGCCTTCGGCGCCAGCGCCAAACAACGGCTGTTTGGCGTGCAACTCCCACTGGCGATGCCCACCATCATGGCAGGCATCAACCAAACCATCATGATGGCGCTATCGATGGTGGTCATTGCCTCTATGATTGGGGTAAAAGGCCTAGGGCAACCCGTTCTTAAATCCATCACCAACCAATACTTTACGTTAGGCCTACTTAACGGATTTGCCATCGTCGTGCTGGCTATTTTGTTTGACCGAGCCTCACAAGCGTACGCTAAGCGCACCCAAGCTCATCTAGGAGATCTGAAACATGACTAAACCACTTATTGAAATCAGTGGCTTGTACAAGGTCTTCGGCGCCAAGCCACACTCTGTCATGGAGCGAGTCAAGCAGGGTCAAAGCAAAGACGACGTACTCGCTGAAACTGGCCACACTGTCGGGCTTAAAGAGATCAATCTCCAAATTAATAAAGGGGAGATTTTTGTGATCATGGGCCTGTCAGGCTCTGGAAAATCCACCTTGATTCGACACTTTAATCGACTCATCGACCCTACCGAAGGCCAGATTTTGGTCGAAGGGACCGATGTGATGAAGCTCAGTCAAAGCGAGCTTGAAGAGTTCCGCCGTCACAAAATGTCGATGGTATTTCAGCGCTTTGGCCTGCTCCCTCACCGTACGGTTGTCGACAATGTCGCGTACGGGTTAGAAATTCAGGGCATCGCAAAACCAGAGCGCTTAAAAAAAGCCAATGAGTGGCTCGATACCGTTGGGCTGTCAGGCTATCAAAACCAATACCCTTCTCAGCTATCTGGAGGACAACAGCAACGTGTCGGTTTAGCACGTGCCCTATGTACCGATGCCGAAATCCTGCTTATGGATGAAGCCTTCTCGGCGCTCGACCCTCTCATCCGCAGTGAAATGCAAGATCAGCTTATCGAGCTGCAAGAAAAGCTGCACAAAACCATCGTGTTTATTACTCACGATCTGGATGAAGCTCTGAGATTGGGCGACAGAATTGCCATCCTCAAAGATGGCGAGTTAGTTCAGCAAGGCACACCGGACGATATCCTCTTGAACCCTGCTGATGATTACGTTGAGGCGTTTGTCAAAGACGTCAATCGTGCTCGCGCGCTCACGGTGGAAACCGTGATGAACCCACCCGCGTATCGCATTACCGCCACCACAATTCAAGACGCCATCAAACAGATGAAAGGCTTCAAACAAGATTACGCCTATCATGTCACTGAAGAGGGGTATCAGGGCGTGTTGACCAAAGAGGGTCTGATGGATGCCGCCAAAGAACATGGCGAAGACGCAATCAATCAGGAAATCTATGAGGAAGTGCCGACGGTCTCTGCCGATTCTGCCATCGAAGAGGTGCTGGTCGACACCATGTCGTACGACTACTCTCTACCCGTCGTTGATGACGAAGGGAATCTGCAAGGCGAGTTAGAGCGCAGCGCAGTAGCGGAGATATTTGCCGACACGGGCGAGGACGCCTCTCAGGATGACAAGGATAAACCCGCCAACACTCCCTCCTAGGTGATAGTAAACACCACTCGCCCTCAATCACGATTCAGCACTTAAGTGATACGAGCAGACAGAAAAACGCCTATACGATCTGTATAGGCGTGACTTTTCTGAATAGACAGGCTTTTGGCCTTAGGTTTACTTTTATAAAATCTGATGTGTCTGTTTGGCGTATTTTTGTAGCAACGCGTTGTTTCTGTCTTCTGGGTTAGCCGGTTGCCAAAGTCCTTGACTGATACCTCGAACAATGACGTGAATGACCGCCGCATCTATCGCAGACATCACAGCGACGTTCACTGGCTCGTTGTTCGTGTACCCCGCTTCGACTTCAAGTAAATCTTGGTAGTCAATAAAACGAAACGCCCCTGCCGTCAGTTCATGGGAAAATATCGTCTTGCTCGTAGTGACACTAAGCAGAATCTGCCCCGTACGAACATTCACCGCACGCAAGTTGACTGTGACTTGGTCTGTTCGGTATGTCCCCGATGAGCCGATGCCAAGATAGCGTGCCCCGGCACCACCCGTTTTAATGTTTGAATCATAGGCGACGATACCGCCCTCAATCACGACATTAGCAGAGCTCAGTGCACTCAAATCATCACCGTGGTTTTCTGCACCTGAGCCCTTATTTTGTGCCGCTCGAATGATCTTTCGCTCGGTCAACAAGTTTTGTAGGCCTTCTCGCTCAAGCGGTACAAACCATTTGGAGTCAAGCAAAGACGCAGTCAACAGCGCCGTACCACCTTGGGGGACCGCCGTCGAGAAGTTACTGTTAGGTTGAGGCTTATATTGACCGGTTTGATCGCGGAAGTCGTAGACAGAAACCAAAATCTTACCTCGAGGTTCAGGTAAGTTGACCAAGTCTTGGTAAGTTGCTCCGCGTGGCATCAAAGTCGGTGCTTCGTCGGTATCAGGCATATCCATAGAAATGGCACAACCGGATAATAAACCACAGAGTAAAGTGAGAGTAATCAGGCGCATGGGCAGTCTCCGTTCTAATTATTATCCGGGTTTAAGCCCGCAACTTTTATCTCGGTTGATTCACCGGAGATTTTATCCACAATTTGCACCGTCAATGTGCCACCGTTGTCGACAATATTGAGATAAAAGTCGTCCGTCTCTAACTGACCCGTATTCCCATTCCCTACGTCTGATAACAGTTGGCTAATCAAGCGTGATTCTAAGCTATTCGCTAGTCGATCGAGCGCCGATTCCTCTTCAAAATCTAGCCCGTTGTCTGGACCTTCATAACCATTGATCGCATTCGCTACACCAAACAAATGTGAACTGTTGAGAGGGTTACCACCAAAGCTAGGATTCACTGGCGTATACACCAGCTCCGTTGCGTAAAGACTGCCAGTAAAGAGGCAGGCTAACGTTACACACTGCCGAATCATCATCTTTATTTTCATCATTCTTCCCTTCAGAACTCATCACGTTCGAGATCAAAAGTATCTTGATACTCACGCTGAGCTTTCCATCTCAATAAATAGTTAGTGACTGCACTAAGTGCATCTTTGGCTTTGTCCTGTGCTGTTTTTCTTCCTGGGGACAACGCCGTACGATAAATAACTTTGTCGCGATGAAGAACGCTGATAATACTGCCAGACAACGCAGTAGGGCGCTCCTTGACCACTAAGTTTTCTTGTAATGAACCATGGCGATCATTCATGTACTGAGTGAAGAAAAAATAAAAATCATCTCCTAGCCGCGTCATTGTTCTATCCACGATCAGCCCTTCAACCTCAGCATAAAATTCGTTGCTTTCTATATGTTGACTGCCACTCGAATTCTTCACATCTTCTATCTCTTCTGCAAAGCCCAAGTGGTTAACTAAGCAAAGAAAAAAACCAATACACATAGACGTAAAGGTGTTTATTCGATTCATTCTAATTGTCCACTTTTGCATGAGAAGTATGATCATGTTTAAAACTTATATGATCTTTAAAAAAGATAAAAGGATACTATTCAAACAATCCTACCCATCTCAATATTGAGACTAAACCAGCCATCTATGTAGAAGACAATCGCTAACCCTCTAACTCATAGCCCATTGCACATCAATTAAATTTATTAAATATCAATGACTTAAATATAAAATAAACGAAATAACCAGTTATGAAACAAGTTTAGTTAAACTTTAGATTGCCCATTACAAGAAACCGTCTCATTAAAAAGAAAATTGATCTGATTAATTTTCAATTTTAAGTTCATTGTATTTAGTGGTAGTGCGAGCATAATTAATCGTGAGTTATGGAGACAGCAACTCGCTGAACACCTAAATAACGGAGGTTAGGGTGCAAAATCTCAACTATATCAAGAAAGGTTTTGTCGTCTTATCTTTATTATCCATGGCTCATGCATATGGTGGTACACGACATGATTTCGACGAAATGTCGAAGGTCTTTGGAGAGTTTAATAATTCAGATAGCTTTATTGAATTTGATGAATTAAACACCTCTCCAGGTAATTATGCAGAGGTCATTCTGAATAACAGTGCTGATTCAAATGTTTTTATTAACCAACATCACATTGGGAACGGAAAAAATAAGGCCAAGGTAATACAAGATAAAACTGATTCGAGTACAGCCATTGTATCTCAGACAGGCTCAGATAACACCGGGATGGTGGAGCAATCTGGACGACACAATGTGGCCGTGCTAGTACAAAATGGTCAAGACCACACTGGCTATATCAAACAAGATGGGGATTTCAATCTGGCGTATCTAGAACAATGCAGCGGTCGAAAATGCTTGTCTAGTTATGGCAGTGATATCAGCATTTCACAAGTCAATGATAACAACATGGCTATTGTGATTGATAAAAGTAATGCCAGTTATGGAATTAACCAGGATGGAGATGACTTTATCTTCATAAAGAACTCTATGCATCGCAGTATTTACGTTGAGCAATGATGCGCAATGTAAAGGATAACACTACTATAAATGGACAAAAGTAAGGATCTATTCATGAAAAAGTTAGCAATTACAATCACAGCTATTTTGGCATCATCTGCAGTTTATGCAGGTAACGAAGCTGATGTTTCCATGCAAACCAGTTATGTCGAAAACGTGAACATTACTCAAAACACCGCTCATGCGAATGCCTACCTCGGTAATTATGCGGAAGTCGATCTTCAAAACACCGAGTACACAACTGTCGATATTACACAAACTGGAAATAGCAATGCCGCCGACGTTGATGTAACGGGCGTATACTGGGGTGGTCGAGCCTACGAGAATGATATTGATATTCAACAAACTGGCGATGATAACAGTTCAACCGTAAATATCACGGGCGTAGCAGGAGACAATACTGTTGATGTAGAGATCAATGGTGACGGAAATACAACCGTAGCTCAGGTGTTACGCGGTGCTGATCGAAATACTATCGAAAATTACATTTCAGACAGCGATGGCAATACCGTCAAAAATTTAGTTCGTCGCGGCGACGACAACGATGTTTTGGTTGAGATAACGAATGCAAGCCATGATAACGAAGTGTTCACAGAGCAACGCGGTGATGACAACGAAGCTTATGTTTACCTAGATACAAGTAGTGAAGACAACTTGGTTGACATCGATCAAATGGGTAGTGATTCTACTGCCACTGTAGACATGTTCCATGCTTCGTGGAACGATGTGATCATTGATCAAACTAGTAACGATATGGCAACGGTTACCGCTGGCTTTACCTACGCATCGAACGTTACTATCATTCAAAACTAATGTTTCAAATGAATATATATAGCAATAAAGCGATACCTCCGGGTATCGCTTTCCTATTCTCCTTCCAAACACTGGCCTTTCCCGCCCTTCACACGCTCCCTCCGTATGTGACACTTCACTGTGAGCACAATCCTACCTCTATCTATCTCACCATCACTGCTCTGCCCACAATCCCCTCTGGCAGCAGGATTAAACTGCAAGGTACAAACACGATTCAAAGCTCTTTAAACCCAGGTTCGCGCGTCACGGTTTCCCTCGATACGCTTCCTGTCACACTGTTACTGAGCGCCCCTCAAGGGGCAACGCTTCACTTGTCCTTACATCAAGACTGCACATTGTCAGAAAACCAATCACGTTAGTTAAAAAATCTCACTCTTCACTCATAACATGAGTAAAAGACTGTCATGAGTAAAAGACGGGCACAAAAAAGCCCCTCTAAAAGAGGGGCAAAGTACCATCGCATATTATTATAGTGATATTGCCAGTAAATTCTGTTAGTTAGCCGCTAAGCATTAACCAAAGTCGCCGTTCACGTAACCTTTGGTGCGATCGTCTTTAGGGTCGCTGAAGATAACTTGTGTATCGTCATGCTCAACTAACTCACCCATTAAGAAAAACGCCGTGCGATCCGAGATGCGACGTGCTTGTTGCATGGAGTGCGTCACAATCACGATCGTGTAGTTCTTTTTCAGCTCTTCCATCAGTTCTTCGATTTTGTGAGTCGCGATTGGGTCAAGCGCGGACGTCGGTTCGTCCATCAAAATCACATCCGGTTCCATCGCAATCGTACGCGCGATACATAGACGCTGCTGCTGACCACCCGACAAACCAAAGGCATGCGATTTCAGGCGATCTTTGACTTCATCCCACAGAGCTGCGCCACGCAGTGAGCGCTCTACCACTTCATCGATGTGCTTTTTATCTTTGATACCCTGAGCGCGCAAACCGTAAGCCACGTTTTCATAAATGCTCATAGGGAAAGGGTTAGGTTTTTGGAACACCATCCCAACACGAATGCGCAAATCCGCCACGTCAATGTTGCCGTAGATGTCTGTGCCGTCCATCTCAAGCGAGCCTTTGATGGTCACACCTTCAATCAAGTCATTCATGCGGTTTAGGCAACGCAACAGCGTCGATTTACCACAGCCTGAAGGCCCAATCAACGCCGTCACCTGACGGGTTGGGATCGGAAGGTTGATCGATTTAAGGGCTTGGTTCTCACCGTAAAACAGGTCTAGATTTTCAATGTTGAATTTGTTCATGGTCTTAATCTCTTAAATTTGGTCAGTCAGCGATCAGTAAGTCGCGGTATTGAAGCGGCGAGCAATCAGTTTAGTGATCATGTTGATCAATAGAACAACCACAATCAGCACTGTCGCAGTTCCATAGGCCTGATTCCACTCATCTATCGTGAAGAGCTCGGTAGTGAGCTTGTACAGGTGTACCGTCAGCGTTCTGCCTGAATCGAATAACGAATCAGGAATACGCGCGACCATACCTGCGGTGAGAAATACAGGGGCAGACTCACCAATCACACGACCAATACTTAGAATGACCGAGGTTAAGATACCTGGCATTGCGCTTGGCAAAATTAGGCGCCAGATAGTGTAAATTTTCGATGCGCCAAGGCCATATGAGCCTTCGCGGTATGTTTGTGGTACTGACATCAACGCCTCTTCCGTGGTACGGATGATCACGGGAAGAATTAAGATACTCAGCGTCAATGCACCCGACAGGATAGAGAAGCCCAGTCCCAAAATCGCCACAAAGAATGTCATACCAAACAGACCAAAGATGATCGACGGGATACCCGCCAGTGACTCAGTACAGAAACGGATCACTTTGACCAGTTTACTGCCCACTTTGGCGTATTCTGTTAGGTAGATGGCGGTCATGATGCCCATTGGGGCCGCAACCGCAATTGATGCGATAACCATGTAAATGGTCGATACAATCATCGGAAAGATACCTTGCTCATCACCGGTTCGAGTGTAATCGCCAGAGATAAATTTCCAATCAACATGCTGTAGGCCATTCGAAAGAATGTACCAGATAATCCAAAATAGGAAGCCAACTGTCAGCGCAGCGGACAACCAAACAAACGCATTGAGGATCTGATCCTTACGCTCTCGAGACTGTTTTAATTTCACGCGGTCCATAATCTTCACCTATCGCTTATTTCGCTTTTTCGCGGTTTAAGTACAACAATGCACCGTTTAACATCATGATAAACGCCAACAGTACCACGCCCGTTGCGTAGAGAGCGTTCGCATGTACACCGCTTGCGTAGGACATTTCAATGGCAATGTTAGCGGTCAGCGTACGTGCGGAATCTAAAATACCTTGTGGCATCGCCGGTGCGTTACCCATGACCATAATGATCGCCATCGTTTCGCCCAATGCGCGACCAATGCCTAAGATAACCCCAGTCATGATACCGCTTCGTGCCGCTGGAACGAGAAGCTTAAAGATGGTGTAGATTTTTGACGCCCCCAGCGCTAACGACCCTTCTTTGTAGGCGCGAGGCACAGCGCGAATCGAGGTTTCAGACACGGTAATGACCGTAGGAAGAATCATCACCCCGAGTACAATGATACCGGCCAAAATGGTGTTACCCGCAGGCACATTGAAGATGTTTTGAATCAGCGGAACAATGATGACTAGGCCAAAGAAGCCATAGACGACCGAAGGGATACCCGCTAACAGCTCAACCGCTGGTCGAATCACATCCGCTAAACGTTTGGGCGCGATTTCCGCGATAAAGATGGCTGTTAATACACCAATCGGCACACCCACAATCACTGCGCCAAAGGTGGACACAATCGAAGCGACAATCATGGTCGCCACACCATACAGTGCCGGTGGCAACCAGTCTTGGCCTAAAACAATGCCGGTAATCCCCGCTTCTTGAAAGGCAGGAATGGATTCTCTAAAAATGAAGTAAGCAATGATGGCGAGAGAAACAATGCCGATAATAGCACTGGTTAAGAATAAGCCATGGAAGATGCGCTCTTTCCAATCAACGCGCTTTTTGGCACGAAGACTTGGCTTAGATACTTGAGTCGCTTGAGTATTCATAAGCTTTTCACTACTTGTTGCGATGGTCATAAAATCTTACCGAGATAACGAGTGAAACACTCGTTTCAGAGTGAGAAAAGGCTCAGCCCAAAGGGGGCTGAGCAATTAAAATCTTACTGGCGTTACTTAACTGAGATGTAACCTTTTTGGTCAACAAGCGCTTGCGCGTCGTCAGACACCATCCAGTCTAGGAATTTCTGTGTTGCCGCAGTAGGTTGACCTTCACGGTAAAGAACTAGGAAAGGACGCGCCACTTTGTAAGAACCGCCTTTCACGTTGTCAACCGTTGCATCGACACCGTCAATCGCTAGTGCGTGAACCGACTCGTCAACGGTACCTAGAGAGATGTAACCAATCGCGTATGGGTTAGAGGCAACCATGGTTTTAAGAGCACCGTTACCGTTGGCCACTTGAGCACGCTGAGAAATCGCTGACACAGTTTTGCCCGAGATCTTCTTCTTAAGGCTCATGATGTCTTCGAACGCGCCACGCGTACCTGATGCAGTATCGCGAGTGATCGCTACGATAGGCTTGTCTGCACCGCCTACGTCTTTCCAGTTCGTCACTTCACCCGTGTAGATAGCCGTTACTTGCTCAGCAGTTAGACCTTTTAGATCGTTCTTAGGGTTCACCACAACAGCGATACCGTCGAGTGCAACTGTTAGCTCTTTCAATGTTGGCTCTTTCTCAGACTCTTTCAGGTTACGAGAAGACATGCCAAGGTCAGCACTGCCGTTCTTCGCCGCTTTCACGCCCGCAGAAGAACCTGGTCCTTGAACTTCGATAAACACATCAGAGTTTGACTTCATGTATGTTTCAGAGAAAACTTCCATCAGTGGAGTTACGCTGCTAGAACCTACAGCAGAGATTGTTTCTTTAGCAGAAACAGGAGTCACTGCCATGGCGCCTAGAAGTGCGATTGCACCGATTACTGTCTTTTTCATCACAATTTCCTTAAGTTGGCTTTATTGCCGTTGTGTTTCACTTGAACGCTGCTCACTTTAGGACTCAAATGTGACAGTTGTGTTTCACTTCGTTGAAGCCTATATGACACATTGGTCTTATTTCTCAACGTCAGCACATTACTGACGCCCTTACCACTTTATCCGCTCTCGGTGTGCCCTTGTCTTTATCACCAATCTAGTGGGCAAGAATTAACCATCTGATATTAATGTAAATATAAGTTGCATAACGTGGGGTCAAACTTATCTATGTAAGATAAATTTGATTATTGAAATAAATCAGAGACAAATTAGAATCATTCTCCTTAACTATAAAAATAATAGATCTTATTCAGTTTCGTATGTAGAGGACCACTAATGCGCCAGTTACTCAGTAACCTTTCTATCAAGGTACAAGTTGTTGTACCTGTGATATTCACTCTGATCTTGCTCATCGCAGGCATCACTTACAGCTCAAATAGCCTGACTCACGCGTTTGGCACCGTCAAAAGCTCCACTGAACATCTCGTCAATCACAAAGAAGAACTCACTGACATTATCGACAATACCTACGGTATGCGCATCAAAGCTATCTACAGCTTGTTTCGCGCAGAAGATGTTGATGGACTCGCCAGCACCTTGTTAGAAAAACAGAGCGAAAATCAACGTCTGCTGGACTCACTCAATACTGTAGAGGGCTTGCAAAAAGAAGTCTCGGCTATGAAAGAGGCCATCGAGCACTACGTTCGCTACTCCATCAACACTATGGTGCCGCTCCTCAATCAGAAACATCAACAGACCCAATCCAGTGCGGCGTTTAACCAACGTTTTGAGCAAGCTTCGGCAGTCTACCGCCAGGCCGGGCAAGAGATGGTATCAGCCATTGACCATCTCTCCACCAAGCTCAATGAACTGGCATTGGATGACTTGCATCGCAGTGAGGCAACCCACTCTTCGGTGATGAACAGCAGTATCATCGGTCTTGTCGCTGTGCTCGCCATCGCGTTGATATTAAGTTGGTTGCTGGCCGGAATCATCGTCACGCCGATTCAGCGCCTACAACAAGCCATGACACAATTGGCGCACGGCAATCTACTCGTTAGCGTGCAAGAAGAAGGCAACAACGAGATCACTGCACTCTCTAAAGACTTCAACAGTACCGTGAGCAAACTCCAGCAAACCGTCGACTCATTGGTTCGAATCAGCGTGGATGTCGCGTCCGCCTCGACGGAGTTAGCGGCGGTGATGACACAATCGAGCGTCAACTCCGACCAAGAGAAGAACGAAGTGGAACAAGTGGCGTCAGCGATCAACCAGATGGAAGGCACGGCAACGGAAGTGACCCAAAACGCCAATCTGGCCGACTCTGCCGCGCTGAAAGCAGATAAACTGGCAAAAGAGAGTTTGGCAGTCTTTGATGAGAATACCCGCGAGAGCGAGAAAATGGCGCGTCAACTATCGGATGCGGCGCAAGTGGTTCACTCGCTCAAAGATCAATCTGAGCAAATTGGCAAAGTGATTGAAGTGATTGAGAGTATTTCTGAGCAAACCAACTTGCTTGCCCTAAACGCAGCGATTGAAGCGGCGCGTGCAGGTGAAAGTGGTCGTGGTTTTGCTGTAGTCGCCGATGAAGTTCGCATGCTGGCTGCACGCACACAGGAGTCGACAAAAGAGATCCAGACTATTATCGAAGAGTTGCAAAAACAGTCGGGCAGTGCCAATGACAGCGTGAATTCAAGCCTTGAGATGATCACTCGCAGTCAAGAGCAAGCAAAGTTGGTCAGTGTCTCGCTGCGTGATATTTCCACATCGATTTCCGACCTGTCGAGCATTAACGCTCAAGTCGCTATCGCGTCTGAAGAGCAAGGGCAAGTTACCTCGGACGTCAACAACAACCTCAGCAACATCTATGAGTTAGTGAGCCAAAACGTCACTGGTATCACTCAAGCCGCCGCCGCCAGCCAAGAGCTCTCGGCACTGGCTGAAAATCAAAAGCAGCAGCTTGGATTCTTTAAAGTCTAAAGCGTGAGATAGACAAAGGGACTGCCTCGGCAGTCCCTAATTATTTTGTGCGTTTTCGCTAAGATTATTCGTCGTCGCTACTCGGCGCGACTTTCTTCTTAGGAATAAACACTGAATCGCCCACCGCCACGTTTTGGTAGAAACCTTTATCACGCTTAACAGGCTTAGTTGACGCCTTTTTCTTAGTCGTGGTGGCTTTCTTGTTCGGTTTGGGTTTGTTACGAAAATCGGGCTTACGCGGCTTCAAACCTTTGAACTTGCCTTTCAAACCTTCCAGCTCAGAAAAGGCAATGTCTTGCTGCAGATAAGCTTCCACACGCTTAAAGCTGTCCCAATCTTTTGGTCCTACTAGCGAAATGGCATCACCCTTGTTACCCGCTCGACCCGTGCGGCCCACTCGGTGCACATACTCTTCAGTATGCTTAGGCATATCAAAGTTGACCACGTGGGTCACGTTGGCAATATCAAGACCACGTGACGCCACATCGGTGGTCACTAGAATCTTAAACACGGCACGTTCAAACTGACTCATGATGGTGTTGCGTTGAGTTTGATTCAGATTCCCGCTCAGCGCTACCGCTTTGAGCTTGCGCTCGTTCAGCTTGTCAGTCAAACGCTCAGTGTCGACACGTGTTGCAGTGAAGATGATCAGCTGCTTGTACTGCGCCTCTTCAAGAATGCGATCTAAAATCGCTTCTTTATGATCAAGATGGTCACACAGGTAGAACTTCTGTGTGATGTCCTTGTGCTCTTCATTGGCCACGCCTACAGCGATCCGCTTAGGCGCATTAAGCATTTCAAAAGCGATGTTGTTGACTTCTGCGTGATCTAACGTGGCCGAGAACATCAAGGTTTGACGACGACGATGCTTGGCTGCATTGTGGATACGACGTAGCTCAGGCGCGAAACCCAAGTCCAACATACGATCCGCTTCATCCAGTACCAAGGTTTCCAAGCCATCAAGGAACAAGGATTTGTGTTGCAAGTGGTCGGCTAAACGCCCTGGTGTCGCCACAATGAATTTAGGGTAGCGCTTAAGCGCTTTGACTTGGTCGTTAAAGTTTTCACCGCCTAAAATCAGGGTGGCGTCGTACGTTAAACCGCCCAACATAGAACGCAATTCACCGTACACCTGCTTCGCCAATTCACGGGTCGGCGCTAGAATCAATGCGCGTGGGTCTTTGGCGGAAAACGATTTATTTTTTAGAGACTTGTGCAAAATCGGCAGAACAAACGCCAGTGTCTTTCCTGAACCAGTCTTCGAGGAGGCGAGTAAATCCTTACCAGCAATCGCCACGGGGATCGCTTGCTTTTGAATGTCAGTCGCCTTGGTAAAATTAAAATGGTTCAAGTTTTTTAATAAGCGATTATCTAAACCTAAATCTTTGAACTGCAATGTTGTCTCCAATAAATCCACATTGAACGGTAAACAGTGACGCCCGCTACATCGAGCGACGAAATCAAAACGGTACATGATACCTAGAATAGACGGTGATGGGTAGAGTATGGTCAAAATATCGATCAAACCCTCTTGACTCTCAATCGCAAGCGTACTTTCTCACTGGATGAGTTTCAGCAGCCCTACTATTGATAGATGCTCATTATTGACTTCACTTGCATTATTTACTCTCACGAATGAGACATTCGTCAACAAATTCGATAATTACCTAAATTCTTGGGTTTTTTTGACTTTTCTCTACTTTTGGAAGTTAATATTTAGCACTACACTGTGGAATGTCACTATATGATGAAGAATGTATAGGGCAATCTAAATGATACTCATATAAGCAAGGAGTTCTAATATGAACAAAATGTTGATCGCAGCTGCAGCCTCTTCTGTTCTTCTACTAGCAGGTTGTGCTTCTGGTCCAGACGAAGCAACAACAGCGAAACTGGACGAGCTAAGCAATCAAGTTAGCCAGCTAAGCCAAGACGTTTCAGCACTGCAAGCAGACGTTCGTAAGTCAGGCGACGCAGCAATGGCAGCGCAAGAAGAAGCCGCTCGTGCAAACGAACGCATCGACAACATTGCTCAGTCTTACACTAAGTAATTCAGTCAAGTTTTAAAGAAAGGGTCTGCATATGCAGACCCTTTCTCTTTTCTCATCATTAAGCGTATCAGCACATTGAAAACCCTGCACTCACGCTGACCATTCTAGCTACCACGCTATCGTTCATTCTCGATAAGCAAGTCATTACCTACAAATAATCTGGCGCGACGATCTCTACCGGCACACCATTTTGCGCAAGGATAGCAGCTTTCGCTTTGGAATCAGAATGCTGAAACTCATCGAGCCACCAAGTGAGCTCTTGCGGAATAGTCAGCAACGTCTTGCTGCCATCACTTCGTGTCAGGGGCTCATGCGCTTCAATAAAGACGCTTCTGTCTGGCTCCAACGCCACTTTCACTGGGTCATTGATGACTTGCACCTTAGTGCCTACATTGACTTGAGAGAAAAGCCACTCAATGTCTTTGGGCTCCATTCGAATACAACCAGCGCTAACACGTAGACCGATGCCAAAGTCTTTGTTGGTTCCGTGGATCAGATAGTCTCCGACACCATAGGCCAAGCGGAGCGCGTACTCACCAAGCGGGTTTTCAGGGCCAGCGGACACCACAGGCGGCAACTCAATCCCCTTCGCCAAATACTCTTTACGAATGGAAGCCGGCGGCGTCCAAGTTGGGTTGGCGCGCTTTTGGCTAATGCTGGTTGTCATGGTGGGTGTATCGCGGCCGACTCGGCCAATCCCAACCGGGAAGATGTGCACTAAGCCTTTTTCAGGTTCGAAATAGTACAACCTCAGCTCCGCGAGATTGATCACTACGCCCTGTCTCTCGACATTGGGCAAGATCACTTGCGTGGGAATCGTCAACACATGGTCGGCGGCGGGCAAAAAGGGATCAACCCCTTTATTCGCGGCCATCAAGGAGAGAAAACCAACATCATAACGTTTAGCAATTTCCGCCAATGTTTCACCTTCAACCACTTGGTGATACTGAGTACGCCCGACAAGACGACTCTCTTCACCGGGTAATTCGTAGGTCGCAGAAAACGCAAACCAGGGTGTGACTAGGGCACACAAAGACACCCATTTACGCAGCATTTAGTTTCCCTTTGCTTCTTTGTAGATCTCTAAGGTTATCGCTCTTGCGCTCTTATGATCAACTATTGGTTGAGGATATTGACGACAATTTAACCCCGGTTCAGACCAAGGTGTGTGAATGTATTTGTCTGGAACTGAACTCAACTCTGGCACCCAGCGGCGAATAAACGCGCCACGAGCATCAAAGCGCTCACCTTGAGAAGTCGGGTTGAAAATACGAAAGTAAGGCTGACCATCACACCCCGTTGACGCACACCACTGCCATCCACCGTTGTTTGCGGCGTAATCACCATCAATCAGTTGACGCATAAAATAGCGCTCGCCAATACGCCAATCGACGTGCAGATCTTTAACCAAAAAGCTCGCCACAACCATGCGAAGTCGATTGTGCATCCAGCCCGTTTCGTTCAGTTGCCTCATCGCGGCATCGACAATAGGGTAGCCTGTCTCACCGCGCTTCCAGGCCTCAATGTGTTTGGGGTTATTTTGCCACCTCAGCTCCTCTCCCCAAGCATTGAAACTCTCCCCTCTCGACAGTTTGGGTTCAAAGTGGAGCAGGTGCTGATAAAACTCTCGCCATACGAGCTCGCTTTGCCACACTTCTCGCCCACCACTGAGTGGCAGCGTTTGCTGATACATTAAGCGCGCCATGCATTGACGCACCGACAGCGCTCCAATCGCCAGATACGGCGACAGCTGGCTGGTATTATCCAACGCCGGGAAATCCCGCTTGTCACCATACTCATCCGCTTTGCTCTGCACAAACTCTCTCAAGGTAGCGATGATGTCTCGAGTCTTGACACTGTATCGCTCGCTCGATTCACGCGGGTAACTGAACGGACTCGCCTCATCCAACAAGGCGACATCTTGGTGTTGCAACGCCCCTGCACACGGCGTCGCTTTGAAGGTCTGGATGTGGAATCCTTCACTATAGAGTTTACTTAAATAAGCGCGCTTGTAAGGGGTGAAGACTTTGAAATAGTCGCCTTGCTTGTTGCGCACTGAGCCCGGCGGAAAAATACACTTGTCATCAAAGCGATGCACCTCCACAGAACTTGAACTCAACGCCTCCTCCAGCGCTTCATCGCGGCGACGTTCATTCAGCTCATACTCATTATTTAGATACAGACCCGTTGCTTTGGCTTGCAGTGCCAACTCAACCACCAGCGCTGCGCTGTCTGCGAAGGTCTCGACTTGCGCGTAATAAAACGGGATGTCGAGTTCGGCTAATTCCGTCTTTAACTCGTGCAAGCGACGGTAGATGAGATCCGCTTGCCTTGGACTATGATCATGGGTTTGCCAGGTACCAGGCGTTGCGATGTATAACGCCACGACCGGTTGACCTCGATTCACGGCGCTCACTAAGGCATGATTGTCTTCAACACGTAAATCACGGCGAAACCATACAATATTCAAAACCTTCTCCTTACCAATTCGATCATTTCTGACAGCGAGACTTGCCCATGCTGCGCTTCTAACTCTTTGATCACACTAAGCTGAGATTCACTCGGTTTCGTGGCACTGTAAAACGCCAGTTGTTCAAAGCGGTGAACGGCGGTGTGCTCTAAGAGGCCCGACAGATCCTCGACGCCATCAATCATGAAGACTCGATAGCCTTGACTGACCAGACTCAGGGCCCACAGTTGAGTGTGAATATCGCGCGCCGCATCGAGATTAATTACCAAACATTTACCGCGATGGGCCACCTTGTTTTCCGCCTCAATGATCTGGTTGAGCTTGGTGACCATCAAGGTATTAAACAGACCAAGATGCAAAGATCGCAGGCTTTGTTTCACTAGAGCGAGCGCATTGAGCGTTGGCGTGATGAACTGACGCTCAACCAACTCAAGAGGATACTCTTTTAGCACACCATTAATCACACTCTCTGCACGCTTGGTGTTGAGGTTGGTCAGCGCTTCAAGCACCTCCTCTACTGCCTCTAAACTGCCGACATCTAGCGCTTCATCTGGCAAATCAGACCCAAGCAGGGCTTTCACTTTACCAATCGAAATCCCTTTCGCGAGCCAGCCTTGAATCTCATTGATGAGTGCAATGTGCTCATCCGTGTAGAGTCTGTGGCCTTTTTCAGTGCGCTCCGGTTGGATCAAGTTATAGCGACGCTGCCACGCTCGCAGCGTCACAGGCTTAACTCCGGTTAAATCCGAGACCTCTCGAATCGCATACCAATTTTTTTCACAGACCATAACGCAGTCTTAACTCCTGTGGGTGTGGCTGCAGAAACTTTTGCTTCGCCAAGTATTCATCGGGATGAGTGGATAGATAATGTTTGATGAGCGTTAGCGGCGCCAACAAAGGCAGCAAACCCACACGGTATTCGTCGATCACGCGGCGCAGCTCAGACTTTTGTTCTTTGTCGAGATGCCGCTTAAAGTAACCTTGGATGTGCATCAGCACGTTAGTGTTGTTTTTACGACTGGCGCGATTGGCCACCGCTTGCATCAGCGCGGTACGGTACAAGTGGTAAAACTCTTCGATGTCGTACTCTTTGATGTTGGCAACCATGCGCCCAAGCTCTTTGTACGCTTCAGGGTGATGAGCCATTAAGGTCAACTTGTAGCGCGAGTGGAAAGCGATGATTTTGCCACGGGTCGGCGTCTCTCCCATTGAGTCATAAAAATCACGCAGGGTATAGACGCGGGTAATGAAGTTCTCTTTCAACACAGGATCATTGAGCCGTCCATCTTCCTCAACGGGTAGCCATGGCATCTGCTCCATCAACTGCTGTGTATACAGCCCAACCCCAATATTTTCCGCACCAGCTTTACGGTACACTTTAACGCGCTCCATTCCACAGGTGGGCGATTTAGCACAAACGATGTAACCGCATAGCTCTTCATCGACTAAACTGGCAACCTTCTCTTGGGAATAGCGAATCATGGCGTCCGTGTGATCTTTGCTCGAATCTTTGGTCTCTACCAACGCAATGCGCTCATCGTTTGACATCAATCGAATCGTCGGCCTAGGAACCGGCATCCCCATTCCCACTTCAGGGCATATCGGCATAAATTCAAAAAACGGTGCCAACTCTTTCGTGACAAACTTGCTAATCTTATGACCCGAGTCGAAACGGACTTTTTCTCCCAGCACACAAGAACTGATACCGATCGTAATTTGCTTTTCCATGTTGAGCTCCCATCACCATCAAATGTGTACAACTTAATTTCTTGTATAACTTAATTTCTCATATAAGTAGTAGCACAGCACTTGAAACATGTACAAAAAAATTATTTGTACAATGTTACGCAAACACAACCATTTTGGTTCACTCCCCAAGCAAACGTTTTTGCAAATCGATTGCCAAATCACTTTCAACACATTTGGTTATCAATACCTCGAAATTGTCATAGCACACCCTATTTTGTGAGCAACCTCTCAAGGAACAATGGCTGACAAGGCTAGTATTGCCTCAACACAGAATTGAAGTTCAACATAATTGGTAATCAGCTCAGCGATTACTGACTCATTTGGAGTAATGACTATGGCAACCCCACACATTAATGCTCAGCCAGGCGACTTTGCAGAAACCGTATTGATGCCAGGCGATCCGCTACGCGCTAAATACATCGCAGAGACATTCCTTGATGACGTCAAACAAGTTTGTGACGTTCGCAACATGTTTGGCTACACAGGCACCTACAAAGGCAAAAAAGTGTCGGTGATGGGTCACGGCATGGGCATCCCATCTTGCTGTATCTACGTTCATGAGTTGATTGCCGAGTTCGGTGTGAAGAACGTGATTCGTGTCGGTAGCTGTGGCGCGGTACGTGACGACGTAAAATTGATGGACGTCGTGATTGGTATGGGCGCCTCCACAGACTCAAAAGTCAACCGAATCCGTTTTAACGATCACGATTTCGCGGCCATTGCGGACTTCGGTCTTCTTGAAACCGCCGTTGCTCAAGCTCGCGCGCAAAACGTGCCAGTCAAAGTCGGTAACGTATTCTCAGCGGATCTCTTCTACACACCAGAAGCAGACATCTTCGAGAAGATGGAAAAACTCGGCATCCTTGGTGTGGATATGGAAGCTGCAGGCATCTACGGCGTTGCCGCTGACCTTGGTGCAAAAGCGCTCACCATTCTGACTGTCTCTGATCACATCATCCGTGGTGAAAAGCTGAGCTCAGAAGAGCGTCAAAAATCGTTCAATGACATGATGAAAGTGGCGCTAGAAACCGCCATCAACCTGTAACGATATTGCAGCCAAGTGACCGCTTGGCTGCTCAGATAGTCCCGAGGGGGAGAGAGTGACAACTGGCAAACTGCCAAAGGAAGCAGATGGGTTACAGCTCAATTTTTGTAAAACATTGGCGTGTGACAACTTTGGATTGAGTGATGCGCATCGTTACGTTGTGCAGCACGCTAACCCTAAACGACCTGCGATGGTATGTCGGGAGTGCGGTGCTTTCCCCCCCTTACTTAACAATCAAGATGTGCTGACTGAACTGCAACGTTTACGCCAGCTACACAGCGATGGGCTGCCCGCTTGTCGCCAACCTGATTGTCCCAACATGGGCCTTTCGGTCCACACACATAAACACCTCTACCACGCGTTTGGCTACAGTGGTGATAGGCAACGCTATCGTTGCAAAGCGTGCCAATCGACCTTTGTCGATAAGTGGTCAGGGGCGAACAAAAAACGTCAATTTCAAGAAAACCTGCTTGGATTACTGTTTACGGGTTATTCCGTGCGTGAAATCTGCCGCAAGCTTTCCATCAACCCCAAAACCTTTTATGACCATGTTGACCATATCGCCAGCCGCTGCCGACGCAAGCTTGCCATGATTGACGCTCGTTGGGTCAACCACGCTAAACACTACGAACTCGCATCTCACTACGTCACCCTGCAACCGAAAAGTAATAACGGCGTATTGTGGTTTGCCACGGGTGAAGCCCACAGCGGCTACATTTTGTGCCAACACGTCAACTACTCGGCCAATGAAGAACCCGTTGGTGGTATCGATCATGACCCGTACCAAACGCCTGCGCGTTTTGTCTCACGCGATCACTGCTCTGAGGCCAACCTGCCCGTGCCAACGCCACCGAGCGATCTTCGCGAGCGCATCGACCAGCAGTACCAAACCATTTTGGCGCGAGGCAATGTGGAAGACCCCATGGGCAACCTCACCGTCTTCCATTACCCCTCTAAAGGGGCATTAATCAGAGCACCGTACACCTCGTACGCCCATTTCTTACATGTGCTGGATTTGTGTCAGGGCGACCGCCAAGTTTCCATCTATCTACCGCAAGACCCAGTGCTTCGATCTGCAGCACTTAGCATATGCCTACCTAGAATTCAGCGTCAAAATATCGACCTTATGTATGTGGAAGAAGATCCACAGTGGTCTCTGAACCACAGTTTGGACAAAATCGACATCGTGCACATGGGTTGGTGGCGCGATCGCTGGGCGATTACTTCCGATGGTCAATACGCCAAGGGCATTTGCTATCTCGCAGGACAAGATAATCGACCTAACTACTGGCTGCGCAGGGCTTCCATTCGTCAAACGGCGTTTTTCCAGTCTCGTTTTCAAACGCTCTTTAGCGGTTTTATCAATGAGCCGCGTCGCAAACTCAGACCGGGTGGTCTGCTGCCTATGTTGGATATTTTTAGAGCGTGGCATAATTTGTGCTACCAAGACAAACAAGGCATGACCGCAGCGCAACGGCTTGAATTGACTCAATCCCCTTTGACACTGCGTGAGCTGCTTTCATAATAAATAGAAGTGTGACGCATCCCTGTAAAAGGTGGAATGTTTGATGCTTTTGATAGTCGTAAACCCGTCAATGTTCATATTATACTGGGGTTTAGTACTAAAGTTTGATAGGTTTACTTAGCGGTAAGGGATTGACTCATTGGAAAAAAGCCAACGCCTACTCGACACTGAGCTTGAACAGCTAAAAAGTAAGATTGAATCCGATCCGGACAAAGTCTTCGCTTCCGCTGAGCAGTGCTTAGCGCGCGCCGCCCAAATCCTCTACCCACCCGCCGAGGTGAAAAGCCTCATCGTAATGGCGCGATGCGCGTGGGCATCGATGGACTACCGCAAAGGACTTCGCTACATCAAAGAGGCGCACACTAAACACAACGCCCTCGATACCGATGACCTGCTTCCTGAAATTCTGCACGTCTATGCGCTCCAATATTGGGGCCAAGCCAAATACTACTCTGCTCAACAATACTGGATTAACTGCCTTGAGCAGTCCGCACTGGTGGATGAAATTGAGTATCAAATCGAATCTTTGATTGGGTTGGGCAACATTTGGCGCATTACCCAAGAGTACGGCCTTGCCCAAAGTACTCACGAATTAGCGGTCATGGTGGCCAACCATAATCGCATCGCTTGGCTTGAGGGCAAATCGCGTATTTTGCTCGCTTGGGATCTCTACCTACTCAACAACTACGTTGAAATGCTTTCTGTTTTGGATGGCGCATCAGACTTACTCTATGATCACGAAGACAAAACCTGGCTGGCAGAGATTTGGGATTTCCGCGGACTTGCGCTGCTGGGGCTTGAGCGTATTGAAGACGCAGAAGAAGCCACGCGAAAAGCCCACGATCTTGCGGTGAAACACGATTTGGTGTGGATGAAGTCTCACTCCTACATTAGCCGAGCGAGACTCGAACTACTACGAAAAAATCCACAAAAAGCGACAGAGTTACTGATTCAAGCTGAGCAGTCCGCCAAGTCGTTTGATAATGGCGAGCTGTTATCACAAATCTGTTTCCAGCAGTCGCGCGTCGCAGAAGAGAGCGGTCAATATCAAGCGGCACTCGCATCATTCAAAAAATACCGTGACCACTCCATTAACATGCTGCGCGAGCAAACCGCACGCGTATCAAACGATAAAGCACGCGCATCAAAGCGTCAGCTAGAGCAACGAGCGCGCAAACTGATCAACCGCATCAGACGTCAACACGAGTACGACCCAGAAAAACACCTCACACAAATGGTGTCTGAGACGTTTTGGTGGGAACAATTGGTGCTGTTTAAGACCGAGTTGAAGCACGCCAATCACGCGGTGATTATGATCCAGCACGACGATCCGCTCTATTTGGATGTGTGCGCCGAAATCGCCCATTCACTGTGTAATAACCGCGATTTGTTGTCTCGCTTGAGCAGTCAACGCCTTGGCTTATTGATTGCCGAAAAAGGCAGTGACGCCATCAGCGTTTTTCAGGTTCTCACCAAAATGATAGAAATGTACCCTTGGCATCGACGCGGATTGAGCCAATCGCTGCCAAAAGTTGTGTTCAGCGACATTCTCTCCTTCCCGTTCACACTAGAACAGCTCGAAGAAAACGTGTAGGAGGAAAACAGCATGGAAAGACTCCTCAATAAAATTTCAGATTCTGGCCTTGATCCCTCCTCCGTCTCTGGCGAAGAAGCGCTGATTTTTTGGGACCACGTTCGCCGACATATCGCCACCACACCCCAAGAAAAAGCCCAGGCCTTATTCATTAGCGCCGAATACCGCAGCGAGCTCAAGCAATTGCAGGCGAGTATTGATGAGCTGCAAACCTCGCTGAAGTTTCTCGCTCTGCCCAAAGATGCCGAGATGGTGCTCGAAGTGCGCAATAATTTGGCTGAGCGTTTGGTGGAAAACGGCGATTACTATGGCGCGTTAAACCAATACGCCAGTGCCACAACGATCGCAGTAGAGAGCAGTAACATTGATGCGTATGTACTCGCGGTATTGGGGATGGGCAATCTGTGTGATGCCTATGGCGATCACAATCGCGCGCTGCGCTACTACCAAAAAATCGACAGTATTGACCATGCAATCCAAAGTCGCTCGCTACGATTGCGCTATAAGCTCTATATGCTGGCTTGCTATATCGAGCTTAACCGTCTCACCGCGGCCACCGATTTGATCAAAGAGTGTGAAGAGCTCAGTATCTTGGTCAGCGACAAAGTGTTAGCGGGGCAGATTTTGCTCTATCAAGCTAAGCTATATAGACAAAGCGACGAAGCAGAATTGGCGCTTAAATCACTGGGCAACGTACAATACTCAGCGGGCAACATTCACTCCGCCTGGCTCTCTACCATGATCAAAATCGAGCTTGCTTGTTGCCTCAATGACTTTGGCAAAGGCCACTTGGCCAGTTGGGTACTGCACCAAGCGCATCGCCGTATCGAGCGTCAACCCTCACCGTTATTAAACCTTAAGCTATCCAACTCGATGGCTCATGTCTCCGAGCAGCAAGGCGACTTTAAACGCGCCCTCGAATTTCAAAAACGCGCGTATCGCATCGAAAGCGATTTGATGAAAAAAATCCCTATTGGTGAGTTGGGCGCGAGTCAGCTGCGCAAATTGTCACGCTTTGAATTGCAGCTCAAACTGATCCTCTCTGAGCTTGAGAATCGAGAGCTCAAAGAGACCACTGAGAGCCAAAAACACACTGTGGCTCAGCTTCAGCAAGACGTGTTTACCGATCCGCTCACCTCCTTGCATAACCGTCGCTGGCTCGACGTTAAGCTGAAAGATCTGCTATTACACGAAACCCCCTTTGCCCTGTTAGTCGTCGATATCGATCACTTTAAGTCCATCAATGATGAGCTCAGTCACCTAGTCGGTGACAAAGCGATCGTCAATGTGTCTCACGAACTGGCGGCCTACTTTAAGTTTCGTGGCGCCTCCTGTGTGCGATTTGGTGGCGAGGAGTTTTTGGTGATTCTGGAAAACGCTTCCCTTGAACAAGCTGCCCTGCATGCCGAAAATTACCGCGAAAAAATCTACCAGTTTGGCTGGCATGAAATCCTCGGAGAGCGTGGCCTCACCGTCAGTATCGGCATTACTTTGCACCGAGAAGGGGAAAACACGCAGCGTACCTTCTACCGAGCTGATAAAGCGCTCTACCGCGCTAAAGCCAACGGCCGAAACCAAGTCTGCACCGAATAACTCTCTTCAGCGCGAATAGCGGCACTACCACGGCCTTGTTCGCGCAGTCCATCCTCTTGCTCTGCTCTTTTTGTCTGAATATTCTGATGTTAATAATCGTGAGCGAGTTTGCATCTAATTTGTTGTTTTTATTTCTATACTTTGTAGATAACTGACAGTACCCTGTATGGATTGTTTTCATTAATAAAGAGATAAGGACGTTGCCATGTTTTTAGACTACTTCGCACTTGGTCTACTCGTCTTTGTTGCCTTAGTGATTTTCTACGGCATCATCGTCATTCATGACATTCCCTACGAAATCGCCAAAGAGCGCGAACATCCCCATCAAGATGCGATTCACTACGCGGGTTGGGTGAGCCTATTCACACTCCATGCGTTGTGGCCATTTCTATGGATTTGGGCCACGCTGTGGCGCAAAGAACGTGGTTGGGGTTTTCAGAAATTGGAAGCCGAACAGCATGATATGCACCACCGCGTCGATGCGCTGATCGACCAAGTCACTCAACTGCAAAAAGAAGTGGCTGAGCTGAAAAAACAACAATCTGACCCAGTCGCATCAACGGATGAGGAGCGTAGCTAATGGATCTCTTACTGATATTAACCTACGCGGCTATTTGTATTACCATCTTCAAAGTCTTCAAGATTCCGTTGAACAAGTGGACCGTACCGACAGCGGTATTAGGCGGCGTAGTACTGATTGGCACCTTGATCTTGTTGATGAACTACAACCACCCGTTTACCCAAATTGGTAACCAAGTTTTCTCTAGCACGCCGATTGTTTCCGGTGTACGCGGTCGAGTCATTGACGTTCCAGTAGAGCCAAACGAGCCATTGAAACAAGGGGATGTCCTGTTCCGCATTGATCCCATCCCTTACCAAGCGGAAGTCGACAAGATCAAAGCGCAGATCAAAGAAGCGAGCCAAGACGCATTGGGTCTTGAATCAAATCTACAAGAAGCCGTGGCAGACAGAGAACGAGCCATTGCTGATCGAGATAAAGCGGAGCGCGAGTTTAGCCGTTATCAACGTGGGTTTGACAGAGGCGCGTTCACCGAGCAACAACTCGATACCCGTCGCCAAGCGTTTAAAGCCGCACAAGCCGCTGTCGCTGCCGCCGAAGCAAACGTTCAGCAAGCTCAAATCTCGCTCGATTCAGAGATCGGTGGTGAGAACACCACAGTCGCGCGCTTGTTGGCCGAACTTCGCCAAGCCGAATTTAACTTAGAGCAAACGGTCGTGCGTGCGCCAACTGATGGTTTTGCCACTCAATTGGCTCTGCGCCCAGGGGTCATGGCTGTGCCGCTTCCGCTGGCGCCCGTGATGACGTTTGTCCATACCGAAGAGATCATCTACACCGCGGCATTTCGCCAGAACTCGTTGCAACGTTTAGAGCCTGGATACGAAGCCGAGTTTCTCTTCCGCGCCTTACCGGGCAAAGTGTTTAAAGGGGAAGTGGTGGATGTGCTACCAGCGATTGGTGAAAGCCAGTTCCAAGCGCGTGGCGCCCTACTAGGGACAGATGCACTGCGCACCAGCGGCCGTGTGTTTGTCACCCTGCGTATTACCGATGATTTATCGGATTACCATCTGCCACTGGGTACCGCTGTCGAAGTTGCGGTCTACTCAGATCGATTTGAGCACGTGTCTATTATGCGGAAGGTTTTGATTCGCATGAAGAGTTGGCAAAACTACCTCTATCTCGATCACTAACCGTCAATAACGATTCAGGGGCCAATTGGCCCCTGAATTTTTTGCTCTGTCCGTCATTAAAAGCGACGTGTAGACATCGCTAGGCAATATTGAGAAATAGCTCATCGTCTGTCATGTATTTATGTCGACTACCGCTGTTTCTAAGATGCATGAACATAAACTCTGGAAAGCCTGGTGCCAACAGATCATTGGGTTCCCATACTATGCCGCCGACAAACACGTAGCGGCCTTGTTTTTCTTCTTCATGCAGTGGATTGTTTAACGGCGTCGAAAGTTCCGGTCTTACGCCCTCAATCACACACACCACCTGCCCCTTCGCAATACCAATCACTCGCTTAACCAAGTTTGCTTTCACGCCACATTTCCATGCTTGGCGAGTGGCCATCTCAAAGCCTTGCTTTTTCACGCCTTTTTGAATGTTTACGATGAGGTTCATAGTGGGGAGTCTCTTTGTCATACTGCGATCACGCTCTGAGCATATAGCAACCGCAGCGCGTCACCTAATAGTATTTCTTCCCGTGTCGATAGAATTGGCCAGAATCGGAACCTGCATTCACTATTTCATTGCCTTATTCAGTCACTTGCGTCACATTGAGTTGACCAATGGAAGGAATCGACAATGAGTTATGCCAGTTTTATCCGTCTAATGATGCTTGCTGCTATTTGGGGTGGCTCATTTCTTTTTATGCGCATTGCGGCCAATACGTTTGGCCCCGCCTATTTGATTGAATGCCGCGTCGGCTTTGCGGCGCTGAGCTTATTGTTGGTCTCTTATTCTCTCAAGCGTTCTCTGCCCTTTCGCCAATACTTTCATCACTTTATGATCATTGGCCTGTTTAATACCGCGTTACCGTTTCTACTGTTTGCCTATTCAGCACAAACGCTCAATGCATCGACGCTTTCTGTTCTCAACTCAACCGCTGTCATTTGGGGCGCGCTTATTGGTGTGGTCTGGCATAAAGCACCGCTGACCAAACGTGTGGTTCTAGGCATGGCACTTGGCATCTTAGGCGTAACCGTGTTGGTCGGCGTTGACACAATTCAGATTGGTACACAAGCGCGTCTACCCGTTATGGCCGCAATATTGGCAGCGTTCAGCTATGGGATCGCCACCAACTACACCAAATCGGCGCCAAACGTCGCCTCCTTCGACAATGCACATGGCAACATGTGGGCTGCGGTGATCTGGATACTACCTTTGCTGCCTTTCATCCCGATGCGCGGGGCACCGACGGAAGTTGAGATGGTGTCGGTGGTAGCGTTAGGCGTCGTCTGTACTGGGGCGGCGTACCTACTCTACTTTCGCCTGGTTGCCGACGAGGGTGCGACCTCTGCCCTCTCGGTTACTTTTCTTATTCCGGTATTCGGGATTTTGTGGGGCGCGTTGATTCTCGATGAGCCAGTCGGCTGGTCTACCCTACTCGGCACTGGTTTAGTGCTAAGCGGCACCATGTTGGTGACTCATTTTTCACCCCTCTCCTTGCTGAAAAAAAGGACCTTAGATCAAGATCTCGCCGCCAAATGACGGCGGGACATAAGTTGCCATGACACCTATCCCATAGACATAACATCATAGGGTTAAAGTCATAAAGCGGCTATTCGGATCGGGGGTATACTCAGCAAACGGTTCGCAATAGTGAAAACCAAACTTCTCATATAAGCGGCGAGCGGGCTCAAAGAACGCCATGGATCCAGTCTCTAAACTGACGCGATGCAACCCAATGTCACGCGAGTAATCCAGTACGTGCACCAATAAACGAGACGCGACGCCCTGTTTGCGAGCTTGATCGCTCGTGCGCATCGATTTCAGCTCACCGTGTGTGTCATCAAGCTGTTTCAATGCTGCACAGCCGAGTAAAACGTCTCCGTGCCAAGCCGTCCAAAAGGTCACTTCTGGCGACCGCAAGCGGCTCACATCCAATGCGTGAACGCTGTCTGGCGGCGATGTCGCGTTCATATCCTCAAGATGTTGGGCAAGCAAGGTGATAACCGATTCGTGCTCCAACTGACCTATCATTATTTTCATTGACGTTCCTACTCACTTCAATCGTGTGTTTTTATCCTGATGCCGAAGACCTATCGGCATAAGCACAGATAAAGCAAGTTTAGAGCCAGATATACGACGTCTATCGTTCGCAATCGACCAACACTCGCAGTGATGAATTGCTTGCAGTGATAAATAGGGATCCAAGTCTCAATAAACGAAAAGTTCACTAAACATTTTTCAAAAATACGCGATGATACTCACATAAATATACGTTCATTGCTTATTATTTACATGGATTTGCCGATGCAGTGGTAACCCACTCACCACCGGGTGGCTAGGTAGTAGCAGAGCAAACCGTGCGACGAACAAGAATAGGAAGTCACGAATGAAAGAAGTTGATTTTAGAACCATTGATAGGCTCTTCATCAAAATGTCTATCAACGACAAGATGTGGACGATTTTCGCCATTTTTCTTGTTGCCTTAACTGCGATTGCAGGTGGACGTTACTACGCGACAATTGACGCGCTAGAGCACAACGCCATCTACGCCGCAGAGCAAAGATTGGCCGGGATACTCGCTGCGGGCACCCCTGAGAGCATTAGTGCACAGAAAAATGTGTCTAAATCGACTTCGATGGCGCCTGCTAGCCTCAATAATGGTGTCGTGAAGGTCACCGCGCGAGCCGCGGATGGCAGCCACTATCAACTGACGGTCAATGCCACTCAAAGCCTTGAGCAAGGCAAATCTGCCGCACTGACCAGTTTCGCATTGAGCTACCTTTGGGTCATCCCGTTTGCGGTGTTCAGCTATTGGGTCGCTACGTTTATTGGTGGCGCGCTTTGGGTGCTCTATACCACTACCGAGCGTATCGGTGAAGGCGATTTAACGTCGCGCTTAGGCTTCCACCCTGGTCGTGATGAATTCGGTACCATTGGCTGCGCGCTGGATAAAGCCATGGATACCCTGACTGAACTCGTGGTAACGGTGAAAGAAAATGCGACCACTCTCAGTGAAACCTCTGCCTCCTTCGAGCAAGAGATGAAATTGAGCGAGTCACAAATTTCAAGCCAGTACGCCTCACTTGATTCGGTGGCAACCGCGATGGAAGAGATGACGGCATCAGCGAAAGAGGTATCGAACATTTCTCAGCAGGCGACGTCGCAAACCGAGAACGATACCCAACACATTGATGGTAGCCACAAGCGTGTCTTGTCTGCGATTCAAGAGATCGACAAGCTTTCTAGCTACATTGAGCAAGCGTCTTCTTCTGTATCTAGCCTGAATGAGAACACCACACAGATTAATGAGGTGATCACCACCATCAATGCCATTTCTGAGCAGACCAACCTCCTCGCGCTCAACGCGGCGATCGAAGCGGCGCGTGCCGGTGAACAAGGTCGCGGCTTTGCGGTAGTGGCCGATGAAGTTCGGACACTCGCCAGTCGTACTCAAGCGGCGACCGTTGAAATTCAATCAATGATTGAGAAGCTGCAATCAGAAAGCCACAACATCGCCAATATTACTGAGCAAACCGTTGCCCAAGCTAAAACTAGCAGCGATTTGATTGCCGAACTAGGCAGCGATGTCCAATCCATCGCCGACTCAGCCCGCTCTCTCATGGATATGAGTATTCAGATCTCGACCTCAGCAGAAGAGCAAAGCGCCGTGGCGAACGACATCGCCTCAGAGCTCAGTGATATTCGCACCCAATCGAATACCATTCGTAGTGTCGCAGAGCAAAGCTCAATGGGCGTCGCGAACCTGACCAAAGCGTCGTCATCACTGGCAAGCATTCTCAAGCAGTATCGTACGCAGTAAACCTTCGCGTATTACACTGCCTAAACATCGAAAGCCGAGCGCAGTTTTCTGCCGCTCGGCTTTCTTTATCCTTATTCTGCTGTTTATACTTACCTGCGTTGCTACCAATACCGCTCGAAGATGATGTTGCCACCCGTGGCGCGTCGATACTTATTCAGCCCCATCTCCACCAGCGTTTGTTGAGTATCTTTAATCATTTCAGGATTACCACACAGCATCACAAAACTCTGTTCGGGCGCCAAAGAAACATCCGCACTGCGGAGCAGCGCACCACTTTGCAGCAGTTGAGGAATTCGGCCGCTAAGGTGTGTGGTGTCAGGGTCTCTTGATACGACCGGCAAGTAGCGCAGACGCCCTTCGTATTGCTGTACCAATTGATCAATCAAGTAGCGATAGACCAACTCTTTCTCATGACGCACCGCATGAACCAGCACAATCTCATCACAATTGGGGCGAAAATTCATGTCATCCAACAGAGAGAGAAACGGTCCGATGCCGGTACCTGTCGAGAGCAGCCAGAGGTTTTGAGTCTGTTTGGGTATGATGTCAAACGTCAGGTCGCCATAGGCCTCTTTGCCCACGTAGACGCCATCACCGGTTTGCAGCTGTTGCAGTTTCGGCGTCAGTTTACCTTCTGGATGCGCGACGATTAAGAACTCCAGCATATCACTGGTATTGAGCGGTGCATTCACCAATGAGTAGGCGCGCGAAATCATGTTGCCTTCGTCATCAAGCAGTCCCAATTTAGTAAACTGCCCAGCCTTGAAGGTCAGGGGGGCGCCGGTTAATCGTAAGCTAAATACGTTCGCCGTCCAGTCAGTCCGACGTTCTAATCGCGCTAAGTTGAAACCATCAAGTACCGCCATGCTACGCACCTCTTCTGGTTAACATTCCATTAACTTACTCTTTCGCACCTTTGAAGTAAAACTGGAACATGATTTAACCATCTAAGATCACAAATAAATAACAAAATAAAAACAACCCGACGCTGAAGTTCTAGAATATTTACTCCATCCACAATAAAAATTAAGAGAACCCTATGAGTGATCTGTTGAACGATTTTCCTGTCATCACTGAAATTCCCGTCGCATGGGGAGAGATGGATGCCTTGCAACACGTCAACAATGCGGTCTATTTTCGCTACTTTGAAACAGCGCGATTGGAGTATTTTGCCAAGATTGACTTGCTCGTGAACATCCAAAAAACCCAGGTTGGGCCCGTACTGAGTGAGACACAGTGTCGCTATAAACTGCCCGTCACTTACCCGGACACACTGTTGGTAGGCTCGCGCGTCATCGACCTCCAACAAGACCGCTTTACGATGGAATACCAAATCGTGAGCAAAAAACTGGGTAAAATTACCACCACCGGACGCGCCACCTGCGTCATGTTCGACTTCAAACACAACACCAAGGCCACCTTGCCAAGTCATGTTGCGCAGTTGATTCTCGCCAAACAAGAATCGCATCCCGCCCCATAAACGGCAAAAAGCCCGCCACAAAGGCGGGCAAGATCAATAACAGGAATGGCGGTGAATTCAACGAATCACCGTTTATCGACGTTACTGCAGTTTGTAGAACACCGTCGAAAGCGGCGGCAAACTTAGAAGAAGTGAGTGATCCAACCCTTCGCTGCTGACCTTCTCTGTCTTCACTTTGCTTTTCACCTCAAAACCACTTCCATGGTACTTATCATCGTCGGTGTTGAGCAACAACGCATACTCACCCTTGATTGGTACGCCCAAACGGAATCGCTCATGCGGCACTGGTGTAAAGTTCGTCACCACCAAGATTCGCTCGCCGTTTTCGCTTAAGCGTTCGTGCGCCAAAATGGAGGCGTCCGCCGCATCTTGCAAGCGCCATTCAAAGCCTTTTGGCTCACAATCCCACTCATGCATCGCCGCTTCATGCTTGTAAAGCAAGTTGAGGTCACGCGTGAGAGCTTGTACTCCTTGATGGCGCTCAAAATCGAGCAAGAACCATTGCAGTTGATCATCATGATTCCACTCACCGGTCTGACCAAACTCTGCGCCCATAAAGTTGAGTTTCTTTCCAGGCTGACCGTACATGTAGCCTAGGTAGGCACGCAGGTTTGCGGTTTGCTGCCACTCATCACCGGGCATTTTGTTATGGATTGAACCTTTGCCGTACACGACCTCGTCGTGAGACAGCGACAGCACGTAGTTTTCACTGTGCGCGTAAATCAACGGGAAGGTAATGGTGTTGTGATGGTATTTGCGGTGCACAGGGTCTTGTTGAATGTAAGAGAGCGAATCGTGCATCCAACCCATATTCCACTTAAAACCAAAGCCGAGTCCACCCATAAAGGTCGGTGCTGAGACGCCCGGAAACGCCGTCGACTCTTCCGCGATGGTCATGGCGTTCGGGAAGTGTTTGTAGACTTCTTCGTTCATCCATTTCAGCGTCGCGATAGCATCGTAGTTTTCGTTGCCACCATCGACGTTCGGAATCCACTGATCGTGACTGCGCGAATAATCGAGGTAAAGCATCGAGGCTACTGCATCAACGCGGATACCATCAATATGGAATTGCTCAAACCAGTACAAGGCGTTGGAGACCAAGAAACGACGGACATGCTCGCGACCCAAATCGTAAATGAACGAGTTCCAATCTTGGTGCCAACCGCGACGCGGATCTGGATCGTGGTAAAGAGGCGTACCATCAAAATTCGCCAGACCATGATCGTCAGAAGGGAAATGGGCGGGCACCCAGTCAAGCACGACACCTAGACCTGCAAGGTGACACTGCTCAACAAAATATTTGAAATCATCGGGCGAGCCAAAACGGCTGGTTGGCGCAAACAGACCAACAGGTTGATAACCCCAAGAGCCATAGAATGGGTGCTCGGAAACGGGCATCAATTCAACGTGGGTGTAGCCCATATCAACAAGGTAAGGGACTAGCTGATCGGCGAGTTCTCGGTAATTAAGGAAATCACCGTTGTCATCTCGGCGCCAAGAACCGGCATGCAACTCATAAAATGACAGCGCTTCAGTGCGTTTTTGCGTGACAGGGCGCCGCTGCCACTCACTGTCTTGCCACTCATAGCGAGAGTGATCGTAGGTGACGGAGGCAAAAGAGGGGTATTGCTCTGCGTACGCGCCCCACGGATCGGCTTTGTGCGGTAAGCCTTCGCCATTTGGCCCTTTGAGTTCAAACTTGTAGCTGGTGCCTTCAGGTAGATTAGGCACAAACAAGCCCCAAATACCGTAATCTAAGCGCTGCATAGGATGACGGCGGCCATCCCACTGGTTGAACTCACCGACCAAACTGCACGCAGATGCGTGCGGTGCATAAACAAGAAAACGCGTCCCAGAGATGGACTTGCCGTCACGCTCTAAGGTGACAAACTGCGCGCCCATGTGGTGATACATCTGCTTGGGGGTATGCAGTTCTTCGTATTCTGCATAAATGGTGTGATATTGGTATGGATCATCCACCCATTGCTCTGTCCCCTGCCAATCGACCACGAGTTGGTAGTGGGTAAAGCGCAAATCTTTAGCCACGGTTAATACAAAGCCTGAATCTTCTTCTCGCTGCAACTCAATGCGCGGTTCACCATCAATCACTAACTCGACTTTATCGGCTCCCGGCATCCAAACGCGCAAACTTGACGTTTTATCCTCAATAAAAGGCCCTAGAAATGAAAATGGGTCTGCAAATTGAGCGTGAGAAAGTTGGTTATATTTTTGTGTTTTTTTGTCAATCTTGGTCACTTTTTTCAAGTTATTCTCTCCCTAACCTAACCTTCCGACTGCAAGTATCATTGGTATCAATCATCCCATTATTAGCTGGGGGTACCACTAATATAAACAAAGCCCGCGGGAATAATGCGGGCTTAGATAGCTTAATGAAAGTTTACCGAATTGCTACCTTACATAGAGTGACGCATTCGATACTTTTTTACGTAACTTAAGCAAGTCCTTACTTACTCACCTTAGCACGTACTTCCGTAAGTTTACGAGCGATACGGTTTACCCCATCATTGGCGAATACTTCGTCGAGATTCATTGATAATTTACGACGCCAGTTCGGGTATTCGTTCACGGTTCCTGGGATGTTAACCGGCTTATCCATCTCTAACCAATCTTCCAACTGCACGCTGAGCAGAGTCGAAGAACCCGCAGCGACATGCAGTTGCAACGCTTCAGCTAGGTAAGAATCCATCGGTACGTACTGCGCATCTCGACCAACGCCTTCAGGCAGATAACCGTGCCATGCGACCGAGTCTAAAATCCCTTGCTTGCACTCCAAACGATCCGCAAACAGACCTTGTAGCTGCGCTTCGTTCGGATACAAACCCAACTCTTTACCCAGTTTCAAGTCATCACAGTGCCAGAAACCACGAAGCGTCGGCATGTCATGAGTACACAACGCAGACATTGACTGCTCAGCGTAGTGCTTAGGTGAGATAAAGCCGCCATCCTCTTCTGAAGTTTCGAAGAAGAACACTTTGTATGAGTGCACGCCCGCATCGCGCAACAACTCAACGATTTCGTCTGGCACCGTACCTAAGTCTTCACCAATCACACTACATTGATGACGATGTGATTCGAGCGCAAGGATCGCCAACATATCTTGGACAGGGTAGTAGATGTACGCCCCTTTCGTTGCGTTCTCACCCTTAGGGATCCACCACAGGCGCAGCAGCCCAAGCACGTGGTCAATACGCAGAGCGCCACAATGCTTCATATTGGCGCGCAGAAGCTTAACGTAAGCGTCATACCCCGTTGCTTGCAACACTTGTGGATTGAGCGGTGGTAAGCCCCAGTTTTGACCAAGCGGCCCTAGTACATCCGGCGGCGCACCAATGCTGGCATCTAAGATCAGGTTGCCATTGTCGGCCCAGGTTTCTGCACCTGAATCGGCCACACCGACCGCCAAGTCGCGGTATAGACCCACCGACATGCCTTTTTCTTCTGCTAGAGCCTGAGCTTCGTTAATCTGTGTGTCCGCGACCCATTGCAGATACATGTACAAATGGACTTTGTCTTGATTTTGCTTGATGAAGGCTTGCACCGCACTGTTATCAAAGTGGCGGTACTGCTCAGGGAACACCGGCCAGCCCCAGACGTTGCTGTCTTTAGCGTGCAGTTCACTGTGCAAGGCATCAAACGCGGCTTGGTGAAGTAGGCTGTCTCCACCCTCTTCGACAAACGATAAAAACTGCTGAGCGCGCTCAGTGTTCTTATCGAGATGGCGCTTTTTAAATTCCGCAAACAGCAGCGGTAACACGCTCAGTTTGAGCTCCGCGACTTCGCTGTAGTTTACCCAGTGAGACTCGCGCGCTTTTTGCAGGCGTTGCTGGAACTGAGCACTGCCCACTTGCTGCTGCGCCTCAACACTGAGCGCAAACTCAGGCACCGAGCTCACATCGATGTATAGGATGTTCAACCAGCGGCGAGAGGACGGGCTGTAAGGACTTGCCCCCTCAGGGTTGGCTGGGAACAAGGAGTGAATAGGGTTAAGACCCACAAAATCACCACCGCGCGAGGCGATATCGGCCACCAGCTGTTTTAGATCGCCAAAGTCACCCATTCCCCAGTTGTGTTGGGTACGCAGTGTGTAGAGTTGAACACTCGGGCCCCACATCTTCTTGCCCGACAGAATCGAATCTTGCTTGTAACACGCGCTTGGCGTCACAATTAAGGTCGCCTCATACGGGGCTTTACGACGCTTACGTACGATCGTGAGTTTATGGTAACCCCACGCTAAATCGTTCGGTAAGGCAAACACTAAAGGGCCACCCTCACTGCGCTCATCTCGCACGATTTGCGATTGAAGATAGCCTTCAAGTACCTCTCCTTGCTCAGTATCCAAACGCCAACTGAACTCACTTTCACGTGCGCTCGCGCCTAGATTCAAAGCCACTTCAAATGGGTCGCCATCGCGCACCACGGTCACAGGGTCCAACACATCTTTCTTGTGTTTACGCTCTGCGGACTTAAGAAGAGTCTCGTCGTTGGTTGTGTCATAGCCTAAAGAGTTTAGTAAGTGGAGAATGGTAGCCTCTTCCACTTTTGCCTCATCTCCCCACGCGCTCACGTAGCTGTCGGCAATTCTAGCCATTTCAGCGACTTGTTTTAATGCATTGTGATGTTTCATCGCTCTCTCCGAAGGACTGCTTATACCTTCAAATGTAGGGTTATTAAATCGTTATAAAGAATTGAGCCAAGGCGCGAACACCTTGGCTTTTTGAGTCGTTTTAGCGTTTAACCGCTTCCAACTTCCAAATATTATTAACGTAATCTCGAATCGAGCGGTCGGAGGTAAACTTACCGACCAGCGCCGTGTTCAAGATGGCTTTCTTCGCCCAGCCCGCTTGGTCTAGGTACTGTTTGCCCATCGCCTCGTGCGCTTCCACGTAAGACGCGAAGTCCGCTAGACAGAGGTACGGGTCACCGCCGTCGAGTAGGCTGTCATAGGTCGCGCGCAGTAGTCCCGGTTGACCCGGCGTGAACTCTTCACCCGCCAGTAGATCCAGTGACGCTTTGAGCAGTGGGTCTGCGTGGTAGTAATCGTATGGGTTGTAGCCAGCTTTCTTCAGTGCAACCACTTCGTCGACTTCAAGACCGAAGATGTAGATGTTGTCGTCGCCGACTTCTTCACGGATTTCGACGTTTGCCCCATCCATAGTACCGATAGTCAGCGCACCGTTGAGTGCCATCTTCATGTTACCCGTACCGGACGCTTCTTTACCGGCCAACGAGATTTGCTGAGACACGTCCGCCGCTGGGATGATGATCTCTGCCATGCTCACGCGGTAGTCAGGGATGAAGACGACTTTCAGCTTGTTGCCGATGCGTGGGTCGTTGTTGATCTTCTCAGCAATCTTGTTCACTGCGAAGATGATCTCTTTCGCCAAGTGGTAACCCGGCGCCGCTTTTGCCGCGAAGAAGCAGACGCGTGGCGTACACTCAAAACCCGGCTCATTAATGATGCGGTGGTAGAGAGACAAGATGTGCAGCAAATCAAGGTGCTGACGCTTGTACTCGTGCAGACGTTTGATTTGCACATCGAAAATCGCGTTGGTATCGAGCTCGATGCCCATGTTGTCTGATACCCACTTAGCCAAGCGCTCTTTGTTCTCTTTCTTCACCGCCATAAACGCTTGTTGGAACTCGGCGTCATCGGCGTATTTCGCGATACCTTCAAGTTGCTCAAGCTTCGCTGGCCATTCACTGCCGATTTTGTCGGTGATCAGCGCGGATAAACCTGGGTTACAGAACTTCAGCCAACGACGAGGCGTAATACCATTGGTCACATTGTGCAGACGCGTTGGGAACATCGCGTGGAACTCTGGGAAGAGATCTTTTTTCACCAACTCTGAGTGCAGCGCCGCTACACCGTTCACCGCGTAAGAACCGATCACACACAGGTTTGCCATGCGAACCATACGGTTGAAGCCTTCTTCGATGATCGACAGCTTCGCTTGCTTCTCACCATCACCCGGCCACATTGCGCGTACTTCTTGTAGGAAGCGATGGTTGATCTCAAAAATGATCTCCATATGACGCGGTAGCAGACGTTGAATCAAAGACTCTGGCCACGTTTCCAATGCCTCTGGTAGAAGTGTGTGGTTAGTGTACGCGAAGGTTTGCGAACTGATTTCCCACGCTTTATCCCAAGATAGCCCTTTTTCATCGAGCAAAATGCGCATCAATTCAGGGATAGCAATCGTTGGGTGAGTATCGTTGAGCTGAATCGTTTCTTGCTTTGGAAGATCCGCAAGTGCAAAACCCGCTGCTTCGTGACGACGTAAAATGTCACGTACCGATGCTGCTGAGTGGAAGTACTGCTGCATCAAACGCAGTGTTTTGCCTTTCTCATGGTTGTCATTCGGGTACAGCACTTTAGTAATGTTGCCGGCGTCAATCAGCGCGTGCTGCGCTTCGAAGTAATCGCCGTTGTTGAAACTTGCCAATGAGAATGGCGCAATCGCCTGACATTCCCACAAACGCAGCGGGTATACCGTGTCAGATTCATAACCGACAATCGGTAAGTCCCAAGGCATCGCTTTCACGCTCATGCCCGGTACCCATTTGCGTACTTCTTTGCCGTTCTCGTAACTCACTTCAACGCGGCCGTAGAAACCAATTTCTTGCGCTAATTCTGGGCGCGCGACTTCCCACGGGTAGCCTTCGACACCACGCCAAGCATCCGGTGCTTCTTGCTGACGTCCGTCAACAAAAGATTGCTTGAACAGACCGTATTCGTAGTGCAAACCGTAACCAACGGTTGGGAACTCTTGCGCTGCACAAGAATCCATAAAACACGCCGCCAAACGACCTAGACCACCGTTACCCAGAGACGGGTCGCGCTCTTCTTCCAACAAGTCGGTCAGGTTTTGGCCCAGTTCGGCCATTGCATCTGTGATCTGCTCGTAGAGACCTAAGCTGATTAGGTTGTTACCGGTTAAACGACCGATAAGAAATTCAAGAGATAGGTAGTTGACGCTTTTCGCGTTCTTGATGCGTGGGTCTTGCTCTGTTTTCAAAAGATCCAGCGTTGTGATCTCTGCCAGGGCTTTACCCATAGCAAGGTACCATTCACGCGGAGTTGCGGTGTCTACGGTTTTCGCGTAGGTCGCAGAAAGGTGCATTTTAACGTCAGCTTGAAAGCTGGCTTTATCAAATTTTTTCTGTTGAGTAGGTTTCATTAGAGAAATCTCACTTATCGGTTTCAATCCATCTGAGACATATCGTGCAATGCTCTGTCTTGCAAAACATCCTCCTACTTAGGTAGCGATTTAGGAGGAGGAGTCAGGGCGTAGAGGGCGTAATTCACAACAAGCAGTGATCCAACTCGCAATAAACCGATGAGTGAACTGGACTCTGTTGATTAAGATCACACCATGACCCTAAACGACCTTACCTAAGGTGTATGAAACTTCGTCGAAATCAAAAACTGGCAAATGAAAAATATGCAGCGTGAATCACAGAATGTTTTCATCCTGAGTGCAAATTACACGATTTTTCGTGCAAAGCATGAGTTGAGACAAGTTTTATCGAACAGGTTTATGTGATTTAAATCACAAAACAAGGGCGTAGAGACGCACAAAATGTGAAATATGCGAAAAAGTCGCTCTCCTCACATAACAATCCCACCAACTCTTAAGTAACATCCCACTCAACAACAAAGATCGAACAAAAAACAACCCATCTTGCCGTCGTGCTCGCTGACACGTTCACTGACAATAAGATAAGGATGAGAAGATGTGGATTCCTTCGAAACTCACGCGTCCTGGCCGTTTACACAACGCCATCGTACGCCCAAGAGTTCTTGATTTACTTCAGCAAGCACCCTGCTACAAACTGGTGCTGTTTCGCTCGCCTGCCGGATACGGTAAAACCACCATGGCCGCCCAGTGGCTCGCCGACAAACCTAATGTCGGCTGGTACAGCATCGATGAAAGCGATAATGACCCGTTCCGCTTCATGAACTACCTGCTGCAAGCCCTAAACAAAGCGACCAATCAGGCTTGTCCGAATTCGCAGAAATTGGCCGAAAAGCGTCAATTTTCCTCACTTCACTCCTTGTTCAGTGAAGTATTTGCGGAGATGTCCGAGTATTTTAACGAGTGTTATGTGGTCCTTGATGACTACCACCTCATTTCTGACGATGAGATCCACGAGGCGATGCGCTTTTTCCTCAAGCACATGCCCGACAACCTGACATTAGTCGTCACCAGTCGCGCCGCGCCGCCACTCGGCACGGCCAATTTACGTGTGCGCGATCTGATGATTGAGATCGGTGACGAGTTGCTGGCGTTCGATACCGAAGAGACCACCCGTTTCTTCAACCAGCGCATCGCCGATGGCATTGATGATGCCACAGCAGACAACCTGCGCAACTACGTCGAAGGTTGGCCATCGGCCCTGCAGTTGATCGCCCTTCAAGCGCAAGGTCAAAATCGCACGTTGGCGCAATCGGCTGAGTCTTTTTCGCAGTTTAATCACGCGCATCTGTGGGATTATTTGGTTGAAGAAGTGTTTGATCTGCTCGACCAAGAGACACGTCAGTTCTTACTGCAATGCTCGGTGCTGGATCACTTCAACGACAGCATGGTGGCGGCGCTGACTCAGCGTGATGACGCTCTCAGTATGATTGAGTCTCTCAACCGCTATGGGCTGTTTATCCACCCGCTTGAAGGTGAACAAAACTGGTATCGCTTCCACAATCTATTTGCCGAGTTTCTTGCACATGAGCGCTCAGCGCGTATGCCGCAAAAAGAGCAAGAGCTGCACCAAGTCGCCGCGCGCGCTTGGCTCAAACAATCCTCGCCCCATGAAGCACTCAAACACGCGCAAGAAGCCAAAGACAGCCAACTGATCGCCGATATTTTGAGCCAGTTTGGCTGGAAAATGTTCAATGGTGGTGAACTTAAAGCCCTAGAGCAGGCCATTGATTCGTTATCGCCGGAGCAGCTCTACAGCGAACCGAAATTGTGTATGTTGCAAGCGTGGCTCGCGCAGAGTCAGCACCGTTACAACGATGTCGGTGACTTACTTGCCAAAGCCGATGAGCAAATGCGCCAGTTCAACGTAGTACTCAACAGCAAAGAGCAAGGTGAATTCAACGCCCTGCGCGCGCAAGTCGCCATCAACCAGAACCAACCAGAAAAAGCGTTGGAGCTGGCTGAGCTGGCACTGAGCCAAGTTGACAGCACGGTCTATCGAAGCCGCATTGTTGCGACCTCGGTCGTCGGCGAGGTCAATCACGTCCTTGGCCGTCTCAGCCGCGCGTTGCCTATGATGCAGCAAACAGAGAAACTGGCTCGCCAGTATCAGGTCTATCATCAGGCGCTGTGGGCGATGTTACAGCAAAGCGAGATTTTGATAGCACAAGGCTATGTGCAAGCTGCGTACGAAGTGCAAGATAACGCCTTCAAACTGATTGAAGAGCAACAACTGCAGCAAGTACCGATGCATGAATTTTTGCTGCGAGTACGCGCGCAAATCCTCTGGTGTTGGAACCGTTTGGACGAAGCCGAAGACTGCGCGTTCAAAGGCATCGATGTACTGGGCAAACAGAGCCCAAGTAAGCACTTACATAGCTATTCGATGCTGGCTCGCATTGCAATTGGCCGTGGCGAGCTCGACCGAGCCGCGAAATACATCGACCATATTTTGCATCTACTCAAACAATCAACCTATCACGTCGATTGGACTGCAAACGCATCACTGTCGTTGATTCTGTTTTGGCAAGCACGCGGCGATCTTGACTCAACGAAGCAGTGGCTCGATACCGCCGTGAGACCAGAAACCGCCTGCAACCACTTTACTCAGTTGCAATGGCGTAATATTGCACGAGCGCAGATCAATTTGGAGCAATACGAAGACGCGCAGCAAACGCTCGAGTTCATTCAGCAAGAAGCGGCAGACAAGCACTTGCTGACCGACACCAACCGTAATCTGATTGTCCAAGCGGTATTGGCGATTTCCAAACAAGATGAAGAGAAAGCGCGTCAATTGCTCAAAGAAGCCCTAAAACTCACCAATCAAACGGGAATGCTGGGTAACTTCTTGGTGGATGGCGCCAAAATTGGTCACATCCTTAATAAACTCAACACCAAACAAGAGCTTGGTGACCTTGAACGTCACCGCGCGCAGCAACTGCTGAAAGATATTTCCACCACGCAGCGCAGCCGTTCGGTTCATTTTGATGAGGAGTTTGTCGAGAAGTTGGTCAATCACCCGAACATTCCTGAATTGGTGCGCACCAGTCCATTGACGCAACGTGAGTGGCAAGTGCTCGGACTTATCTATTCGGGCTTTAGTAATGAGCAAATTGCACAAGAACTCGATGTGGCGGGCACCACCATCAAAACCCACATCCGTAACTTGTATCAGAAGCTCAATATTGCCAACCGCAAAGAAGCGGTCAAAACCGCAGAGAATCTGCTGCAATTGATGGGCTACTGATCCTATCGTCTAATGCAAAGAGGTCGCCCACATTGGCGACCTCTTTTTCATTTCATCTTGTCACTGCCTAGCCTCATATCACAGAAGCTCAGGATTGCGCACTGTGGCATTGTCCATGTGCTAGAATGATTTCGGTGCGAAGCCTGTCATCACTTCCAAACGCAGCTCTTTGCCGAGTTTTGTCATCGGGTGTACCACCACCAAGCCACGAACGGATTTTTTCAGCTTACCGAGATCCGCTTGCTCAGCCTTGGTAATTTCACGAGAAAACGGCATGTCGAGCAAGCTTTTGCGCTCTTTGTTCATGTCGTACTTCTGCTTACCTTTTAGAGAGTTCAACTTCTTGGTCAAAGACTCCACGTCATCAGTAAATTTACTGATCATCTCATCGTCTTGACGGCTTTTTGCTGCATCAAGTTTACGATTAGCGCTGTCTAAACGGTTGTGAAGTTGCTGGATCTCTTGCTTTAAGCTCATGGTGTGGTTCTCTGCTGGCACTTGGGGGCGGCGAGTGTAGCATAGTGAGGCAGCCCGACCTAGCGCTATCGTTCAATCACGACTTTTTCACCCCGAACCACCGCTGTACTGTCGCTGTGATTTCATATGAGATCACAAGCATTTACAACAAGATAGAACTGCTCCTACCAGCGATAGAATCGGTGATATTCCACACAATTTGTTCAAAAAACAGTAACACAACTATTCAGCGTCACATTGTGCTGTCGATATATAGGCTACTCTTAACTCATAAACCTTTGGTTGACCAACACTACTTTCATAACAACCAAGGTGTGACAACGGCTAGGTTACATTAGATAACCGCATGATAATAAACAGGAAGTTTTGTATGAGTCTAACAATCAAAAGCCGCCTATACATATTAGCGCTTGTACCCCTTATCGTTATAGCACTGGGCATGCTTAGCTTTACGTACATCAAAACCACAGAACTCAATCAAACACAGATTGAGGTTACTCGTGAGAACATGATGAACATGAAAAAAGCCGAGCTGAAAAACTACGTGCAGATGGCGCAATCTGCGATCCAGCCGTTTCTTGACCAAGGCGCTTCGCTTGAAGAAGCGATCCCAACCTTGAAACAGCTCGAATTTGGTGATTCAGGCTATATCTTTGGTTATGACTCCAAAGGTATCCGAGTTGTGGTCGGGAAAAGCGATAAAGGCATTGGCGACAACTTTTACAATTTGCAAGATCAGCAAGGCAACTACTTGGTTCAAGACTTGCTGAAAAACGCCAAAACCGGGGATTACACCACCTACTACTTCCCTAAACCAGGCGGCACCGTCGCACTGCCGAAGTTAAGTTTTTCCATTTTTATCCCACAGTGGGATTTGATGCTCGGGACGGGTTTCTACACCGATGACATCGATGCGATTATCGCTGAAATGGAGATGGCGACCACCTCAGCACTTGAAACCACCTTGTCTGCCATCGCCCTGTTCTGCTTGGTGATTGCCATTTTGGTGGCGATTTTTGCTGTCACCGTGAACCGTACCATCATGTCACCCATTGAACAATTTGATGCCTCTATCAGCTCATTTGCCAGCGGTGAAGCGGATCTCACCGCACGTATGGAAGCATTCAAAGTACCTGAGTTTGCAAAACTCAGTACCAACTTCAATGCGTTCGTTGCCAGCTTACAACAGATCATTCGCAGCGTGAGCGACGTCGGTCAGCAAGTATTGGCTGAAACCAACAACATGACTCAGCGAGCGACGCAGGTCGATGAACTGGCTTCAGGTCAACGTGAAGAGACCGAACAAGTGGCAACAGCAATGACGGAAATGACCACAACCGCATCTGAAATTTCCAACAACGCAAGCCAAGCGGCGAACTCGGCCAAGGAAGCCGACGATAACGCCAAAGAAGCGCGTCAAATCGTCAACTCTGCCGCCAACTCAGTGGAAGCGCTGGCTGAAGAGGTGATGCAAGCGGCGTCGGTGATTTCGCGTCTAGAAGCCGACGTGCAGAATATCTCTTCATCGCTGGAAGTGATTCAAGACATCGCTGAGCAGACCAACTTGTTGGCCTTGAACGCTGCCATCGAGGCTGCGCGCGCGGGTGAACAAGGTCGAGGCTTCGCCGTGGTAGCCGACGAAGTACGTAAGCTGGCCAGTCGTACCCAAGACAGCACCGGTGAAATTCACAATATGATTGAAAAACTGAAAGCCGCTTCCGATGACGCCGTACGCGCGATGGAATCGAGCCAAAAACGGGGTTCAGCCACTGTTGAGGAAGCTAATGCGGCCACCAAAGCGTTGATCCAAATTCAGGAATCAATCGATACCATTATGGACATGAACTCGCTGATTGCGACTGCGACCGAAGAGCAGAGCCTTGTCGGTCAGGAGATATCGCAGCGCATCGTGGTGATTTCAGACCAAAGCTCGCAATCTGCGGATCTGGCCAATGAAAACCGCCAAGGCAGTAATGAGCTCAATGGTCGCGCCAACGAGTTGTACCAGCTAGTGAGCCGATTTACGGTGTAAATTGCCCTCAAAAAAACGGCCCATCGCAAGATGGGCCGTTTTTATTGGATGCCGTTCTGAGGACGCGTACTTTAAAAGCGCTTAGTTAGCCTCTGACTGCGTCATCGCAATGGCGAGCGCTTCCGCTACCTTAATGCCATCAATGCCCGCAGACAAAATTCCGCCCGCATAACCCGCGCCTTCCCCAGCTGGGAAGAAACCTTTTAAATTGACACTTTGGTAATCTTTACCCCGTGGAATACACACCGGCGATGACGTTCGCGTTTCTACACCAGTGAGTAGCCCATCTTCCGTCGCAAAGCCTTTGATTTTCTTGTCAAACGCAGGGATTGCTTCACGAATCGCTTCAATCGCAAAATCCGGTAACGCTTTGGCTAAGTCGGTCAATTTAATACCCGGAGTGAACGAGGGTTCTACCTCACCCAGTGCGCTCGGATCGCGCCCTTTAAGAAAATCACCGATCTTTTGCGCCGGCGCATCATACGTCTCGCCGCCAAGCTCATAAGCCGCCGACTCTAATTGACGCTGGAACTCAATCCCAGCCAGTGGATGGCCTGGGTAGTCTTGCTCTGGGGTAATCCCCACCACAATCGCGCTGTTAGCGTTACGCTCTGCACGTGAATATTGGCTCATGCCGTTAGTGACCACGCGGCCCTCTTCTGAGGTCGCAGCCACCACCGTGCCACCTGGACACATACAGAAACTGTAAACGGTGCGACCATTTTTACAGTGGTGCACCAACTTGTAATCTGCCGCGCCTAAAATCGGGTTACCGGCATTTGGACCAAAGCGCGCTTCATCGATCATCGATTGTTTGTGTTCGATACGAAAACCGACCGAGAAAGGCTTAGCCACCATCTCCACACCGCGCTTATAGAGCATTTCAAACGTATCGCGGGCACTGTGACCTACGGCCAGCACCACGTAACGAGACTGAATTTTTTCGCCATTGGAGAGCGTTAACCCCGTGATCTGGCCATTATCAATGTGGATATCATCAACGCGCGTGCTAAAACGAATCTCACCGCCGAGCTCAATGATTTTGGCGCGCATCTTTTCAATCATGGTCACTAGCTTAAACGTGCCAATGTGCGGCTTACTCACGTAGGCGATCTCTTCTGGCGCGCCCGCTTCCACAAACTCTTTGATCACTTTGCGACCATAGTGTTTTGGATCTTTGATTTGGCTGTAGAGTTTACCGTCAGAGAAGGTGCCTGCGCCGCCCTCACCAAACTGCACGTTCGATTCAGGATTCAACGCACGTTTACGCCAAAAACCGAAGGTATCTTTGGTGCGCTCACGCACCTCTTTACCGCGTTCAACGATGATAGGTTTGAAACCCATTTGCGCCAGAATCAAACCCGCAAACAAACCGCAAGGGCCAAAACCGATCACCACTGGGCGCTCGGTCAAATCCGCCGGTGCGTTGGCGACAAATTTGTATTCCATATCTGGCGTTTCTCTGACGTGAGGGTCGCTGACAAACGCCTCAAGCACCGCGGCTTGATCCGCCACTTCAACATCCAGCGTATAAATCAGCAAGATTTGCGTTTTTTTGCGAGCATCGTAGCCACGTTTAAAGACATTAAAGGAGAGGATCTGATCGGCGGGAATCGCCAGTTTTTTCACGATCGCCGCGAAAATAGCGTCTTCCTCGTGATCCAAAGGAAGTTTAATTTCAGTTAAACGTATCATACGAGTATCTCAGTTAGGGTGGTGTCTTAGCGGCGCTGTCTACCTACACCGCTCACAATGGCGCGCATTTTACGTCAACTCGATTGGCCTGTCATACGAAAACCACTTTTTGTCTCGGCTGAGGATTGCTCAAACGCAGCGGGATGGGTATTATCGCCGATTCGAAAATGAACCAAGATGAGTGCGCACCATGGCCTTTGTCGTGACTGATAACTGTATCCAATGCAAATACACAGACTGTGTCGCGGTCTGCCCTGCTGATGCCTTCTATGAAGGCCCAAACTTCATGGTGATCAGCCCTGTAGATTGCATTGACTGCGGCTTGTGTGTACCTGAATGCGACGCCAACGCCATCTTCCAAGAAGAAGAACTCGCGGAAGATCAGCAAGTCTTTATTGAGTTAAATGCCGAACTTGCCGAGCTGTGGCCCAATCTCACTGAAGTCAAACCCGCCATGGACGAGGCTGAAAAGTGGAATGGCGTGCCCAATAAGCTCGGCATGCTGGAGAAATAGACCGACGCTCTGCCTACTGATGCTGCCTGCGCAGGTTGTCCAAAATAATACCCGTCGCCATCGCGACATTCAGTGATTCTGCCCCGCCAAACGCCGGAATGGTGATTTTGTCACTCACATGCTGAGCGGCGTGCTCGCGGATACCGTGCGATTCACTGCCCATCAAGATGATGCCTTGCGGCGCAAACTGCGTCGTGTGAACACTCTCGCCCTCTAGAAATGCGCCATAAACGGGTAAATTGGCACTGGCAAGATAGGCAGGCAGGTCGCACTGCGTCACGCTGACGCGGCCAAAACTGCCCATGGTCGCACTGATGGTTTTCGGGTTATAGGGGTCGGCGCAGTCCTGACTGGCGATGATGTGTTTGATGCCGTACCAGTCGGCGACACGAATGATGGTCCCTAGATTACCCGGGTCGCTGACGCCATCTAACGCGATGAGCCAACCCTGCGCTTTTGGCACTGGCAAGTTAGGGATCGCCACCACGGCGATGGCCGAATTATTACTTACCAATGTGCTGGCTTTCGTCAACTCATCCAAACTCGCTTCGACACAGTCGTAATCGCTCAGCGTCTCTTGATGCTTGTCGAGAAAGTCTCGGGTGGCGAAAATCTGTTTGACCTCAAGATCACTCACGATGAGCTCTAGGACGTTCTTTTCACCTTGAACTAAAAACAGTCCATTGGCTTTACGCTGCTTCTTTTGTCCCAATGCGCGCAGTAATTTGAGTTGGTTTTTCGATATCATTCATCGCCCCGACGTGCGTTAACCCAGTAAAAACTCGGGGAGTATAACCCTAAACCGCGCTGAGATGCGAGCGTTGGCACCTAGCCTTTCAAGCACGTTAAACTGACGTGCTTTTCATGGTCAACATCCCTTGTGTCACGATGAAATCGATGATGGTGCTCAGCCCTTGGCTCTCTTTTAAGTTGGTAAACACAAACGGTTTGGTCGGGCGCATGCGCTGGGTATCCGACTCCATCACTTCAAGAGACGCCCCGACATACGGCGCAAGGTCGATTTTGTTGATCACCAGTAAGTCCGAGCGTGTGATGCCCGGCCCGCCTTTACGCGGGATTTTTTCCCCTTCTGCCACATCAATGACGTAGATGGTCAGATCAGCGAGCTCAGGGCTAAAGGTCGCACTGAGGTTGTCACCGCCACTTTCAATGAACACCACATCGAGATTTTGATGGCGTTTGGCCAACTCTTCCACTGCGGCGAGGTTCATAGAGGCGTCTTCGCGGATCGCCGTGTGAGGACAGCCGCCGGTTTCGACACCGATGATGCGATCGGGCTCAAGCGCCTCGGCGCGAGTGAGGATCTTCGCGTCTTCCTGGGTATAGATATCGTTAGTGACCACCGCGATGTTGAGCTTATCGCGGATCGCTTTGCACAGCACTTCCAACAGCGCGGTTTTGCCTGAACCTACCGGGCCGCCAATGCCGACCCTTAATGGCTGTTTGTAACTCTCCATTGTCCTTCTTCTCCAATTCTATGTACAAAACTGCACAGACGTTATGAGCGAAATAATCGCGTGTATTGTGTCTCGTGTAAGCTGCTGGCGATGGAGACGCTGGGGGTAAAGCTGCCCATCATCCACTCTTCAATCTGCCGAGCGTGCGCGATGGCGTGCTCAAATTCGTCACTAAGAGCGATCAGCGCTCGCTGGCCATCCGTTTGACCGAGCGGCACTAATTTCACCCCGGCCATAATAAGATTTTCCGCCCAGCTCCAAAGGTAGCCTTGTTTGAGTGATTCGGGTTCGATCTGCCACTGCTCGGCGGCAACACACAAACCAAGCAGTTGATTGATTTTCACCTCAGGGTGATGAAACGCGTCGTGATCCACTCCCAGTTGCACCAAAAGCGTTTTGAGGGCGAGTCCTCGCTGAGATTCTTCGGCGCGCAACTCCTTGGTTTCACGACTGGCGTACAGGGTGTCACTGAGTGATTGAATGCGCGCGATGTCCGCATTCCCGAGCGCCTCGAAGTATCTGTCAATCAACGGCAGTTCTAAGGTCGCCACGCTATTGAACAGCATGTTGCTCAACCATTGGTGCATGCCCTCTTTGTCGGTCACCCATTGTGCTTCGACCGCCCACTCTAGCCCTTGCGAGTAGGTGAACCCGCCGATAGGCAAAGAGGGACTGATCAGCTGGAACAGTCGATACACCGCGCGAGGTTCGCTCATCATTGGCTAAACCCCGTTACGGCAGTAGAATCAAAGCACTGGCAGACGCAACGCCAACCGATAACCAAGGGCTCGACAACGCTCGGCCAAACTGTAAGCCCAGCACCATCAAACCGGCGGCGGCGGTCAACATGCCACTGGCAAAGGGAAGAACACTGCCCGTTGATTCAACGCCATGCGCGTAACCATGAAAAAACATCAAGCCAACGCTGAGGCCAACCGCCAAATTCAATAGCGGCTTGGAGCGATTGAATGACTGCCATATGGCGCCGCTGACCACAAACAGTGAGGCCCCAATCGCCAGCTCGACGCCACCAAAGCCGCCAAACACTTTACCTGCGCTTAGCCCCAGTAATAACGTCGCGAGTGCCGCTAGCATCAGCGTTACTTTGCCGCGCCAACTGACCGATAGACACGCAGTCAGCATGCCGAACGCAATCAACATGACGAGGTGATCCAACCCGGTCACAGGGTGCGTCAATCCGGCCGAAAAAGAGCCGCCCTCATGGCCGGGGTGAGCAAATACTGGGCTTGTCATCGTGGTGGCGGCAAATGCGCCGACGGAGGGAATAAAAGAGATTCGCATAACACTGTCCTTGTAAGTCATCTATCCGTTGAAATAGGTTGAAAGAGAAACTGGCCACGCTGTCGTCAACGTTGACAACGCGCGTGCCCTATCAAAGCCATTTAGTGATGGTGATGATGGCCCCCAGCAGAACGCCCGCCATAAGCACCACTTTCTGGCTCAAAGGCCGCTTGCTCGACCGTCACTTTCGCGCCGAGCCCAGTGACCATGTCATCGAGTACGTGATCATGCTGGTAACGTACCCAGCCAAACGCCACTTGCAACGGCACATGGCGGTTTCCTAAGTGGTAGGCAACGCGCGTCAATAAATGCAGGTCACTGCAGTAGACGGTCGAGACACTTTCTGGCGCGGCAATCACCTCAACCACCAATCCGCATGGGCTTTTGAGCTGCTCTCCCCCGCGTAAAATGTGTCCGCGAGGAAGAAATAGTCCCGCGTCACGGCCATCATCCAATTTGACCTTTAAACGGCTTTTGATACGGCTGTCGATCGGCAAACTGAGAAATGTGTGGGGTTGAATGGTTATCTCCTGAGCAATTTCCGTCAGTTCGATCATGGTTGTTCTCCTAGAATAAGAAATAGCGCTGCGCCATCGGCAGCACGTCTGCAGGTTCACACACCAGCAACTCGCCATCCGCGCGAACTTGATAGGTTTGTGAGTCCACTTCGATGTGCGGCTGCCAGTCGTTTAACTTCATATCGGCTTTACGGATGTCACGACAGTGGCTTACCACACCGATTTGACTGCCTAAGCCCAGTACAGCGGCAATCCCGGCTTGGTGAGCGGCTTGCGAGACAAACAGCATCGAGGTCTTTAGCGCCGCTTTGCCGTAGCTACCAAACATGCCACGGTAATGGACCGGCTGTGGAGTGGGAATGGATGCGTTCGGATCGCCCATCGGCGCCATGGCTATCATGCCGCCTTTCAAAATCACGCTCGGTTTAACGCCGAAAAAAGCCGGTTTCCACAACACCAAATCCGCCAATTTACCCACTTCAATCGAACCAATTTCATGGGCCATCCCGTGAGTGATCGCCGGATTGATGGTGTATTTGGCAATGTAACGCTTCAAGCGAAAATTATCGCTGTAGCTTGAATCTTGTTTCAAACTGCCGCGCTGCACTTTCATTTTGTGCGCCGTTTGCCAAGTGCGTGTGATCACTTCACCCACTCGCCCCATAGCTTGTGAATCCGAAGCGATCATCGAGAAAGCGCCCAAGTCGTGAAGAATATCCTCGGCGGCGATGGTTTCTCGGCGGATGCGAGACTCCGCGAACGCTACATCTTCTGCAATGGATGGTGAGAGGTGATGGCACACCATCAACATGTCCAAATGCTCATCGACCGTGTTAACGGTGTACGGGCGTGTTGGGTTGGTCGACGACGGCAGCACATTGGCTTCACCGGCGGCGCGAATAATATCTGGCGCGTGACCGCCCCCTGCCCCTTCGGTGTGATAGGTATGAATGACGCGATCGCCGATCGCATTCAATGTCGATTCGACAAAGCCGGATTCATTGAGGGTATCGGTGTGTATCGCCACCTGCACGTCCATCTCATCCGCTACCGTCAAGCAGGTATCAATAGAAGCTGGCGTCGTCCCCCAGTCTTCATGCAGTTTCAACCCCACCGCGCCTGCCGCAACTTGCTCTCGCAGTGCGTCAGGTTGGCTGGCATTGCCTTTACCAAGCAAGCCAAAATTCATTGGAAAGCCATCAAGGGATTCGAGCATGCGATGCATATTCCACGGGCCTGGGGTGCAGGTGGTCGCATTGGTGCCGGTGTTCGGGCCAGTGCCGCCACCAATCATGGTGGTGACACCCGATGCGAGCGCCTCTTCAATTTGTTGTGGGCAGATAAAATGGATGTGCGAGTCAATGCCACCAGCGGTTAGAATCGCCCCTTCCCCAGCCAACACCTCAGTGCCCGGGCCAATCACTATGGTGACGCCGGGCTGAACATCGGGGTTGCCTGCTTTGCCAATCGCGTGAATGCGACCATCTTTGACCGCCACGTCGGCTTTGACAATGCCCCAATAGTCGAGCACAACGGCATTGGTGATCACTAAATCTGGGGTTTCTTGGCTTGGCATTTGACTCTGGCCCATGCCATCGCGAATCACCTTCCCGCCACCAAATTTCACTTCATCACCGTAGACGGTGTAATCTTTTTCTACCTCAAGCCACAATTCGGTATCCGCGAGGCGAACTCTGTCTCCGACTGTTGGCCCAAACATTTCGGCGTATGCCCGTCGAGAGATGCTTGCCATGACTTATCCTTGTCTGTTACGTGTGCGCATTACCCATCTGTCTATCAACTTGTCAGTAAACATGTCTGTCAACTGGGTGGTATAACGCCATCGAGCTATAACTTGCCCATCACCTTGCCTTGAAATCCGTACACTTCGCCTTTTCCGGCATATTCCACTAGCTCAACGCTGCGTGATTGGCCGGGTTCAAATCGCGTCGCCGTACCGGCGGGGATATTGAGTCGAAACCCGCGCGCAAGCGCTCTGTCAAACACCAAGGCTTCATTCACTTCAAAAAAATGGTAATGCGATCCGATTTGAACCGGACGGTCACCGACATTCTCAACGCTCACTTTGACGGTGCGGCGGCCCACATTGAGCGCAATCTCACCGGCGGCGGTCTCAATTTGACCCGGCGCCCAACCCTTGCCGATTGTCGTCCCTGCCATCCCTGTATCTCCTTATCCTATTGACTTTGCCTTTCCCCATCACTGACTACACTATCGGCTCGTGCACGGTGACGAGTTTGGTGCCGTCTGGGAACGTTGCCTCAACTTGCACGTCCGGAATCATACTGGCGACCCCTTCCATTACATCCTCTACTGTAAGCAACGTACGCCCGTAATCCATCAATTCGGCGACGCTTTTTCCCTCCCGAGCGCCTTCTAAAATGGCGCTACTGATCAGCGCAATCGACTCTGGGTAGTTGAGTTTTAGCCCTTTTTCTTTGCGACTTTGCGCCAACAGGCCCGCGCAAAAAATGAGTAATTTGTCTTTCTCTCTCGGGGTGAGTTCCATTGCTATCCCTCGCAATTCATCGCTTTGTTCCGCCGCCTACACTCTCATGTTTATGGTTGAGTGTGCTTGTGGATGAGTGTGCTGTAGATGAGTAATTCAGCTTGCATCCACACTCTCAGTCCACCTTGTTAGGTAGCCCAGATCCTCGGAGGCTGAGGCTTCTCGCCAAACCAGTGCAACCTGATCTGCTGCCAAATACGCTCAAAACTGGCCAGAATCACTTCACTCCATTGACCCAATACCCTGACGACTATCAGGTTTTCCAGCTGAGTGGCACCAATGACCAACGACGCCTTACCCACATCATCTTGTATAGAGCAGAGCAAGCTCCGTACCAGCTCGATTAAGTCCTCGTCTTGTGAGGAGATATAAAACGTGCCCATCATTGGAAAGCCGAGCAACCCCTTATTTATCAGATATTTATCGCCGCCTTTCATATTGAGCCCTTCGCTGAGTATTTTGCTCCCTTGGTAGTAAATCTCTGTTTTTCCTACCAAATGTCCACTTAAAAAGCCCTCATTTAGTGCGGGTCTCCCAAAACAGTGCATCTCCCAGCCCATAAATTGTGCATCACGCTCTAAGTGGATCTGTGTGTCTACTCGCGCGTGGGCATCGGGGAAAAAGATGTTCTCTTGCGGTAGCCACTCTAAGGTGGCGTTTGACGCCACGCGCAGTATTTGCGTCTGGCGAGCAAAGCGCGCCGATGAGCGATAAAACTTGGTAGCGCCGGGGGTCGTGACCAGAGCATGCCCCCCCTCTCGCACCTGTGCCTCGATGGCTAACGTGTCGCCGCCGACTACGCCGCCAGGCGGGTGCAACAAATAGGTATGGCACACGGGCCCCTCAGGATAGAGCGGGCGCTGTATCGCCAGCGGGCCTTGCTGCTGGCGCTCTTTGATCACCGTTTTATCTCCTCTGTCGGTAAACAGCAGAGCCAGTTTTGCTTTCCAGCCAGAGCGAGTATCAGAATCGAGTTTTTGTTCAAGGCTGGGGTTGTCATTGGCATCCGTCAAGGCAAATGCCACAGCAGGGTCACACATCATACGGTTAGATACTCCTTAATCAGCGCGTCATTGAGCGCCTCCATGGGGCCATTGGCCACCGGCCGGCCGCGATCCAAAATGCAAAACTCATCGCCCACTTTACGGGCGAAAGGCAGCTTTTGCTCCACCAGCAATACCGTCAGACCATATTGCTGATTGAGCATGCGAATGATGTCGCCAATCTCTTGCACTATATTGGGCTGGATGCCTTCCGTGGGCTCATCCAAAATCAGTAGACTCGGGTTGACCACCAGAGCACGGCCAATCGCCAGTTGCTGCTGCTGCCCTCCCGACAGATCGCCACCGCGGCGATGAAGCATCTCTTTAAGCACCGGGAACAGCTCGAAAATGAATTCTGGGATCTGGCGATCGCCTTTGGCGCGAATCGGCAATCCCACTTCAAGGTTCTCTTGCACGGTGAGCATCGGAAAGATTTGCCGTCCTTGCGGCACATAACCGATACCGAGTCGCGGGCGATCTTCGGCGTCACGTTTAATTAATGACTGATCACCCAGTTTGATGTCGCCACTTTGTACCTTCACCAGCCCCATAATGCACTGCAATAAGGTGGTTTTCCCCACCCCATTGCGACCCATAAGTACGGTACATTTGCCTTTGGGGATCGTCATATTCAAGTCCCACAGGGTGTGGCTTTCGCCATAGAATTGATTCAATCCATTGATGGTCAACATACTACTCTCCCAGATAGACCTGTTTGACTTGCGGATGGGCCTGGACGTGGTCCATCGTCCCTTCTGCCAGCACATGCCCCTGGTGGAGCACAGTGACATGGCTGGCAATTGAACGGACGAAATCCATATCGTGCTCAACGACCACGACCGAGTGTTTCCCGGCGAGCGAGTTAAGCAGCTCAGAGGTGCGATCCATCTCTTGGTGCGTCATCCCCGCGACCGGCTCATCGATGAGCAACAGCTTCGGGTTTTGCATCAAAAGCATACCGATCTCGAGCCACTGCTTTTGACCATGCGACAGATTACCGGCGAGTCGCCTTGCACTGTCTTGTAAATCAATCAGCGTAAGCACTGACTCCAATTTGTCTTTCTGCTCGCCCGATAGCTGCGCGATGTACGTACCCCACACAGAGCGTACGCCCGCCATCGCCAACTCAAGGTTCTCCCACACGCTTAAGCATTCAATCACCGTCGGCTTTTGGAACTTACGTCCGATGCCGGCATTGGCAATTTGCGCCTCGTTCATCTTAAGGAGGTTAATGTTAGAGCCAAGCCACACCGACCCACTGTCGGGTTTCGTTTTGCCCGTGATGATGTCCATCATGGTGGTTTTCCCTGCACCATTGGGGCCGATGATGCAGCGCAGCTCACCCTCTTTGATGTACAAGTTCAAATCGTTGATGGCTTTAAAGCCGTCAAAGCTTTTGTTGACGCCTTCGACATAGAGCAAAATGTTGTGCCGCGTATCAATCAGCGGGTGGGTCTCGGGCTTGAGAAACGAAAAGACTTCATCACGACGGGTCAGTTGCTTGACCGAATCAGTCAATGTTGTATGGGTCATGTTCATGCCGTCACCTCTTTGCTCTTATCTCTTTCCTCATCGCTTGCTGCGCGACGGTTGGCCGTGTCGACCTTCGCAAGCTTGTCGCTGACAAACCCCATCAACCCTTTCGGGAAGTACATAGTCGAGAGCACGAACATGCCCCCGAGGGCGAAGAGCCACACCTCTGGGAACTCAACGGTGAACCAGCTTTTGGCGTAGTTGATCACCAAAGCGCCAACAATCGCGCCGAACAAGGTAGCGCGGCCGCCTAATGCGACCCAGACCACCACTTCAATCGAGTTGAGCGGCGCAAATTCCCCGGGATTGATGATGCCCACTTGCGGGACATAAAGCGCCCCCGCAATGCCCGCTATCACCGCAGAAAGGACAAACACCCACAGCTTGATGCCGTCGACGTCATACCCCATAAATCGAGTGCGGGATTCGGTGTCGCGAATCGCCAACGCCACGCGGCCAAGACGGCTGGCCACCACAGTGCGGCACACCCAGTAGCTCAGGGCCAGCATCAGACCGGTGGCCATAAACAACACGATGCGCGTGCTGTCTTGCTGCAAGCTGTAGCCAAGTATGTCTTTAAAATCCGTGAGGCCGTTGTTGCCGCCAAAGCCCATTTCGTTGCGAAAAAATGCCAACATCAGGGCATAGGTCAGCGCTTGAGTGATGATCGACAAATAGACCCCCGACACGCGAGAGCGAAACGCCAAATAACCAAACAGGTAAGCCAGCGCCCCCGGCACTAATACCACCATCACACATGCGAACCAAAATTGATCAAAGCCGAGCCAGAACCACGGCAGCTCTTGCCAATTTAGAAACACCATAAAATCCGGCAGAATCGGATTCCCGTACACACCACGATCGCCAATTTGACGCATCAAATACATGCCCATCGCATAGCCGCCAAGAGCAAAAAAGGCGCCGTGGCCCAAACTCAAAATGCCGAGGTAGCCCCACACCAGATCCACCGCTAAGGCGAGCATGGCATAGCTGAGATACTTGCCCATCAAAGAGAGCGTGAATGTCTCAACGTGAAAGGGATGACCGACGGGCAGCAAGGTATTGGCCAAGGGCACTAACACCACCGCCAACAGAATGAGCGCCACGGTCACTTGGCCACCTTTGTCGCCTCGCATCGCTGAGAGCACTACCGAGCGTGACTGAATAGATTGACTCATGTGAACTCCTTAACCTTCTGCCGCTCGGCCACGTTGTGGGAAGAGCCCACGAGGACGTTTTTGAATAAATAGGATGATAAACACCAGCACCAAGATCTTCGCCAGTACCGCACCAGCCCAAGGCTCCAATATTTTGTTAAACAGCCCAAGGCCGAGCCCCGCCACTAAGGTGCCCCACAGGTTGCCGACGCCGCCAAACACCACCACCATGAAGGAGTCGATGATGTAGGCTTGGCCCATATTGGGCCCCACGTTGGTGAGTTGAGACAGCGCAACACCTGCAATACCGGCCACCCCGGAACCTAAGCCGAACGTCATGGCATCGACACGCTCTGAGCGGATCCCCATCGCACGAGCCATCGCGCGATTTTGCGACACCGCGCGCACTTGCAGACCCAAAGGTGTTTTTTTCAAGACCATCACCAAGCCAATGAACACACACGCGCAAAATAGGATGATGTACAAGCGGTTGTAGGTGAGAGAGAGCATGGGGTTGATGCTGAGTGCACCGGACATCCAATCCGGCGTGCTGACTGAGCGGTTGAGCGGCGAAAATACCGAGCGCACCGCTTGTTGCAGAATCAGGCTGAGACCAAACGTCGCCAGTAAGGTTTCCAGCGGTCGTCCGTACAAGTGGCGAATCACACTACGTTCAATCGCAACGCCCACCAACCCAGAGACGACAAATGCCGCCGGTATAGAAAGTATCAACGCCAACCCAATGTGATTGGGCATCAACTGCTGCATAACGTAAGTGGTGTAAGCGCCAAGCATGATAAGCTCACCGTGCGCCATGTTGATCACGCCCATCACACCAAAGGTGATCGCCAAGCCAATACCGGCCAACACCAATACCGAGCCTAAACTAAGACCAAAGAAAAGGGTCTCCACCCCCGAATACAAACGCTGGCTTTGTTGGTAGCGGTCGAGGGCCTTTTGCGCCGCCTCAATCACTTCCTCATCTTGCTCACGGCTTAACACTGCATTGAGGGTTTGCACCACCACTGGCTGTTTGTAATCCGACAACAGCGCAATCGCGGCCGTTTGGCCCGGATCACTCGCATTGAGGGCACTGTCCACCGCCAACGCCAGATGCAATTGCTCAATCACCGCGGGCGAGGTTTCGCTCACCAGACGCTTTTTAAACTTAGCCACCACACTGGGCTCTGTATTGCCCACCAGCGCCGTCACCGCCGCAAGTCGCACCGCTTCATCGGCACTGCTTAAGCCCAGTGAGGCGATTTCAGCGCGAATCAGACCGCGCAACGCGTTATTCACCCGCACTTTGCTAAACTGGCGTTTACTTTCAATAACGAGTGTCTCGCCCGTCCAAACCTGAGTGGCGGTTTGTTGCGTTTTGAGCTCTGGCGCGATGTAAAGGTCTTGCTTGTTGGCTTTTAAGCTGTAGAGATCGCCTTCTAGCCAGGCGGTCAAAATAGGCTTCGCTACCTCCACTGGTTGCGACTCCACCAGCCAAGTCATGGCTTGCTCTTTCGCTTGATTGTTCTTGCCATTGAGTATGCTGGCAAAGTCTTCCTGACTTTGCGCATTGGCGAGATTCAACCCGATCAGGCTCAATAGACTGATCCACATAAACTTGATAATCGGCACACTCCTTGGCCTCATGATGTCTGTCCTTGCGTGGGTGAAAAGGAAAGGGTCTCAACGGAAAAAAGACGCCCAGCTTCCACGTAAAAGCCGGGCGCCAATCGTGGAGATTAATTAGAACCTGAACACTGCTTGGTTTCGACGTTAAACGCGCCGCAAGAGAAAGGTTTCGACCAGCTTGAGAACAGTTTCGCCGACTCAGGAAGGTAATCAGACCAAGCATCACCAGCGACTAAACCTGTTGTTTCCCACACCACATCGAACTGACCGTCATCTTGGATTTCACCAATCAAAACCGGTTTGGTGATGTGGTGGTTAGGCATCATGGTCGAGTAGCCTCCTGAGAGGTTAGGAACAGAGACACCAATCAATGCATCTTGCACGGCTTGTGCGTCGGTCGTACCTGCGTTCGTCACCGCTTGCGCCCACATGTTAAAGCCGATGTAGTGCGCTTCCATTGGGTCATTCGTGACACGCTCTTCACTGCCAATGAACGCTTGCCACGTTTCGACAAACTCTGCGTTGCTGTCTGTATCGACACTCATAAAGTAGTTCCAAGCGGCAAGGTGGCCCACCAGTGGTGAGGTATCCATACCCGACAGCTCTTCTTCACCCACAGAGAACGCCACCACGGGGATGTCTTCCGATGAGACGCCTTGCGCCCCAAGCTCTTTGTAGAAAGGCACGTTCGCATCGCCATTGATGGTCGAGACCACCGCGGTTTTCTTCCCTTCTGCGCCAAATTTCTTGATGTCAGAGACAATTGACTGCCAGTCAGAGTGACCAAACGGCGTGTAGTTGATCATGATGTCAGACTCACCCACCCCTTTGGCTTTGAGGTACGCTTCCAAGATCTTATTGGTGGTGCGCGGATAGACGTAATCAGTGCCCGCCAATACCCAGCGCTCAACGCCGAGTTCATTCATGAGGTAATCAACCGCAGGGATCGCCTGCTGATTTGGTGCGGCGCCAGTGTAGAAGACGTTTTTCGACGACTCTTCCCCTTCATATTGAACCGGGTAGAACAAGATGCTGTTGAGCTCTTCAAACACAGGCAACATGGATTTGCGTGATACCGACGTCCAACCACCAAACACCACGTCGACTTTTTCTTTCTCGATCAATTCACGCGCTTTCTCTGCAAACAATGGCCAGTTAGACGCAGGGTCCACCACCACGGCTTCGAGTTTTTTACCTAGCAAACCGCCTTTTTTGTTCTGCTCATCGACCAACATCAGCACGGTGTCTTTCAGTGTGGTTTCACTGATCGCCATCGTCCCGGACAACGAGTGGAGCACACCGACTTTGATCGTCTCTTCTGCGTATGCCAAAGAGGAGCTCAGTGCGAGTGTGGTGCCCAAAGCGGCCAGTTTCAGTTTGAACGTCATGTTCATAGTGGCTATCTCCTTATAGATGAATGGTTATTCAACCTGTCGGTATCTATATCCAACCAATCCAAAAAGGGTGCCAATAAAACTCGTTCAACAATTTAATTTTAACTCATTGAATTATAGTGATTTTATTCTAATCCGCTTCTTAATTGTGCAAGGACGGTTATTTTTTGCGCTGTATATTAGTGCAATCGATTCTCTCCTCTCACCATTTTGGTCTGACCTTAACCCCAAAAAAGAAAACTTGATGCATATCAGTCAGGTAGTTCAGCCGAACGCACCCATCCAGACCAAAACCATAACGGCAAGCAGGATGAGATTGTGCATTCATCCCCAGTAACGAAAACATGCTATGCTCCGAGTTCAGTCTGGCAATCAAAAGGAATAAAGAATGAAAAAAGTGGCGTTTATCACTGGTGCGACATCTGGATTTGGCCGAGCCGCGGCAGAGCGTTTTGCACAAGCGGGTTGGTCATTGGTGCTCTCTGGTCGCCGCCTCGAGCGTTTAGAGGCACTGAAAGCCGAACTCAATGTGCCTGTGCACATCATTCAACTTGACGTTCGTGATTCAGACGCGGTGAAACAAGCCGTGGCAGAACTGCCAAGCGAATTTGCCGCCGTGCGACTGCTCATCAACAATGCCGGTCTGGCATTGGCTCCGCAAGCGGCGCAAGACGTCGAGCTTGATGACTGGAAAACCATGATTGACACCAACGTCACAGGATTGGTGAATGTCACGCACGCGCTACTGCCGACCTTGATCCAATCTGGCGCCGGCAGCACCATCATTAATGTGGGATCTATTGCCGGACAATGGCCCTACCCAGGTAGCCACGTCTATGGGGCAACCAAGGCGTTTGTTCAACAATTTAGCTACAACTTGCGCTGTGATTTGCTCGGCACCGGTGTACGTGTGACTGACATTGCGCCAGGCATGGCAGAAACCGAGTTCACTTTGGTACGCACCAAAGGCGATCAAGCGGCGTCCGATAAGCTCTACAACAGCACTACCCCACTCACCGCGCAAGACATTGCCGAACAGATGTTCTACGTGGCGACGCTACCCGATCACATCAACATTAACCGCCTTGAAGTGATGCCGACACGTCAAGCATGGTCTCCTTTTGCGGTTGACCGCGATTAAGCGATGATTCAACTAGAGCGTGGTGAACTAATCAGCGCTGCGCTCTAGCCAAAATATTTCTTCTCAAACGCCTCAACAGGCAATGGCTGCGAGTAAAAATAGCCCTGATGACGCGCCACCCCGACTCCCTGACAAAGGCTGCTTTGGTACTCGGTTTCTATACCTTCAGCCACGGTATCGTACTCTAGACTGGTCGCAAACAGACAGATGGCCGTAAAGAGTTGCTGAGCGCTTTTCTCTTCAACGTTCGCCATGAACGATTTGTCGATCTTAATGATATCAATCGGGTAATCTTTGAGATGCGAGAGCGACGAGTAGCCAGTACCAAAATCGTCCACCGCAATTTTGAACCCCAGCCCACTGAGCTGTTGCAGCATCTCAGTTGAAGCGCCTTCTGCGACCAAACAGTTTTCCGTGATCTCCAACTCCACCTGACTCGGAGAGACTTCATAAAATGAAAGATACTCTTCAAGCTGTGTTTTTAAACTCAGCTCTGTCAACTGCTTGGGTGAGACATTAATCGCGACCACAAACGAGGCGCTAAAGCGTGCAAATTGCTCTTTCCAAATTTTGAGTTGATCAAACGCCGCGCGAAATACCCAATGACCAATTTCGATCATCAAATGAGACTCCTCCGCGATCGGAATGAAGTCGGTAGGTGACACAATACCCAGCTTTTTGTGATTCCAGCGCAGCAGTGCCTCTGCCCCCACTAAGTTGGCGTTGCGGTCAAACTGAGGCTGAAAGTAGAGTTCAAACTCATCATTTTGAATCGCGCGTTTAAGATCGTTTTCAATGCGTATGCGCTTTTCAATCAAGTTATGAAACTCTTTCGAGTAATACTGCGCTTGATTTCGACCTTGATCTTTGGCTCGGTACAAGGCGATGTCGGCACACTTGGTTAATTCTACGGAGTTAGTGGCACACTCTGGCGCGGAAGCGATGCCAATACTGATGGTCATATCAATGCTATGGCTCTCCACTATGATCGGCTCTTCAAACGCTTTAAGCAGGCGCAGGACCAATAGGTGGACGTGATTTTTCATCTCAAGGTTTTGGATAATAATGGCAAACTCGTCGCCACCGATGCGGCACAAGTAATCACTTTTTCGTGAGCAATGGGAGAGACGCTGCGCCACATGCCTAAGGACCGCATCACCGACAACGTGGCCAAGGCTATCATTGATGTCTTTGAACTTATCGAGATCAATCAACAGGAGCATTAATGGCTTTTTCGAGCGAGAAGCAATCAATAGTGCTTTTTTTAAGGTTTCATCAAAAAAGTAGCGATTACTCAACCCAGTCAAACTGTCCTCTTCTGCCATACGTTTGAGCTCGGTGTGTTTGGCTTGAATCTGCTGCTCGAGGTAGTAGCGTTCGGTGGCAATCACGATAGCGCGACGTAATCGCGACGCGGTGATCTCTTTTTTCATGATGAAGTCTTGCGCACCCACTTCAATGCACGACAGCGCCAACTCCTCATCATTGCTGTGGCTGAGCATCACAATCGAGGTAGAGAAATCGCTCACACTCCTCAATTGCATCAGCACTTCAATACCATTGGATGGTGGAAGCTGATAGTCGAGCAAAATCACATCATATTTATTGGCGAGCGCCATCTTGAGCCCTTCATGGGCCGTCGTTGCTTCGTCGATCTCCTGGATGGGTAAATCGGTATCGCGCAAAGTCCGAATCGCAGCAATTCTATCGATGGTATCATCGTCAATAATCAAGATTTTCATCAGTCAAATCCCATCCTTATGGAGTAAAGGTTAGATTGGCGCGCTCGATGGTTAGCGCGGCAAAGTACGGCTGTTTGGGCCAACTAAAACGGAACGTGCAGCCCTGTTCAAGGTTGTTTTCTAATCGATAGTCGCAACCATAGAGATCGAGCGTTTTCTTAATAATCGACAGGCCAAGGCCACTGCCTTCTACTTTGTCTCTTGGTTGCAGAGTGTGGAAGAGTTCAAACACTTTCTCTTGATAGGCCTCTGGAATGCCTGGCCCGTCGTCTTGTACGGTAAACACATAGCGGTCATCGATTTCCGTGGCGGTCACGCGAATCAACCCCTTGGCTTTGTCATGATGCTTAATCGCGTTGCCAATCAGGTTTCTCAGTACCATTTCAAGCGGCGTAACTAAGGTAGAGATCTCACCCAACTGATCGTCATACTCTAAGGTGATCCCTGTCGGCGGGCTAAGCAGCTCAAAAATCTCTTCAGTCTTATTCCCAACATGAAACAGATCTAAGCTCCACTGTTTCCTGCCTACACGCGAATAAAGCAGCAGATCATCGAGCAAGCGCTCCAAACGACTGACTCGATTTTGCAATAAGGCGGCGTACTGCTCTGTTTGCTCAGTGAGATGGGGTTTTAAGTCATCGATGGTCCAAGTAACCAACTGGGATATGCCACGCAAGGGCGCTTTTAAATCATGGGAAGCGACGTAAGCGAACTGATCCAGTTCGTGGTTGGCCTCTTCGAGCGCGTGGTTGCGCTTCTCTAAATCGGCCGTCACTTGTTCTAAGGTTTGAGTGCGCAACTGCAAATCTTGGGTGGCTTGATCGGCGTACTGCTGAGCACGCTCTTTCTCACGACTGAGCATCAAGAAAATGACCAGTAGCAGAACATCAACCAATAGACCAAACACTAAGATCAGCGCAGGTTGACTCAGGCTTTGCTGCTCTTTAAATAGCAGCGAGGACTGAACATGAAACACCCAAGTACGACCATACAAATCCAAACTGATTTGCTCAGAAAACGTCGGATCAGCATCGTAATGACGGTTGCTATCATTGAGTTCACTGTAGAGCTCCGTGTCGCCATCATAGATGCTGAAATTCACTAAACGTGTACTTCTGTCGAGCGTACCATCCATCAATTTGTAGACCACAAAAGGCGCGTAGACTAAACCCTGAAAATCGCCGCCACTTTCACCATATTGATTGTTTTCCATACCTTGGCGATACCACGGGGCATAAAAAAGAAAGCCCGGCGTGCGCTGAGAATCTTGTACCAAGACGATCGGCCCGGTGATGCTGGCCTGACCGCTCGATTTTGCCCGCTGAGCCGCACTGTAACGATTGGTTTCATGCGCCATGTCTAGACCCACCGCTTTGAGATTGTCTTGCTGAGGCTCGATGTAAGTGATAGGCCAATACTCCTTGCCAGAGCGCGTGGGATGCATGGCATAGGTCGCCATCGTCTCACGCTGCCAAGACAAATACGTCGGTACTTTCTCTTCTGGCACGTAATGAATCACACCAATCCCGTTGATGCCCGGGAACCGAGATTCGATGCGCAGCTCATCGGCAAACACTTTCCAATCCGCGCGGCTCGCCGCTCTATCAAGCATGTGTAGCGCAGAGACGCCGGCCCATAGCGCTTCCTCATACTTCTCCATCCGCTCATGAACCAAGGCGACCAATTGTTTGGCTTGATGTTGAAATTGAACCTTTGATTTCTGATGACTCTGTTTGAGCGTCACTTGCCAAGCAGTCAGCGTTAACGCAAGCGAAAACACAATCACGACCCAGTGATACCAATGCAGGACGCGAGGCGCCCGGACAGCAGAACGGAACAACGAGCTTTTCAGCATTCAACCTAGCCTGTTTTTGTGAGGTATTTAGTAATCACTCTAGTCTATTTCTTTCCACCCTAACTCAGTCAAAAGCACTAACTGGTCAATTTGTGAGCTCCCGCTCTAATTTGTCTCAATAATATTAAAAACGACAATAGTTACAGTTCAATATACTGCGATAAGCCATCAAGAGCTCTTCTCGCGAGAGAAACACGCTACTGGTCGATCAGCTCTGGTGAGTGTTTCAACATTTCCACCAACCCCTGCCTAACAGAATCGGAGCACCCTTTAAGCCAAGCTGCGGCCAAAGGTAAACCGATATGGCTGTGTCCCTCTATCTCCCTAAAACACACATTCGATGGGGCGACACCGGTTGACCAAGAAGGCACAATGGCTAACCCCATTTCCTGAGCAACCAAATTCAAAATCGTCTGCTTTTCATTAGCCACTTGTGAAATCGTGGGCTGAAAGCCTGCAGCCTGAAACAACTTAAAAGTCAGGTCGTAACTATGAGGTCTGTCTTTGCGGTTCGGTACGATCATCGGAAAATCCGCAATCAAGTCGATGGTGACACGCTCGAGCGTCGCTAATGGATGAGAGTCTGGCAGTGCCAAGCGCAGTGATTCATGGCAAATAGGCTCGATTTCAATGCGTTCACTCAGACTGTCCGGCGGTCGGATGAGCGCCAAATCAATCGTGCCGGAGAGCAGCTTTGGAATCAGGCGCTTAGTTTTATCCTCGATGATACGAATCGATGCGTTCGTATGAGAGCGCTTATATTTAAGAATCAATTTCGGCAGCAACCCAATCGCGGCGCTGTCAATTGCCCCGACGCGCAATGTGTGAGGCGAACCAATCCGCAAGTTTTTGTACCGATTTTCTACCGCATCTATCTGATCAATGAGATGACACGCATCAAAATAGAACTGCTGACCAATCAACGTCAGCTCCACGCTTCTCGTCGAACGATTAAACAGTACGAGCCCCAGAGATTGTTCGAGCAACTTAATCTGTCGCCCAAACGCGGCGGGTAGCATGTTCAAACTTTGTGCAGCGCGCCCAAAATGTAGAGTGTCGGCGGCGGCGATAAAACACCTAAGCTGTTCCGTCTTCATCTTACCTCCTTATTATATCGTTAATTTATATAATAGAATGCCAGTGATAACAATTTATTTACATCTCATAATCAAAATCTAACAAGTAAGAAGGTAACCATTATGTCAACATACAAAATCGCGACCATTCCTGCTGATGGCATTGGGATGGAGGTCATTTCAGCAGGGGTTCAAGTACTTAAGTCACTAGCGAGCAGATTCCCGGAGCTCAGATTTGAGTTCAAACACTTTGACTGGGGCTCGGACTACTACCGCCAACACGGTGAAATGATGCCCCATGATGGCCTAGACACACTAAAAGGGTTCGATGCGATTTACTTTGGTGCGGTGGGCGATCCTGACATCCCCGATCACATTACCTTGTGGGGCTTAAGACTGCAGATTTGCCAAGGTTTTGACCAATACGCCAATGTTCGTCCAACCAAAATCATCCCAGGAATCCCATCCCCCCTCAAGGGAAGAACCAAAGGCGACCTAGATTGGGTCATCGTCCGAGAGAACTCGGAAGGCGAATACTCAGGTCACGGCGGACGCGCGCACAAAGGTTTTCCAGAAGAAGTAGGAACGGAAGTATCGATCTTTACCCGTGCAGGCGTAACCAGAATCATGCGATATGCATTCGAGATTGCGCAGCAACGTCCACGTAAGCTCCTGACCGTGGTCACCAAGTCTAATGCTCAACGCCACGGGATGGTGATGTGGGACGAAATTGCAGAGGAAGTGTCGAAAGAGTTCCCTGATGTCACGTGGGACAAGATGCTAGTTGACGCAATGACGGTAAGAATGACGCTTAACCCTGAATCACTCGATACTATCGTCGCCACTAACCTTCACGCCGATATCCTTTCCGATCTTGCCGGTGCCTTAGCAGGCAGTCTAGGAGTGGCTCCGACAGCAAACATCGCACCAAATAGCCCTTATCCCTCAATGTTTGAGCCGATCCATGGCTCTGCGTTCGACATCACTGGACAAGGAATTGCCAATCCTATCGCGACCTTTTGGACTGCAGTCCAAATGCTCGAGCATTTAGGCGAACATCAAGCCGCTCGCCTGGTGATGAGTGCCATAGAGTCGGTGTCTTCCGAAGGGATTTGCACACCCGACATTGGTGGGAAAGCAACCACTAAGCAAGTGACCGATGCGGTCATTGACTACATCCACAACCATTAAAAACTCGTCACACATTTAGAGGAGCTCATCGAACAAAGAATATCAAGGCGCGAAATAAGAACGATAAAAAATCGTCACCCGCTTCGCGCTTAAGTGAACCAATAACGAGGACGAAACAATGAAAACAAGTAAGTTAAGCTATATCACTAAACCATTGCTCACAACACTGGCTGCCGGTGCTCTATCGCTGTCTGGCTCCCTGTTTGCAGCCGATGACTACCCCAGCAAACCCATTAATTATATTCTGCCCTTTAACGCCGGTGGCGAGTCTGATCTTTCTGCACGCTTTCAACAGACCGTGTTTGAAAAACACGCAGGTGTGAAAACCGTCATTCAATATCAACCCGGTGCGGGCGGCGCAGTAGCTTGGTCACAGCTCAACAGTATGGAAGGTGATGGCTATACCGTGATGGGGATAAATATCCCTCACACCATCATGCAGCCGATTGTTAAGGAGTCTGGCTACACGACCGATGACCTCACGCCCATTTATTATTTTCATTACACTCCGAACGCGATTTTCGTCCCGGCAAACAGTCAATTCCAGAGCCTACCTGAACTGATCGATTACGCAAAAGCCAATCCAGGACTGGTCACGTTTGCAGGCTCAGGATCCAACTCAGCCAATCATATTGGTCAGGTATCGTTTGATAAGCAGGTGGGAGTGAAAACAACCTACGTCCCATTTAGCGGTATTGGTCCTGCCATGACAGCGCTAATGGGTAGCCAGGTGACCGCAGGTTTCAACTACGCCACATCTGGGGCAAATGCTGGTGACAAACTGCGCATGCTCGCAGTCTCGGCAGAAGAGCGTCTCGCGGCGTTTCCAGATGTCCCAACGTTCAAGGAGCTAGGCATCGATTTAGTGGGAGGGGCATACCGCGGCGTCGCTGTTCCGAAATCGACCCCAGAGGCCATTCGTGTGGAGCTCTCTCGAATTATCGGCGATATCAATAAAGACCCTGATTTTGTGGAAAAAATGGAGAGCAACGGATTTGTGCTTACCGACATCCCTTATCAAGAGATGGAGGCATTTATTGAAAAAAACAAAGCTGAAAACCAAGAAGTAGCAAAACTGCTTGGGCTAGTTAAATAGGGGTTCACGATGGAATTGCTTAGTTATTTACTTGATGCACTCACACCGATCAACCTGTTACTCGCACTGGTTGGTGTCGTAGCCGGCACAGTAATCGGAGCAATGCCAGGATTGTCTGCCACCATGGCGGTGGCAGTTCTCGTCCCTTTTACCTATGTGATGGGCCCCGCTTCGGGCTTGATTGTCCTCGGTGCAATTTACACCGGAGCTATCTATGGTGGGGCGTTTGCAGCAATTTTGGTTAATACTCCGGGCACCCCTTCTGCCATCGCGACGACGTTCGATGGCTATCCAATGGCTAAGAAAGGAGAAGGGGCCCTTGCCATTTCTCTGGCAACGTTCGCTTCAGTAGGAGGTGGTATCGTGGGTGGCCTTGCCTTATTGATGCTGGCACCACCACTCGCTCAAGTCGCCTTGGCCTTTGGTCCATCAGAATATTTCTGGATGGCGGTTTTTGGTCTGACACTCATATCGTCTCTTTCGGTGGGCAACACTCTCAAAGGCTTGATCGGCGCTTGCATCGGCTTATTGCTTTCTACGGTTGGCGTGGCGGTAGTCGGTGGTGACGTCCGCTATACCTTTGATCAGGTCTCACTGCTCGGCGGAATTGATATTACCTCTGCAATCATTGGATTGTATTGTGTTCCAGTGATCATCGACCTAGTCGCGAACAAAACCCCTCATCTAGATTTTGCTGAGGTATCAGGAAAATCGTCGCTGTCACGCGCCTTTTCTCTCATCAAAAATAGTAAGTTCAATCTGATGCGAAGCTCCATTATCGGCACCGTCGTCGGAATCCTACCCGGTGCAGGTGGTTCTATTGCGGGATTAGTGGCGTATACAGAAGCTCGCCGCAATGCGAAGAAAGATCAAAAATTTGGCGAAGGCGCATCAGATGGTATCGTCGCGACCGAATCTGCCAATAACGCGACCGTTGGCGGTGGTTTTATCCCAACATTGGTGCTTGGCATTCCTGGTACGCCACCTGATGCGATCATACTTGGGGCTTTGCTAGTCCAAGGCATTAAGACCGGTCCATCACTGTTCACTGAACAAGGCAGCATTGTCTACACCTTTATCTACGGTTTGATCATCGCAACGCTATTGATGCTGCCCGTCGGTTTAATTCTTGGAAAATATGCCTATCGTTCGATTGCCAAAACGCCAAAACAGTTGTTGGTCCCCACCGTCGCGTTCTTAACCGTTATTGGGAGTTATGCGATTCACAGCAACCCTCATGACACCTTTATGATGTTCATACTGGGTGTGTTTGCGTGGTTCTTAGGTAAATTTGGCTTCAGTGCTTCGCCAATTGTACTTGGCTTAGTACTAGGAAAGATCGCAGAACAAGGGTTTGTTCAGGCCTATTTGATAGGCTCGGCGCAAGGTAAAGTCTTCGAGATGTTTTTTGCTCGCCCCATCTCTATTGGCATCATTATATGTGCAATCATTGCGCTTGTGTTCCCGCTCTGGGCAGCAAAAAAGCATAACTTTGCTCCCTCTGACACGCCAAGAGATCACAAAGGCTCGACCATAGCGATCGGTGCACTGCTCATCGTCATAGGTGGCCTGCTGCTCAATCAAACGCAGAGCATGTCTAAACTAGGCGCAGTATTTCCCACTTATATTGTGGTCGCCATGATGGTCTTGGCAGTATTACTCATCGGTAAAGTATGGCGCGCTAGCGATACGGTCAATTGGTCTTCGCTAAAGATAAGCCCAACTATGCGACAAAGCGCTCTGATTGCCATTATGGCCCTCTGGACGCTCTTGATGACCACGCTTGGTTTTGGGTTATCCTCGTTACTCGCTTTTGTTGCCATTATGTTGATCGCAAACTTCGATAAAATAGAAACCTGCTCTATGAGTAAACACCTCACCGCTTCATTTGTTATCGTGGTGATGTTTTATCTGCTGATGCGTGATGTACTTTTACTCAGGCTGCCCACTGGGTTATGGTTTTAACACTGATCCAACGTAGCCCGTTCAAACAATGGGCTACGTTGGGCATTCAGAAGTGAATACTCGCTTTGCCCTTAGCTCTTTGTGCTCAAGGTTTGCGTTCTCACCCACCCGATTTGGCGAGTAACCAAACTGCTTTTTGAACGCGAGAGAGAAATTGGAGGGGTGACGATAACCATAACTGTAAGCGGCTTCACTGACCGTCATACAACCGGTCGCCAGTTTCACTCTGGCATCATTCAGCTTTCTGCGCCGTACATAGTGAGCAGCGGTCATGTTCATGTGATCTTTGAACAGTCTCTGCAGCGACGAAATACTCATATGCGCAAACTCAGCGATAGCCTCTAAAGTCAGCGCCTGCGTTAAATGGGTTTCAATAAAGGCAACAATCTCCGCCATCTCGACGTCTTGGCGCGCGTTAGGATGAGGGGCCTGAGTCACCTCGCACGCACACAGCTGGTTCATCAATTGGAGAAGCAGCTGATGGATGTTGATTTCCAGTTCGATGCGTTTGGCAATCGTCTCGGGGGGCGGCGTGCGAAGCAGTCTCTGTATTTCCTTAGCGGCCTCACTCGGCAAATCAAAATGAGCACTGGCGAGGTGAGCGGAGTAAAAAGTACGAAAAGCGCCGCCTTCAAGCGGTTTTGTTTCAAACCAAATTCGCGGCAACACAAGGTGAATTTTCTCGACCCACTGATCTTTCTCTACACTTCGCCAAAAACTGGCAGGGTGAACGAGATTGACGGCCATCACTTGCGCCTGAGGTTGCGCACTAAGCGTACATTCAAGCTGGTCATAACCAAACTCTAAATCTCCATCTAACAACACGGTAAAGATCACCGATGGGGTCGCAGGGGCAATCACTAGGCTCTCTTGCTGACTCCTCTTCCCGCCGCCAAAGACGTTAATCCCGTCCGCCATTTCCATGCGAAACAGTGACGGGGTGATCGGTTTTGAATGCATAACTTTCCTCATAACAAGTTGGCGATTTTGCATAATCATAAAAGCTGTTCATGTACTAGCGGTGTAGCATAACATTAATGATATTAATTATCATTTACAATGCATAAGAGGGAGTTCATGAACTCACATCACCAACCGATCGTTTCGGTATCGACTCTAGCCTTGGCCATTGCGGTCACACTCAGCAGCGGTGCCTATGCCGAGACCCAAAGCGACAACACGAACGATGAAACGCTCACAGTCTGGGGCACTCAAGTTTCGAGCAGCTCTGAGTTCTTGGGCGATCAAGACATCTCCATTAAGCAAGCGGATCACATGTCGGATCTACTGCGCAGTGTACCCGGCGTCGATGTCGGCGGTACTCATTCCGTTAACCAACGCATTACCATTCGTAGCCTCGGGGAAACGGACTTAGACATTCGCCTCGATGGCGCATCGCAGCACGCCAATATGTTCCACCATATCGGCAACCTCACACTCAACCCAGACATCCTTAAAGCGGTCGACATCCAAGTGGGCAACAACTCCGTCACCCAATCAGGCCTTGGTGGTGCGGTCTATTTTGAGACGAAAGACGCTCGAGACCTGCTGCGTTACAACGAAAGCTTTGGCGTCCGTGTGTATGGTGGTGTCGCCAGCAACGACAGTCGTCAAGGCTCTGTCACCGCATATGGTCTCTTGAACGATAATGTTGATGCGATGGTGTACGCGAACTACGTCGAACGTGATGACTTTAAAGACGGCAATGGTGACACCACCTATGGCGCAGCCGGCGATGTCGGCAATATGCTGTTCAAACTGGGTTATGAGCCTTCTTATCTGCATCGTTTTCAGCTCAGCTATGACCTCTACCGTGATGAGGGCGACTACAGCCCAAGACCGGATATGGGTGGCAGTGCCAACACTGAGCTCTCTGGTGAAGACTTAATCCCGACTCAGTATGACCGCGACACCTTTACGGGCTCCTATGAACTGCGGGGCGACAACCATCAAGGTAAAGTCACGCTCTATTCCAGTACCACTCAAATCGATCGTGACGAGTCAGCAATTACTGGCCGCTGGCCAGCCAACCGACACAGCCAGAACACCGCTAAAAACCAAAACTTGGGTGCCACCGCTCAGTTTCAGTCTAATCTAATGTTGGCTGAGCGTGGGCATCGCTTCACCTATGGGCTTGAATACATGGATAAGACCAGCGAAAGCGCCTATGGGGGTACGCCATTTATGCAAGAGCATGCAAAAAGCAGCGCTGGCTATCTCGAAGACAGAATTCAGCTCTCGCCAAGTTTCGCACTGACAGCGGGCCTGCGTTATGACCACTACATCCGTGATGCCGAAACCAGCAAGGACACGTTTAACGAGTGGACTTGGGCGCTTGGCGCCGATTGGGATATCACCGAGCAATGGACGCTCTTTGCCAGCACTCGCAGTCTATTTAAGGGCCCGGAGCTGCTTGAAACCTTTATCGCCTATCAAGATGTCGCCTATCTCGCTGACGATATTAAGGCAGAAACTGGCCTCTCAAGCGAAGTGGGCGCTCGCTACTTCCAACGCTTTGACCAGCATGCCATCAGTGCGAACCTAACGCTGTTCCAAAACGAGATTGACGACTACATCGGTGAATCCTACCAAGATGATGGCAGTTACTTGATTGAGAACATTGGTGATGCGGAGATCAAAGGCTTTGAGCTCAGCGCAGCCTATAGCTATCAGGCTCTGAGTGCGCGAGCGTCCTACGCTCGCAGTGACACCACCAACCAATCCACAGGCGGCCCACTGATTGCAGCGAACGGACGCAGTATGGACATCGGTGACTCAATTTCGCTCGGCATCGACTATGAGTTTGCAGCGATTGATACCACCGTCGGTTGGACATCCATCATCGTGCTGGAAGAAGATAATGTTCAAGAGGATCAGCCGGTTAAAGAAGCGTATAACACGCACGATCTCTATGCTCAATGGCGCCCTAGCCAACTGGATCGCTTGCAGGTCACCTTTGGTATAGACAACATTTTCGATGAAGCCTACACCTCGCACGCCTCACGCTCTGGTGCCGCACGTGGCGCTACCTTGGATGATCTAGAACCCGGGCGCAACTACAAACTGTCCGCCTCTTACGAATTCTAATGATAAGGAGACGCGCCTTGGGCCTTTAGCCTAAGGCGCACATTGCTATGGAATCCAACCAACTCTCCCCTAACGATTGCCAGGTTCATACTCAGATTCATTCTGAGCACTGCGCGCGCTACCTCACCACTTTATGTCGACATTTCAGTCGTAAGATTGAGGTTGAGTATAACGAGCGCCAAGGCGTCGCTTATTTTCCCTATGGGGTGTGTACACTCACCCTCAGCGAACCCGACAGTTTAGATATTCACTGCGCAGCACAAACCCCCGAGGCGCTCAGCGCCGTCAAGCAAGTGCTCACCTCGCACCTGGAGATGTTTGCCTATCGCGGCGATCAGTTTGCTATTCAATGGACTCAACCTGCTTCGGAGTAATGCACATGTTTACGCGTCTATTATTTCAATTCACGCTGGCCGTGATGACCTGCAAGGCACATGCGGCATCAATCGATGTCTCGCATATCAAAGGCCATATCGAACTCGATAAGCCGGCACAACGGGTTGTCGTGTTGACACATAGCGCCCTCGACACGCTCGACTTCCTCGAAGTCACGCCAGTCGGCGCTGTGCATATGCTGATGCCGAGCTACTTGGCCCACTACGGTGAGACGGTCACCAACGTTGGCTCTCTGTTTGAGCCCGATTTTGAAACCCTCTTTACCTTAAAACCCGACTTGATCATTGCCGATGAACGCATGATGCGCATTTATGATGATCTCAACGAGGTCGCACCCACGCTCATGCTGTCAACGACCAATGGACAATATTGGCACGATACCCAAGTGAACTGGCGTGCTATCGCGACGTTGGTCGGCAAAGAAGATAAAATGGCGTCGAAGATTGAAGAAACCGAGCAGCGCATTAACGCCATCCAGTCTGCGGTTCGCGCTGAGAAACGTGACGCGATGATGGTCATGAGCAGTGGCAAAAAAATCTCGACCTTCGAGCCACAAAGTCGCTTTTCCATCATCTTTGAAGAGTTCGGATTTTTGCCCGCATCGAGCCAAACAGTGGCCAGCGAGACTGGCCCGCACGGTAAACTGATTTCGTTTGAATACATCGCCGATGCCAAACCATCAACACTGTTTGTGCTCGACCGAGAGCAAGCCACTGGCAAAGCCCACGGCGCCGCGCAGCAACTCTTTGACAATCCGCTTATCGCGCACACTCCCGCAGCCAAAGCGCAGCGCATTGTCTACGTCGATCCTGCTGCATGGTATCTCGCCTATGGAGGCATTCATGCGACCGAGATCATGCTGGATGATGTCGCCAGTAGCCTCGACAGCTCGCCTCAGTAGTAGACTTAGGCAACACACATTAGAAACGCGAGTAAAACGCACACTCAATGGCAATGCCAAAGGGTGTGCTACTGCACCTTTTTCACAAACTGCGCCGTAATCACCATGTCACCGGACCCATCGACTTTGCAGTCCAACTGGTGATCTTTACCTTCTGTAATCCGACGAATGAGCGCTTTAGTGCCAATTTTCAATACTAGCGAACTGCCTTTCACCTTAAGATCTTTTGCCAACGTCACTTTATCGCCCTCACTGAGCAGCGTTCCGTTCGCATCTTTGACTTGTGGCTCACCCTGAACCTCATCAGGATTCCACTCATAAGCGCATTCCGGACACACTAAATGGGATTGGTCTTGATAAACGTATTCAGATTGACAATTCGGGCAAGGAGGTAAGGACATACTCATCATTCTTTTAGCGAGGAAACACACGGATAGTGTTCAACGTCTTGCGAGCGAAAGCAATGTTTTCGCCACTGATATCCATTGCACGCCAGTTTCATCAGCGTGTTGAAATTCTATTTGTAGTTCGTATTTTCGTGTGGACGCTACCCCTGACAATGCGCCGATGATGATGGAAATCGGCCCTGTGATCACGCCCAAAGATTGCGGGCAAATCATCCAGGCAACTCTTGAAACAATAAAGCCAATAGTCAGGATACGTATGATATGGTCTTTAATCGTATTCGCCTTAGGAGCTAAATCATGGCATTCCTTGCACATTAAAACCAAATTTGAAGGCTCTTCTGTACCACCCAAAGAATGTGGGATTATATGACAAATTTGCAATGGACATTTTGCCCACGCTTTGAGGTAATCACCACCTACAATATCGTATCGCCCATCCCACCCCTGACCGCAAGCCCAGCAAGTTGGTTCATTCAGATCGATAAAGCTTTTAAACACATTGGATTTATCGATCCAAAAATCTATGATTCTTGAAAGCTCTATACTTTCTCTTTCCGATTTCATGTTTCGTCCATACGATTTATCACTAGAACGCCTTGCTAAATGGCGCCTGCGATGAACTCGCAAAACCCACTAAACCCCAAACCAAAACCGCCGAGAGTTTGGCGTCCACTTGAGTAACTGGTTAGTTTGCGTGCCAAAGTGACACAGAGATTGATTATTGCACTCTTTAAGACCATAATACAGATGTGACATTTTGACACGCAAGGAGATAACATTATGGCTACTACTTTGCCTCGCATCACCGCTAGAGTTGATGTCGATACACAAGACTTGCTTGCTAAGGCTGCCGCGATCGCCGGTATGTCTAGCATCAACTCGTTTGTTCTAAGCGCTGCAATCGAAAAAGCCAAACAAGTCATCGAACGTGAACAAGCTTTAAAACTGAGCCAAGCTGATGCGATGCTGCTGATGGAAGCTTTAGACCGTCCTGCGACACAGAACTCAAAACTAAAAGCTGCTGCTGATCGATACGAGAGCAAAACTCAATGATGAATACGGTACTTCTAGATAAAGCTAAACACGATAGAAACCGATTCAACTGTGGCATCGAAGCTCTCAATAATTACTTAAAAGTAATGGCGAGTCAGCAAGCAAAGAAGGACAACACCAGAACGTTTGTTTTGGAAGATGACAGCGACAACTCACATGTCATCGGCTTTTACACGCTAACAATGACACCAATTGACTTAAAGGCATTGCCAAATAAGTTACAAAAAAAACACCAATCATCCACTTCTGGTGGTCTGATTGCCCGTCTTGCTGTTGATGACCGATACAAAGGGAAGGGCTTTGGTGAGTGGCTGCTTATCGACGCACTAAGAAAGCTATTAGCCGCTAGTGATAGCGTTGCATTTCCAGTTGTTGTCGTTGACGCCAAAGACGGAGCAAAACATTTCTATGAACGCTATGGTTTTCAAGCATTTCAAGACGCTGAAAACAAACTCTTCATCACCATTGCAGATGTGAGAGCAAGCTTAGGCTAGTTAACCGCTAGCCTTTAGCCACGCGTGCCGAATCACTCTTAAATTGTTATAGCTCAGCGATGTGCGACAGGGTTTCTGGGTGACGCTGAACCAACTTTAGAAGAGTTACAGCTTGTCCATTTGGTGCGCTACGCCCTTGCTCCCAGTTTTCTAACGTACGGGATGATGTGTGCAACAAACGAGCAAAAACACCACGAGACATATTAAACTGCTCTCGAATACTCACGATTTCATCAGGTGAGATATTTAACTCACTGATGTCGTTAACTTGATGAGTTTTAAGGGTAAGCTTGCCCTCTGAATGTTCTTTAGCCTCAACAAGTGCTGAACTTAACTCCGCAAATAGATCACGATTGCTCATTACGCCATGCCTCCACAAAAGCCTTTAGTTGTTTCTTTTGGTCTGCGGTTAAGTCGGACATTTCATTCTTGCCGTAAATCGCCAGCAAGTAGAAACGACGTTTTTCATCGAGGAAGTAATAGATAACGCGAGAACCACCACGCTTGCCCTTACCTTTACTTGCAACTCGAATCTTTCGCAAACCACCTGTACCTTGAATCACGTCACCCTACTTCGGGTTAGACATTAACTCAGCTTGAAAAAGCCTAAACTCATCATCGCTGAGATATTCATTACGGTACTTTTCAAATATGGTTGATTCGACAAATACACTTTTCATACGCAAAGTATACGCAAGTAACGTACAGATAAGCAAAACTATACGTGATTAACGTAGCAATATTTTTGGGGCAGTAAATCTGACCTAAGCTATAACGCCGCGTTAATGTGTAACTATAAAAAACACAAAACCATTATAAACAACAACTTAAACCAAAAATAAACATCACAAACACTACTCATGTAGCATATGTGTAGCTTAGCAATTGTACAATCTCAGTCAGAGTTATAAATCCTTCTTTACTGTATCAAACGCGCTTTTGGACATTTGTGAGTTACGACAAAGGGCTTGTTTCTACCCTTGAGGAAGTTCTAAACCTCTAACAACGAAGAACGGCACCACTTTTCAGGGTGCCGAATCTGCAAAAAAATGGACATTACCGTGCAACGCGATTTTGTAACTGCCACCTGATTTATGCAGCCATAAAGATAATCTATGCAATATTACAGTTCATTCCAACGAGCCTATCGGCTATGCTCGATTGGTTAGAATTTCTTTTTCGACAATGGTGGGGAATTGGAGTGGCAGGTAAGGTAAGTGTAAAAAAAGGCCACCGAAGCAGCCTTACTTACATTTATATTTTTGCAATTATAGGCTAGCCATAACTACGTTATAGTAAGCTTCAGGAGTCGCTTGTTTTGCTACAACCTGATCAGCCATTTCGGTGCGGATAGTTTTTAGAACTTGTGGTTGTTGGCTTTCTTCAACTTCAAGCATATTCAACATTGTAGTCAGATGAATACCTGCCCCTTGTGATGTTTCTTCAATAACCTGATCGTAGTTATCTTGGATAAACTGTGCAGTTTTTACTTCTTTGCCGTCACATGAGTCTTCTGAAGAAACTTTAGATGATACTGCTGTTGTACCTAAGTCCCAGATGATATTGGAAATAGCTGCTGCGGTACCGTTGTCATCAAAAATCATTGCGCCAATACCACAATGCTTCCATGGGTTAATAGTAGGTTTTTCTTCCGCAATTGCATTTCCAACCAATAGATTTGATACAACTAGTGCACAAAGTGTTAGTTTTTTCATTTTTATTACCAATACGTTGAAAAGTTTATAGCGTATTCAAAAGCTTTATCATATTGGACTAGCGTTCTAAAATCGAAGTCTCGATTCTGAAAAAAACGCTGTTCCCATTTGAGATAGTTTTTGTATTCTGCTATTTTATTTAAGTTATAGCCACTTCCCACTTTTAGGGAAGTAACCCAGTACGGAGCTATATTTAGCACCGCTCCAACTTCCGGACCAAGGTAAGCAGTACCGTTAGAAAGGTCCGAAAACTGAATTTCACCAGCTATAGCTGCATAGCCTGCTGAATTATTTGTCAAATTAAGGCTTTCCCCTATAAAACCGCCAATATACATATCAGAGCAGTCAATACAGGAGATATTGTTTGGTTTATAGCCTGCGTTAAGAGCCCATGCATGGAATTTATCTTCAGCTAATCCGGTCTGAGATACATTTAGATTCAATACATTGAACAAAGTTAGCTCTCGTACTGACCAGCTATTTTTTTCTGAAGTGTATAGCAAGCTCAAATCAAAGGTATTTAACTCAGAAAATGGTATTCGCGCAGCATTGATATTCAGCAAATCATAGTAGTTTGCACGAAAGCGCAGGTTTACCCCTTCTCCAAATGCATCATTGTATAGCGGAGATAGTTGAAACATTGCAGTATTTTGGGCTTTATGGGGTGGTTGCGTGTTTGGCTCTTTCCAGCTAGTTTGTCCTGCCGGCAAATTGAAACGCTCGGTAAGCAGCTTTTCTCGTTTTGCCATTTCTGCCTTAGAAAGACCGTCATGTTTAACTTCTAGGAACGCGTAATAGTCATACATGGTGTCAATCACTCGCTTTGCCTCTTCTTCATCAAGAACGCGAATGACAGCCAGAGTTTCATCCAATGGAGCTTCAATAATTTTTTCTACACTATTTTTCTCATCAGAATTGAGCTGACTGAATCGGTTGTATAATTTCTCCTGACGAGACTCATGGTAGATCACCTTGTGCACATAGCTTTGTGTCTCAGGTTGGTTGAGCATCATCACTAAATCATAGGGCATTACCCAGACCTTTTTGGGAGCCAAAAGGGGCTTATCAACAACCAGCTCTAATAGCTTAGCCAATTGATAGCCGCAATTTTGCTTGAAAAAGTAGTAGGTCATGCTGGTATTTTCTAGCTCCCACAAGTGTGCAAGTAGAAAATCAATTTTTTCTTGGGGTAGGTCTAGCTGGTACTCCCATAAATCACGAAGCTCCGACTCGTTGTAAGCCAGGTTTTGATGGTGGTACTTCTGGTTTGCAAAGTGCCCTTGATAACCTCCAGTAATGCCTTTGTAGATATAAACAAGCTTGTTGTCAGAGCCCGGAACCATCGCTCCATAACTATACGTGTTATCGAGTAATTCCGTGCTACCACGGGCATTAAATTTTAGTAGAACATGCCCATACATTGATGCAGGATTTCCAAGATAGCCGCTTGCGTATACCACACTAATGCTTTCGGTTCTAAACGCATCAATATATTGTTCATACGATGGGCATCTTGCTTCAGGAAATGACATGTCGGGCATCACATTTTTTAGCCATATTTTCCTAGCAGGGAAACGGCATTGCATACTAGGCGTTTTAGTAAATGCCTGAACAGTCTCTCTTAGTTCTGTTTCTGGGTCATCTTGACCGATGGGTGATAAAAAGAATGATGGGCTAGTAACAGCGCTACCAGATGAAAACAATCCTTCTTCATGATGAAGAAGTAAATGCCACGTAGGCGAAGAGCTAATTGTTGCCAAGTCATACTTTAGTATTGTTTCTTTCTCCTGTGAGAAAGCTGCTCTAGATACAACGCAAGATATGGCGATAAAAATAAATATAATTAACTGTTTCAAGTGTAATAAGGTATACCAACCAAACTCTAGTGTATTTGTTCTAGAGGGCAATCTATACTAATACTTTAGTTAAATCAATAAAATTAGTTATAAACATTCTTGGTATCTATATGATAAATAATTAATTTAATTATCAGTACCACATACTTGCTTATGAGGTTGCAGGTTAGACCACTGCTTCAACTGGCAAATGAGTTTATTACGCCAGACTGGGTCATCCCAAATCGTAATATGGCCTCTGGTTTCAGAAATCCAAAGTTGCTTAGGAGCATTGGTTTGTTCAAACAGTGCCTCTGCATGACTTGAGCTAATTAGAGGATCATTGTTACTGTGAGCAATAAGAATGGGAACGCCCATTACCTGAGATACTGCGGTTAATGGGGAGTAATCAGTGGTAATAAACCAGCTTAAAGGATATTGAAAGAGCCAGGTGAGCCATGATTTCCCAAGGGTTTCTTGCACTATCCTCCGGTGTGAACTAAAGGCACTGTCAATAATCAACCCTTGTGGTTGCTCTGTCGGGGAAAGCTCGGCAACTAAATTCACTGCGACGGATGCTCCTAAGCTTTGTCCCCATACTATATTTGGCAGATTGCTTGTTTGTTGACCTAGAAGTTGCTGATATCCTGCTCGTGCATCTATCTGAATCGATGCAAAGTCTGGCTCCCCTTCAGAGAGACCATAACCGCGATAGTCCATTATCACAACTTCCCACCCAATTTTAGATAGCCAATAGATATTAGCAACATGATAACTAAGGTTCTGAGCATTCCCATACAAAAAGAAAACTGTACCTTGCTTTTCCTTGTCTCTAAGCACTTTCCACGCGTGTAACTTTGTACCGTCATCGGCATAAAAAAGAAATCAGTCTTCGTAAACTCCAAGATTTCGGGAGATTGTACTAATTTTTTTGTTGGTCAAAAAAACAAACTCTCGCATCCCCAAAGCGTAAAAGAGATTGATAGACATACTAGAATTTTTAGCAACCGAACCATCTGCACCTCTCTATAGATGTATTCACTTTAGTTTGAGTATCGTTGCTAGGGTGAAAATGTCTAATTGCAAACGATCTCGTTAAATGAATTTGCATAAAAATGCAGACAATGATTCCTGGTTGGCCACACCGTTTTTGGGCGGTTCTGGGAGAAAGCTATCACCGCATCTTAACTTCCGTTCGTGCAGGTAGTGCCGATCAATCAGGGACGGAATTTATCGGTTCAAAATCAGGCTGAATTGCAAAGGGGCATAAACAAGTTACTTATTGTTCAGCGCCGTGATCAGCCTTCTATAGAATGGGTCATTGGCTGGGTCATATGACTCAGCCCCTCCCCAATAGTATCGGCCCAATACTGTTTTCATGTTGTCATAATGCGCTGTTAAAGCACTGGCTCGGCGTTTTGACGTTGTTCCTAGTGCCGTTTGAATTTTGGACTTCCAAGGATGGTTGCTGCCCATAATGTTCTCGTTGCGCGCTATGAGCTTTCGTATGAAATGTTCACCAACCAAGCGGTCTAACTTTAATAGATTACAGTCACCATGCGCCAACACCAAGTTCCAAACTTCATCATGGTTTATCACTTGCCTAGGCAAAACATGATCGACATGAATATCGTCACCCATCGGTTCACCACAGTAGAAACACACGTTCCCCTGATAACCAGATAGAAAAGGAATGTTGTGGGTCAACGATTTCCGCTCATACCCGTCTTTGAGATAGATTTCTCTGATATCGTTAGCTAACTCAAATGAGCTTTGGTTTATGCTGAACGCGCCTTCAAGCAGCCCCCACCTTGCACTAATTTCACTTTCCAGCGTGTCTATCTGGTTTTGAGATAGACCTAACAGGCTATCCTTGAGAACTAATCGCTTACCTTGCTCAATGTCATAAAAATAATTAGCAACGATACTTTTGTCAGTGCCAATTGTCTGAAATCTAGGTACGACATCTTCAAACGCTGTATCACCTACTTTTTGAATAGCTTCATTTTCTGTCAAAACACCGAGTTGATATTCTTTAACGATACGCTCCATTTTGGTGAGTCTATTCGGGTTACCTTGCTGTGGCATAGGATTCGACTCCAAGCGACTTAGGTAGGCATTAAAGTAGTTTCTAGACAAATCTCCCCAGAGTAATTCATTGGATTGATTTCGTGACGCTTGAAGCAAAGTTTGCGCTAGTGCCATTTTGTAAGTTGCGGCATTTAATCCAAAAAGCACGATGCCTTTGAAGAAGTCTTCATTGGTAAATTTCATGTTTGCCCTTTATTAGCAATGCGTTCAACCAACGCTCATTCTCTCGACCTTTACGTAAATCTGACGTAACCCAAGTTTTCTTTATCGTCAGTGGTGTTTCGTCAAGTATGGTGGCGAGCCGTAGTTCATTAAGATTAGTAAAATGGCGCCCATCTCTTTCAACTTCATCTTCTCCATACTTGAATGAGCAATAGAATACGCCGGAGCTTTTCAAGTGAGCACATAGATTGTTGAACGCCAATACTAACTCTTTATATGGGACATGAAGTAACGAAGCACACGCCCAAACCGCATCAAATTTATCTTTTGCTACAAAGCGCTGAAACGTTGTCACCTCTACAGGCTGACCAATTAGCTCTTCTGCGAGTCTAGCTAGCTCCCGACTGGCATCAATGGCATGTACTTGATAGCCCATTGACTTAAACGCTAAGGTATCGCGACCAGAGCCGCACCCTGCATCTAGGATGTGCGCGCTTTCCTCTAAATGTGGAATGAATTGCTCATAGAGACTCATCATTTCTACATTGATTGTTCCATTGTAGAAATCCTGAGCATTGTCATCGTAGTAGTTCATTAAGCGCTATTTTGATTGCCAACTTTCCTAGTAGTTTACTATCAAACTCATTGGTTCTACTCGTTTTATATCAAAAATACAGTTATTCACAGAACTCCAAGTTAAAAAGCATGTCGCACGATTGATTCGATGCGCCACTCAAAAATTCTTGTAATGAACTCGCGCCCTGCGGTGATGACACCTTTTAACGCCCGTATAAGCTCCTGTGTGCAATATTGGCTTGTTTTTACCACCCCATTGCCTTTATCTACCGAAAGCTCGTAGTAAGGCTTAAAAACCTGCTCTTTACGCATACTAAAGACTCCACCCATTTTTTGAGTAAATGTTTTCCAGTCACCTTTGTCTGCTGCTTCGATGATTTCTTTCGCTCGTTCTGGCAAACCTTGCATATCTTTGAGCCGTCTTAACTCTCGCCATACCGTCACAGAGCAACCACCCAATTGCTGAAACTGTCGAATACCCCAACACGCCGCCCACGCATCGACTCGCGCAGCGGCTTCTAATGGGTCTTCACCATACACACCACAATCTATGTCACTGCCATCGATATTTTTTGAAATGTACTTGGCGATGTAACCCGTTGCTGAACCTTTCTTTGGGTCAATTTTCACTTCTGTAAAACGGTGCTCACTCGCCCCTGTTTCTTCGCCGTCTTCCTTTAGAGCATATTCACGCATTATTGAGACCATTTCTTCATAGTGTTTCGGCTCGACAAATAACAGCAAATGCCAATGCGGTGTTCCATCATGTTGTGGCTCTGCTACACGAAAACCATAAAACCGAATATTCAAACGGCTCAATTTCGCTCGGATAAGTTGCCATACGTTATTTAAGTAAGATTGTCCGTCTAGCGGTGTATAGCCGCCCCATTTAGGATTTTCACGCCCTGACTTTGAGTAACTACGGTGATACTTAGATGGGCACGTAATGGTAAGAAACGTTGCTACATGAGAAAGCTCATTGGCCAAGTCCTCAAACCCTCGCGCGCGTACCATTAATTCACTTTTACGAATCTTTGGATCGGACACGCCTTTCTGGGACAATTCAAGCAATGAAAAACTTTGGCCATGCTCATTGGTCGCAATTGTATTTTCTAGATAGGCTTTTTGATATTGCTTCTGTTTAACACGAGCAATCAGAGTTGGCGTAGAACAGTACAGACTGTTTTTCTTATTCACCCGGTTAAGATGATGCAAAACCGTCTCGATATTACGTCTTAACGCCTTTCTAAGCTGTCTAAGCCACCATTTGTGATCACTGTACCGTCCTAACTCACCCGCCAGCGAGTACAACTGTGCTTTGATTACTATCCCCTCAGTTTTCACCAGCGCACGAACAGGCTCTAAAGCAATGGTGTCATTACGGTATTGCCTACGCAATGCCAGAACCGATTTAGCGTTATGTTTGGCTCTTTGTCTTAAATCGTCTTCTGATAGATTTAGCTCAAGCTTAGATAGTGGGATCGATAACTTTTTAGCCAATTCATCGGCTGTCACCCTTAAGTAAGTATTGCGCTCAAACTTAGTCGGTTTGCGCATATATTCACTGAACAGAATATTTTGAACTTCTACCGGAAAGCGATAAAGCCTTTGCTCTGCAAAGGCTCTATCATCACGGTCTATCACTGATAAGTTTATGCAACTCATAACGCCGTTTTCCCTTTTTCAGTAAGAGAAAACACGTCCCAACGAATACCAAACATCAAGGTGCTCTTATAGGTGATAAGCCCCTCTTGAAATAGCTTCTCAATGGTCTTTCTAAATACGCGTATTGGTAGCCGTGTTTTAGGCTGAACATCACCGTAGTTCGGACAATATTCCGAACACATTTGAAATGTCCGTCCTGTGCGCATCCATGTTAATAACGTGATTTGGTCAGGCGTCAGATTACACATACATCAGCCCCCCTTCAGAAAGGTGACTCAACTTAGTATGGCTTTCTAACCATTGGTCTAAATCTTCTTTGAGGTAGCGTACTGCTCGACCAATTTTAATGAATGGTGGTGCATCAGTGCGATTCTTACGATGCCCTTCCATTCGAGCTTGTCGTAAGAATGAACGACTCATACCGATATAAGCCGATGTTTCCTGTTCAGTGTATGCGCGTTTTTCAACAGTAACCTGTGTCATGTTGTTGTCTCCTTGTGTTTATGGAGACTCAACACTAATCGCTTGAAACGTCAATTGACGCTGACATTGACGTTATCATTGACCTTAATTGTTATTCGGCTTTGACCGCCTTTCTTACACGAGCTACCAGCCCTCTTCGAAAGGAGTCATAAGACATCGTTAGTGTCGAATCAACACCCCGACCAAACCAAGAAATATCATCCGCTGTCATTTCGTCAATGACACTATCAATATCATACTTTCGCTTCCCTTCTCGATTGACATCAAGGCGTAGTAAGCGCCATATTTTGTCGGTTCTCAAGTTACGGTCGCTGCGAAGTATTCGATACACAATCTGTTCAATAGGGTGTGTGACCACTTCATCAGAGCACACCTCAATCACGTTTTGACACGTCGGTTTTTCAGTGTCATTTGAACCCAACACTGTGCTCAATTCATGCAAATCTAAGCGCAAATCTTCAGGCTTGATGACAATATTGGACGCTTGGAAATACAGAGTATTATCAACCTCTCTTGGCATCCCTTCGGGCGGTTCCTTATCACTTAAGCTCATCAAAGTTGCAATAAAGTTCGACCCTACTTGCTTCAGTGATTGCCCCATTAGAACTTTGGTGAGCGCGACAAATGGTTTTTGTGGAATAGCGACATTTGAAACCATTTTCAATCGAGTATTGGTAATTGCTCCAAAGACAGACTCTGGGCTTTTCCAATGTTGTATCTTGTTTGGTTCTAGAACTAAGACTCGCTTAACGATTTGCTTCTGATTGGTGCGAGTGAACGCCCGCGAAACATCCTTAGACAGTGCTACCATTCCATCGTAAGAAAAGACCATAGAGACCGCGTCTTTCCCTTCAACAACGTGTAGGGCAGACATATGGCGCTCAGTGATTCTGGCGCATAGTGGAAACAAGCCTTGCTCTACGAAGTCCAGGATGTCGCCTTGTGTATAAGAGGTTTTTTGTTCAATCTCATCTAATCGAATAAAGCGTCTTTTCACTGCCAACCGTCCATTTGACGTTATCTTACTACTATAAAGATTCGTTACATAACGTTAGGTAACGAACTGTGTGTGCATATACTTTTTAAAACATTCCAAATCGATTTTAAATCCGTTAGGTAATGTTATTTTAAATAGCTCACGCAATTGCCAAATAGCATCGGCTATTCTGGCTTTAAGCTTGATTGTACAAGGCTCAAGCTTTACTACATTGACCGTTAATCAAGCCTATTAGGTTAAGTGATTAGCCTATTAGGCCAACACACTAACCTATTAGGTTTACCGCAGCGGATTTATGTTCGGGCGCAAGATGCGCATAACGCAACGTCATTTTCATATCGGCATGACCAAGCAGCTCACGGACAACGTTTAAATCAGCCTCTTTCATGACAAGCTTGCTAGCGAAGTGGTGGCGCAAATCATGAAAACGGAAATTCTCTATTCCCGCATCGTTGAGTAAGGTTTCCCACTGGTACTGATAGGTACTAATCGGAGAACCGTTTTTTTCAAACACCAGTATCGATTCTGGATTTTGCTTATGCCATACCGACAACATTTCATAAACAGTGTTGTTAAGAGGAATGGTGCGCTTGTTCTTAGACTTGGCATTTTCCGAACGAATCGTAAGGTAGCGGTCTTCCATGTTGATGTGCTCCCACTTCAAGGTAAGCATTTCGCCCTTACGCATGCCAGTGTTCATCGCTAAGATGATTAGTGGCTCTAGGTAGTCGATATAGCGTTGTGAAACGATAACCTCGGCTCGCTTGCCGTATTTGTCTTGGTACTCTTGTTTCAACCGCGCGTCTCGCATGCGGATACTATTAAGCAAAGCATTTTCCTCACTGGTTGAAAGATAACGAATCCGTTTGTTATCAATTCGAGGAATCTTCACGTTGTCGAGCGTATGAGAATCAATAAACCCCCACTCCACAGCCCGATTGAAGACAGCACGTAAACGGTTATAGAGGTTGGAAATCGTTGCAGGGGTGCGACCTAGTTTACTTTTCTCCGATACCCATTGCTGAATATCCCATGCCTTAATGTCTATCAGCGGTGTGTCTGCTAAATGTTTGAACGCATTCTTGAGAGATTTGAACGCCTTTTCTGCCGTTTTAACGTTAATCGAGAAGAGGTAAGCCTTATAGTGCTCATCGAGAAACTTCCCAAGGGTTAGACTGTTTCTGAGCGCTTCTTTTTTTGCATCATGGCGGGTAACTTGAACATCTTCACCACTGGCAACTTGACCTGCTTTCTCTTTTGCAAGGTCTCGAGCTTGTGCAGGGGTCAGTGCGGTTGCAGAGCCTAGTAAGAAGTTACGTTGTTTGCCGTTAATGCGGTAGTAGAGGTAATACTTGATCACGCCCTTGGGAGATATGCGCGCATGAAATCCACTGATTTCCGTATCGTTGAGCCGCTTATCTTCGACCTTAAAGTTCTTAATCGAGTTTGCTGTGATTTTTTGCTTGATTGCCATGACACATTTCCTTGTGTAGCTAATATGTAGCAAAAATATTGTATAGCGGCAGACTTCAATGAACAACCATAAACACATAAAATCCATGTAACCAATTGATATTAATTGTATTAAATATCTTTATTGTTTTTCTTTGTTCATTGAGGATTACTAGACAATCGCAGCGTTAAGTAGTGAGCAACGCTACCACCTAACATAAAACTTTGTGCCGTAAACACTAAAGCGGATTCAAATCAAAACTGCCAAGCGTTGCGAATCTGCCTTAAACGCTTTGTTATACGTTTGTTTCCACCATATCCACAGCTAGACATTTACCTTATATGTCAGGTCTTTAACGTCATCTCCGGTCATGCCACGAAAACCCCAGCAGTGTGGTGGTTGCTCCTTGATCGTGATTTCGATGTCTACAGGAGAAATACCCAAACTAGATTCGATATTGGCAAAAAGTGCCTTTATAAGAGCTTTTTTAGTTTCAGCTTTACGCCCTTCCATCATATTGATTTCGATGACTGTATAAGCATCCGTACGACCTTCTGGATAATAGAAGTTAGACTGATCGAGTGGCACAATTCTGTGAGCACGCTTGCTTTCGGGCAGACTCAACACTTGTGTCATCGAGGCTTGAATTACATCAGATAATTGAGCCTTGATCGGGTTCAAATACTCTTTGATTCCATATATTACTACCACCGTTCCTCCTTAGAACGTATAACGCCGCGTTAAGTGGTGAGCAACGCTACCACCAGACTTAAACCATTGTGCCGTAAACACTAAAGTCGAATCAAACCGAAAATGCCAAGCGTTGGGAATCCGTCTTGAACGCTTTGTTATGTTTAATTAAACACTCCGGATAGCAAATTCAGAACATTGTTTGCACTTAGTGCATCCCTAACTAGATTTGTCGCATAATCTATAGAGCCTCTCTTAACTGCATCTTTAAGTTGCTCACCAAGTGACTCGTTTGACTCGACTGAAGATGGTACGGATTTTAGCAACTGAAGACCTTGAAGCGATAGTGTCATTCGGGAGTTCCACGCACCACCAAATTTCCCAATTAGATAACCCGAGTCAAACAGCCAGGAAAGAGTATAAGAAAAAAACTCATTATCTTCTTCACTAAGAGGATCGACAAATTCGCCACCGTCATCCCAATATCCGGTTGCGTCATAATCCATTAATTCACAAGGATCGAGAACAATTTGCTTAGGAAACTCTGAATATAGTTTTTCAAAGACTCTTGCAACAAGCTCATCAAATTTTTCTATATTTTCGCTCATACTTCCTCATTAAACATAACGCCTTGCTAACGGGCGATAACGCTTAACCACCCAACTAAAAATTTGTGCCCTAAACACTGAAGCCGATTTGAATGAAAGTGGCCAAGCGTTAGGAGTCCCTGTTAAGCAATTTGTTATGCGATTGGTGATGATAACTTTGAATTTGCCATTCGCACGATTTGACGGATGGGCTGCAATTGAATTTCTGAAATAATAGCAGCAACAAACCCAACAATTACAACTGGAATTCCAACTGATAAACCAAACCACATAGTGCCACTCAAATCAGGCTGCCCCCACTGACTAGAGAGCGACGATAAGATGGAAGAAAGACCCAAAGTCAACGCTAGAAGCTGAACCCAAGTATGGCTAGACACTACAAAAGTATTTGAATAAGTACTTTTACGAATGATAGCTTTACCAGCTAATCCTCCTACTTTAACTCGAATACTTGAGTTACTACCGGATACTTCATACCCCTGAGCAACCAGTTCATCAATTATTTTTTCCACTCCAAATTCCTTTTTCGTCGGGTCGCATAACGCCTTGCTAACGGGCGATAACGCTTAACCACCCAACTAAAAATTTGTGCCCTAAACACTGAAGCCGATTTGAATGAAAGTGGCCAAGCGTTAGGAGTCCCTGTTAAGCAATTTGTTATGCGACTTGGATTCAAGTACGAAGTGCGACACTTGCCACCAATAAAACAGTGAGATGTGCTATTCATAAGTTTTACTCCCGCCAAGAAGTGAAGAACCATGAATTACACACACCTCACTGAGAATGAAAGGTATATGATTTCTGCGCTTAGAAAGCAAGGAACAACGGTTGCCAACATAGCAATACAGCTAGGTCGTCACAAGTCGACCATCTATCGAGAAGTTGAGCGTAACGCTCGCTATTGTGGTTACAACAAACGGTATTCTTATCAGCCAGCAAGAGCTCAACAGCGAGCTCGAACAAGATTAAGCTATTCGAGGCGCAACAAGCGCTACGATAAATCTGATTTCAGTCTAGTAGAGGCCTTGCTGCGCTTGGACTGGAGTCCAGACCAAGTGGTTGGATATTTGCGATTGAGAGGCTATCCGACGATGAGCCACGAGCTGATTTATCAGCACGTTTGGCAGGATAAAACTGAAGGCGGAACGCTGTGGAAGCACCTGCGTCAGTCAACCAAAATAAGGCGTAAAAGGTACAACTCAAAAGACAGCAGAGGACGCCTAGCCTCGAAGCGCCATATAACGGCAAGACCGGCAGCCGCAGAGGAGAGAAAAGAGCCAGGCCACTGGGAAATTGATACCGTCGTTGGTCGGGGAAGTAAACACTGCATTGTGACCTTAGTCGACAGAATGACGGGTTATACTTTTATAGGTCAATTGGACGATAGAACGACAGAGTCTCTGAATATAAGAATGAGCAAGATAATGAGCCGCTCAAGCTTGCCCTTTAAGACAATTACAGCAGATAACGGGACTGAATTTCACCAATACGCACAGTTAGAAAGGTTCCATAGCTGTTTGTTTTATTTTGCAAATCCATACCATTCGTGGGAACGAGGAACTAATGAGAACACCAATGGATTAATACGGCAATACTTACCAAAACGAACATCTATGTCACACGTGACACAGAAGTTGTGTGATGAAATTGCACATAAATTAAATACACGCCCTCGCAAAAGACTTGGGTATAGGACACCAACGGAGTATATTCATGCGCATCTGTAGAAAGTGTCGCACTTCAAACTTGATACTAAGCGATTGGTGATGATAACTTTGAATTTGCCATTCGCACGATTTGACGGATGGGCTGCAATTGAATTTCTGAAATAATAGCAGCAACAAACCCAACAATTACAACTGGAATTCCAACTGATAAACCAAACCACATAGTGCCACTCAAATCAGGCTGCCCCCACTGACTAGAGAGCGACGATAAGATGGAAGAAAGACCCAAAGTCAACGCTAGAAGCTGAACCCAAGTATGGCTAGACACTACAAAAGTATTTGAATAAGTACTTTTACGAATGATAGCTTTACCAGCTAATCCTCCTACTTTAACTCGAATACTTGAGTTACTACCGGATACTTCATACCCCTGAGCAACCAGTTCATCAATTATTTTTTCCACTCCAAATTCCTTTTTCGTCGGGTCGCATAACGCCGCATTAAGGTGTGAGCAACGCTACCAAGAAACTTAACCAGACCACAGTAAACACAAAACCCAACGATGGAATGAAAAATGCCAAGCGTTGGGAATCACTCTTAAATGCATTGTTATACCGCTTAGTTCTTGACCTGTTGGATGCCTTTCACATCTTTTTCATCAGAATCTAAAGCACTTGTGTCATAGTTAGGTGGCTGTATTGCCAACTTTTCTTTAACGCTATCTAGACCATTAGCCTCCGCTCGTTTTATAACTAAGTCGATTAACTTATGCCTAGTATCAAGGTCGATTAAACCGTCAACTCCTAGGTGTGCATTACCGAACATAAGTGAGTAAATAAAATATGCCGAAGCCATTTTCTTACCGACATGTAACTTAGCTAAAATATCACCAGGCGAGTGAAATTGCGCTTTAGTGGTTAATAACAGCTCATCATTTTCTACAAGAGATAGAAAATATTTTTGGTAACTCTCAACCGTCACATCGTTTAAGTTGGCTTGAGTTAATGCTTCTAAATCATTTAAAGAATCTAGAATCTTTGAAACATATACATTTCGTATATTTTCTTTTTGTTTAATCTTAACGGTGAAGTAAATATCATCATCTTTTCTAAACACTGGGAACAACATATGGTACAAAGCTTCCCAATGCTCATCGATACAAAAGAGTGTCTGATTAGCCATTAAGCTTCGAACAACTCCATAAGGTAGTTCTGATTTAGGCACTCTAGGCCCCCAACTTACATCTCTTCGAAGCGTCATACCCAATGTAAGTTTCAGATCTTTCTGAACATCGTAGATAATTTCCAGAGGCTTACGACTTACATAAGCAGGGCTAGTCACTCGACCGACGCGAATAGCATTATCACCAACAGTTACAACCCAATCCCCTACACTCATATCTGCAACAAAGTGCTTGGCTTGGTTAAAGTGATTTGTACTATGCCTAGAACTTTTGTCGTTTTTGGTGTGTAAGTTTGTTAAGGACTCTTTTAATTTATCGTATTCGGGCTTGAAAAAGTCTACTTTGGTCTCTGGAAGGTTGAGTTTATCTAAGTGCCCTAAAGCCACAACGCCAAACTTCGAAAAATGCTGAAAATACTTCCCTCCGTCAGCACGGACGACCCAGAAACGTCGATTTTCTGGGGGGCTAGAAATCAATTGGTCAATCATAGTCAAACCTAACACATTGCAAATAAGCACATATTACAGTGAAATCAATCGCTAGTCTCTGATTGAACTCTCGATTGCGGTATAACGCCTTGCTAAGTGGCGCCTGCGATAAACGCACAAAACCCACTGAACTCCAAGCCAAAACCGCCGAGCGTTTGGCGTCCACTTGAGTAACTGGTTAGTTGGCTAGTGCGTTGCTCTACCAGAAACGCCACCGTACGAAAAAGTAAACCACCGAACCCAAGCCCACAACACCGCAACCAAAGTTACCCACGATTTACTCAAAGGAATGTGAGCCACTACGCTCCGACAAAGAAAGCGGACACAAAATACCCGTTGAAGTTATTGAGGCGGCAATTCTGACGAGCAGATGAACAACACATAAACCATCTCCTGAAACACCAAAACTCAACGCAACTTTACGCCCACGAAACTGGCAACCAACCTGCACGAAACCTCAATGAGGCAACCCACGAACATTAAAAAGCACTTGGTTCGAGTGATTCAAGCACTGATACCGACAATGCCAAATTGCCGATAACACCAGACGAATGGCCAAAGAAGACGATGAACTAGCCCTAAAAATCACCCGCCAACTAACGCTTTATATACAACCCCAAACCACCTAACCCAACCAACTAGCGCCGCCTATTCTGCATCGATTCTGTGAACGGAATCTGCTAAATCCTTGCAAAACAACTCGCTAAAGGATGAACCCTTATGATACTGGTCGCAATGTGCGGCAAAGTGCAGTCTAACACCAATAGGGCAGCGTACACTGTTTTATATCCGTTAACCGACACACAAAACGTCATGAAAATCCAATCACCGTTTCTGCAACAAGTGACCGATTATATGCGAGCATCGCACTATGCCAATAAAACGATTGAGGCTTACGTGTCGTGGATCAAACGCTATATTCTCCATCATGATAAGCAACATCCGAGCACGCTTGATGTCCAGCATGTTGAGCAGTTTCTCTCGCACCTATCGCTTGATCGAAATGTCGCGGCGAATACTCAGGCTCAAGCACTAAACGCGCTGGTTTTCCTCTATGAGCATATCTTGAAACAGCCGATTAAAGTCGACATCCGATATCGAAAAGCGACCAAACAAAAGAAACTGCCAGTGGTGTTAACCAAACAAGAAATCCGCGCGCTGCTCGAGCATACCAATCCCAAATGGCGTTTGCCTATCCAGTTGATGTATGGCTCAGGTTTAAGGGTCAAAGAGTGTGTCAGGCTGCGCTATGGAGACATCGATTTTGATTTTTACGCGTTGCGTATCCACATCTCCAAGGGGAACAAAAGTCGCATTGTGACCTTGGCCAAAGAACTGTGTCCAGCACTGCATCAGCAAAGAGAAGCGGTAGCAAGCCTTTGGCAAACCGACCTGCTCGCACCGGAGTATGCCGGTGTGATGATGCCTAGCGCGCTAGACAAAAAGTATCCAGGCGCCAACAAAACGCTCAATTGGCAATTTCTGTTTCCTTCCGACAGGCTTAGTGTCGATCCCGCATCCAATCAAACTCGCAGGCACCACATTGATGTCACCACCATTCAACGAGCGATTAAAGCGGCGGCCAAACGGGCCAACATTGAAAAACCTGTGACCTCACATACGCTGCGCCACTCGTTCGCCACGCATCTTCTTGAGAGTGGCGCCGACATTCGAACCGTGCAAGAGCAGCTTGGCCATACGGATGTCAAAACCACTCAAATCTATACCCACGTGATTGAACGTGGAGCAAGCGGCGTTATCAGCCCATTCTCAACGCTTTAAGCTTGGTATTCCACCAAGCAGACAGGCGCATCAATTGAGCACTCATAACCGGTGGGCCTGAATGCATCACTGAGGGTCTCTCGATGAAAACTGACGATGTTATTGGAGTGCTGATTGGCCACCAGCAGCCAATACTCACACGCGCTCAGGGTAAAATCGCGCGGGAACTGACCTTGTGTATCGACTCTGCCAATATTCTGAGGTGGGGTCACTGAGACATCCAAAATAGAGAGGCAGTTCTGCTTACGACAAGAGACGTACACGTAGCGCTCATCTTGGTTAAGGTAAATAGCACTCGCCGCCTCATAGACTGTCTCTTCTGGCAATAGCGGGATCTCAGCGCTCTGAGACCAGCGGCCTTGAGAATAGGTCAGCACTGCAAGCGTTTCAGAGAGCTCACACACCACATAAGCGAGGTTGCTAGCTTGATTGAATACAAGGTGACGCGGTCCACTGCCGGGAGAAAGGGCCACGGAGTAGTCCAGTTCAAACGACGCGAGCGAATCTTGATGACGATAAAAATGGACCCGATCACTGCCTAAATCGACCACCACTAAATGACCATCGATAAAGGTGACTTGATGCGCGTGTGGGCTTGATTGGCGGTGAGTCTTAGGTCCAAATCCGTCAATAAAAAGCGTTGTCGACGTAGAAGAAGGGTGATGATTCTCATCGAGTAAGTGAACACTTACATTGCCACTGCCATAGTTAGCAACAGCGACAAACCGTTGAGCAGCATCGATAGCGATATGGCAAGGCGCATCGCCGTGGATCGGCGCACAGTTCATTGCTCCGTTCTTCTCCGCTGGTTGGAGATGGACAACTTGCGCCCCCTCTTGCTCAGAGACCTCCGAGAAGGTGTAGAGCCCAGTCGAGGTGTTCACCAGATAAGAAGGATTACGCAGCTCACACACATCCTCTAAACGTGTGATTTCTCCTGTCTGAGTATCTAGGGCGATGCGCGCAATGCCGCGGCTTTGGCTAGGGGCATCGGTGTAGGTGCCGACGTAAAAGTGTCTCTGCGTTATGGTCATAATGTGTGTCTTGATGGCGTTTGTTCTACCATGCCGCCAGCAGACGCTGGCGGCAATCGTACTGAGCGATCAGTTATCGAAAGTGTGAAGTAACCTCTCAGTCGGCGTGACGATGGCGACAATGATTTCATCCATGATGATGGCGTTCTCATCAATCACCTGCTGATAGCTCGTGCGCTTGGATCACCAACCGCTGGATGAATCAAAATGACAAGGCGCCAACAACGGCACCTTGTCACGTACTCACGTAAACTTCTCACTTCCCCTCGTAAAGAAGTGTAAATGGCTCATTTGGTGTTTGCATAAATTATGAACCCGAGTATAGTGAACTTAATTGTGAGCCAATACATCATTTGGACTTTTACGTTAACTAAGGAGTCACTATGGCGACTTACCTCTATACTCGCTTCTCACCCAAAAACCGAGCGTATCAAGAACACTTGGCCGCACTACAAGCACACACCGGCGATGCCAAGCACTTTGAAGACCAAGTACAAGGCTGCGTGCCACCCAATGAAAGGGAGCAATTTCAATCGCTCTTCAACAATCTACAATCTGGCGATACGCTGGTGATTTGGTGGTTCACCGTGTTTGGGCGTGATTTTAGCCAAGCTCTCGCAACAATCGAGGATATTCTCGACAAGGGAGTGACACTGCAAACCCTTTGCCAACCCATGACCTTTGCGCCTAATTCCGCAGAAACACAAACGCTACTGAGTATGCTCAGCGGCTATGCGCAAGTACAAACACAGCATCGCTTGTTTGCCGCCGAGCAAGGACGCCGAGCACTCAAGCGTCACCCAGAACAATGGAAACAGAAGTTTCGTGGTAGACCTGCCGATCGCAGCAAGCACAAGCAGATTGCCGCGCTGCTCTTTGAAGGCCTTACCTTAGCTCAGGTTGCCGAGCAGTGTGATGTCAGTTTATCGACCGTCAAACGCGTTAAGGCCAAGCTCAGTGAGCATGATCACGAAGGTGGATTGCGCCGCCGCGGTCATGGAAAACACGCTAACGCTACGCGCAAAGGGGACCGTTAATGGCCAAGGCGATTCACTTTCGCTCCATCTTACTGGCGTGCCTTATCATCAGTATCGGCCAACTCAGTATGGGGTTGGTCTTTCCAGCGCTGCCTTGGATCGCAAAAGATTTTGCGATCACGCTTGATGAAGCGCAGCTTTTGGTCGGTATTTACCTGCTCGGCTTTGGTCCTTCGCAATTTATCTACGGCCCTATCTCTGATGCCTTGGGTCGCAAAAAGGTGCTGCTGACTGGGCTGCTGATTGCGATGTCAGGTCTTATGCTGATCATTGCGCTTAGCGACTCATTTATGGGCATGGTCGCGGGGCGCTTTCTACAAGGGCTCGGCACTGGCTGCTGCGCAGTATTAGCGCGCGCTTCGACTCGCGACCGATTTAGTGGCCCAGAGCTGCCTGTGGCGATGTCATACATTGCGATGGCGGCGTCCATTACCCCACTCATGGCGCCGGTGCTTGGCGGCTTTATCAACTTTCACTTTGGCTGGACGATGGTGTTCGTCTCACTGCTCGGCTATCTCGGATTAGCCTGGGTGGTGATTGCGCTCCGTTTTGATGAAACGCTGCACAGCACCAGTGCCATTCCCTCGCCAAAGGCGATGGTGAGCCAATACCGTGCTCTGCTGACCTCGCGCTACTTTATGAGCTTTGCTAGCATCGGCTGGCTTAATTTTAGCTTGATGATCACCACGGTGTCGGTGATGCCATTTATTATGCAAGATCACATCGGCATGACCTCCGACGAATACGCGATGTGGGCGCTGATCCCAACACTGGGTATGTTGGCAGGCACGAGCCTGTGCAACCGAGTAAGACCGCTGATTGGCACCAAAAAGATGCTGCTGTTTACCCCCGCCTTACACCTCAGCGCAGCGCTGTGGCTGTTCTTTTGCCCGGTAGAACCACTGTTTTTAATGTTGGGGCAACTGTTGATGATCTTAGGCAATGGTATTGCGCTGCCCTGCGCGCAAGCGATGGTGATGCTGCCCTACAAAAAGCAAGCGGGCGCGGCGGCGGCGATGTCGGGAGGCGGGCAAATGGTTGTCTCTGCGCTAGTGAGTATGACGCTAGTGCAGATCGGTCTCAGCCAGGCTTGGCATTTATCGTTTGTCATCGCACTGTTTGCGGCGGTGACCCTGAGCAATATTTTGCGCGGGTTTGATGAAGTTGAGCGCTCAGCCGCAGCCGAGCGCTCTGCACTTTCCACCGATTGACTTAGCGCTATACGCCACCAAAGCAGAGGTATTTGATGTCGAGGTACTCATCCAGTCCCTGCTTGGCACCTTCTCTGCCGATACCGGACTGCTTTACGCCGCCAAATGGCGCCACTTCGGTAGAGATAATCCCTTCATTGATGCCAACCATGCCGTATTCCAGCGCCTCGGCGACCCGCCAAGCTCGGCCAATATGCTGAGTATAAAAGTAGGCGGCGAGACCATAAGGCGTATCGTTGGCCTGCTCAATTAACTGCGCCTCATCGTCAAAGGCGATGATGGGCGCGATGGGGCCGAAAATTTCATCTTGGACCAGTGCCATCGTGTGCTCAACATTTGTCAGCACCACTGGCGCCATAAACTGCCCGTCTAACGTCCGCGCTTTGTTGGCAACGACCGCGCCTTGCGCTGTGGCCTGCTCCACCAGCGATAGGAGATTTTGTTTGGCTTCATGGGTAATGATGGGGCCTATCTCCACGCCTTCGTCGAGGCCATTACCAACCGTTAACGCCTCCACTTTCGCGACAAATTTCGCCACGAATAAGTCGTAAATCTCACGCTGAACATAAAAGCGGTTGGCACACACGCAGGTCTGCCCAGCATTGCGAAACTTAGAGGCGATGGCCCCATCTACCGCCGCGTCTACATCTGCATCGGCAAACACGATAAAGGGTGCGTTACCGCCAAGCTCCATCGATGTGCGTTTAACGTCATGTGCGCTTTGCGCCAGCAAGGCTTTGCCCACTCGGGTAGAGCCAGTAAACGAGAGTTTGCGAATCAACGGAGAAGAGGTAAACCGCTCACCCACCTCTGGGGCGCTGCGCCCAATCACCACCTGAAACACATCAGAGTGGATGCCCGCCTGATACGCCAACTTGGCCAATGCGAACGCGCACAGCGGGGTGAGCTCAGACGGCTTAACGATAAAGCTGCATCCCGCCGCCAACGCCGGCGCCGCTTTGCGGGTGATCATGGCTATCGGAAAGTTCCAAGGCGTAATGGCGCAAGCCACACCCACCGGCTGCTTAATAGTCACAATGCGCTTATCCCCACTTGGTGCGGGGATGGTTTCACCGTAGGCTCGCTTTCCCTCTTCTGCAAACCACTGAATAAAGCTCGCGCCGTAGGCCACCTCACCTCGCGCTTCGGGCAGCGGTTTACCTTGCTCAAGCGTCATCAGGGTTGCCAGTGCTTCTTGGTGTTCAAGCAACAATGCATGCCAGGCAAGCAGGCGATTCGCCCGCGCTTTGGCGCTCAGTGACGCCCACTCAGGCTGTGCCTTATGCGCGCGCCCGATGGCCTGCTCTATCTCTTGTGAAGTGCTAACAGGCACTACACCCACTGGCTCGCCTGTTGCAGGGTTATGCACGGCAAGCCCAGCGTCGGTGTCTGGTAAAAGCAATGAAATCTCGCTCGGATCAAGCCTATTTTCCATGATATTCCCCTAACTTGACTATTCTTACTGATTGACAGCTCTTGTTCACTGAACGTATGGATTTTCACTCTAAGTGGATAAGAAAAAGGGTGCAAGCGCCCAGTTTCAGGTGTAGCTTGAATTTAAAAGATATCATCCATTTTCAAAAGGAATAACAATGAGTTCAGAGATGATCGCCTTGACCCTAGCCGGTGTCGGGGTTCTAGGATTAGTCTGTCAGTGGGTCGCATGGCAACTTAAACTGCCGGCGATTCTATTTTTGTTGATTGCTGGATTGCTAGTGGGGCCAGTGCTTGGCCTGTTCTCACCCGAGCAAGCCTTGGGCGACCTGTTTTTCCCCATCATTTCACTGGCTGTTGCCGTGATTCTATTTGAAGGCAGCTTGACCCTGAACTTCAAACAAATAAGGGGGATCAGTAAAAGTGTTTGGAGTATCGTCACCATAGGGGCAGTGATCTCGTGGATCATTACCTCGTTCGCGACCCACTATTTGCTTGGCCTAGACTGGACCATCGCCTTCCTCTTTGGCAGCTTAACCGTGGTGACAGGGCCAACAGTGATCGTGCCGCTGCTACGCACGGTCAGGCCAAGCTCACGCCTGGCCAATATTTTGCGCTGGGAAGGGATCTTAATTGACCCATTAGGCGCGCTGTTTGTGGTGATGGTGTATGAGTTCATCGTCTCACAAAGCGAAGTGCACAGCTTAGCCGTATTCGGCACCATTTTGGTGGTCGGTTTTGGCTTGGGCATCGCGGCGGGCGTGTTGGTGGCCGCCATGATGCGCCGCCATTGGTTACCGGAGTATTTACAGCCGTTTGCCGTGCTAACGATTGTGCTGGGGGTGTTTGCCGCCTCCAATTACCTTGAACACGAATCGGGTCTTTTGACCGTAACCGTAATGGGCGTATGGCTTGCCAACGTCAAAGGCGTCAGCATTGCGCACATCCTCCATTTTAAAGAGAACCTCACCATTCTCTTTATCTCTGGTCTGTTTATTCTACTCGCCGCGCGAGTGCAAGTGTCCGACTTTGAGCAGCTTGGTTTCGCGGCGTTGGTGCTGTTTGCCGTCATCCAGTTGGTGTCTCGTCCGGTGTCAATTTTCCTGTCCACGGCGCGCAGCCAGCTGTCGACCAAAGAGAAAGCCTTCCTCGCTTGGGTTGCCCCGCGCGGTATCGTTGCCGCTGCGGTCTCTTCACTGTTTGCCATTAAACTGACCTTTTTGGAGGTCGAAGGCGCAAACTTGCTGGTACCACTGATCTTTATGGTCATCATCGGCACCGTAGTGCTGCAAAGTGCCACGGCCCGCCCGATCGCGGCTTGGCTGGGTGTCGCAGAGCCTTCGCCAAGAGGCTTTTTGATTGTGGGTGCCAACGATGTTGCGCGCAAAATTGGTAAAGCGATTTCAACCTACGACTGCCGAATTCTGATGGCCGATTCCAACTGGGACTACGTACGCAAAGCGCGCATGGACGGGTTTGATAGCTACTACGGCAACCCCACCTCGAGCCATGCCGAAGACAACCTCGACCTGATTGGTATTGGTCAGGTGCTGGCGGTCACCCCCGACCAACATTTCAACTCTATTGCCAGTGTGCAACTCGCGACCGACTTTGGCCATCGCAAGGTGTTTTGTCTGCATGAAAAGAAAAGCGATGAGTCACAAGATAAGCATACTCACAACTCTGAACACGCCTACTCCCTGCTGCTCGGTGGCACAGTCAGCTATAAAAAGTTGGCCAGTATGATTGGTCAAGGGGCTGAAATGAAGCACACCAAGATCAGTGATAACTTCACCTTTGAGGATTACAAGACGCAATACAAAGACGCCACCGTGGTGCCGTTGTTTGTGGTCAATGTGAAAAACCGCATCCAGATTGTCAGCCAGCCTGATGAACTCAAGCCCGTGGCGGGCGAAATCATGGTGTCACTGATCCACAGCAAAGAGAACAATCACAAAGAAAGCACTCTCAAAGACAATAACGGCCGAGAGGCGAAAGCCGAATAACGGTACTCGGCGAAGCATCACACGCCAAGCCATAAAAAAACCATCGCCCACCGATTTGGTGGGCGATGGCGTTTATGAATAACCGCTCGCTACAACCAGCGTTTGCGCCTAAAGACGTACAATAGCGCCGACGCGACACCAATCATCACACCCCACAACACAAAATAGCCGTGCTCAAACCGCAGCTCAGGAATGTATTCGAAGTTCATTCCGTAGATACCGGCAATAAAGGTCAGCGGCACGAAAATCGCTGATACCACCGTCAATAGCTGCATGGTCTTGTTCAGTTGATGCGAGCTCAGCGAGATGTAACCTTCAATCAAGTCGCCGCACAAGTCGTAGTACATAGAAGTTAAACTTTCGAGACGATCGAATTTATCAAACACATCACGGAAGCTGTGTTTCACCTCTGAATCGTTCATATCAATGAAGGCCAGCTCTTCTTCCATCACCTGATCAATCAACTTCACGTGGTAGGACTGCACGCGGTGAATTTTACGCAGATGGGATTTAAGCAAAATCAGTCGCTGCATCAGCTCATCACTGGATTGCGTCAGCATGCCATCTTCCAACTCACTGATTTCATCTTCCGCTTCTAACACCGCATCGGTAAAACGCTGCGCCGAGGCGTTCATGATTTTACTCAACAGCAAGCTTGGTGAACGCAAATACTTCGCCAGCGATTTGTGCGCCGCTAACGCTTCAATACCAAACGAGTGTTCCACACGGCGGGTGATCAGGATTTTTTCACCGACAAAACAGGCAAGCGCCATGGTTTTTAAATCGAGATGTTCTTCAACATGACTAAAACCGCGATAAAGCACGAAAGTATGCTGATCAAACTCTTCCACCTTAGGCGGACGGCGATCGCGCTGCGCATCTTGAATGGCTAATGGGTGGCAGCCTAGCTTAGCGAGAAGCTCGGCTTCCTGCTGAGCGGGCTCCTCATAAAAATCTAACCAAATGTGGCCACCTTGAGTTTGCCACTGAGTGATTAACTCCTCGCCGCCTTCGGACAACTGATTGTCATGTAGATAAAACGCTTTTAGCACTCTGACGCTCCTTAATTTTCACGCCCAACCGTGATTTTTTACGGTTAAAAAGTGAGTTGATAAAAAAAATCGAACAATTAACCGGATAAAACAAACATTATCTAATGCTGAAGGTTATCTAATACTATAGGGAAACAGCATCAGTGAATCCTCAATCAGCTCACGTTTGTGGCTGCTGGCCAAGTAAATCGCATAGATATCACGATGAAACGTCGGCGTATTGGGCACCAAATGCAGTTGCTGACGTCGCAACTGGGCAAAACACATCTGCCGCGGCAAGTACGCCGCCCCGCCCGCATCCAGAATAAATGAGAGGGCAACATTGGGCTGCGTCATATGATGCCTTGGCGCGAGCTCTTCGCCAAAGTGATGGGAAAACATAGAGTTAATCGCATCACCGTAATCCACCATCACAAAGCTCTCTAGCTCCGACGCTTCCCTTACTGGCGTCGTACTGACCAACACCAAAGGGACAGTGCAGAGCTTTTTCGCCACGACTTCATCGGTATGTGGCGGCTCAAACAGAAACGCGATATCTAAGATTCGGTTGAGGACCCGTTTACGCAATTCCACCGATGAGTATGTGTGGGTGTAAAGATGGGCATCATCAATATTACGGTGAATTTTTTGTAACCAGTCATGCAGCACGATATCCCAAATGGACATCATGGCACCTAAAAATAGCTGCGAGCCATCGCTGTCTGTCACGCCGACTTCTTGCTTAATTTTGTGCCACATCGCCATCATGTCGTTGGCGTGCTTGACCATTTTATCGCCTTCTGCGGTCAGTTTTAGGCGCTTGTTAGCGCGATCAAACAGCATCACCCCCAACTCATCTTCAAGCTGTTTGATTCGGGAGCTGACCGCCGCCTGCGTCAGGTGTAAGTTCTGAGCAGACATCCGAATATGGAGCGTTTGGCTCACTTCAATAAAGGTCTTTAGTAATTCAATCTTCATCGGTTTTGATAAATTTTTTCAAACAAACTGTAAGAAATATAGAGTTTTGCTTATCGATTTTCAAAGACTACAGTTAAGTCGCACAAACACAAAGGAGTGCCTCATGAAAATCGCTATTCTGTCTCGCAATAAAAAACTCTATTCCACTCAGCGTCTCGTCGAGGCGGGTATCGAACGTGGCCACGAGGTCGATGTGATCGACACTCTACACTGTTACATGGATATAACAAGCAGCCGCCCTACCGTGCGTTATCACGGTGAAGAGCTGCCGCTGTACGATGCGGTGATTCCGCGTATTGGCTCTTCCATCACCTTCTACGGCACTGCTGTGGCAAGGCAGTTTGAAATGATGGGCACCTTTAACGTCAATGAGTCGGTGGCGATTAGCCGCTCTCGTGACAAATTGCGCTCGCTACAATTGCTGTCTCGCAAAGGCATTGGTCTACCAAGAACAGGCTTTGCAAGCAAACCGGACAACATCAAAGACTTGATCAAAAACGTCGGTGGCGCACCGCTGGTCATTAAATTGCTTGAAGGTACTCAAGGCATTGGCGTGGTACTTGCGGAAACCTCTAAAGCGGCGGAGAGCATCATCGAAGCCTTCATGGGACTGCAAGCGAACATTTTGATTCAAGAGTACATCAAAGAGTCTGGCGGCGCTGACATTCGCTGTTTGGTGATTGGTGGACGCGTGGTTGCTGCAATGAAGCGTCAAGCGGCCGAAGGGGAGTTTCGCTCCAACCTGCACCGTGGCGGCTCTGCGGAGATCATTCGTTTGACCAAAGAAGAGCGCGAAACTGCGGTCAATGCGGCCAAAGTGATGGGCTTGAATTTCTGTGGCGTTGACTTGCTGCGCTCTAACAGCGGACCGATGGTGATGGAAGTCAACTCCTCTCCAGGTCTAGAAGGCATTGAAAAAGCAACCAACCTCGATGTGGCGGGCAAGCTGTACGAATTTATTGAGAAAAACGCCAAATTTAACGCCAACAAGACGCGTGGCAAGGGTTAATAAGCATGACAGAACTGAAAATTGGCGCTCACACGATTAAGCCGGGCGAGCGTAAAAAGATTGCGCTGCCAGTAGCAAAGCTGTATACAGACGCCGAAGTTTCGCTGCCGGTGTATATCGTGCGTGGAAAACAGGCAGGGCCGACGATTTTCGTCAGTGCCGCGGTGCATGGTGATGAGCTCAATGGCATTGAAATTGTCCATCGCATCATCAACATGAAACGCTTTCGCGTCCTGCGTGGTACGGTGATTTTTGTGCCTATGGTTAACGTGCATGGTGTGATTCATCAAAGCCGTTATTTACCTGATAGACGCGATCTCAACCGCAGCTTTCCGGGCTCACCTAAAGGGTCCCTCGCGGCTCGAGTCGCCAATATTTTTAAAACCGAAATCATCGACAAATGCCAATACGGTATCGATTTGCATACTGGCGCGATTCATCGCACCAACTTGCCACAGATCCGGGCTAACGTTGAAGATGAGGTGACCGCAGAACTGGCCAACGCCTTTGGTGCGCCTGTGGTACTGCACTCGGAAGAAATTGACGGCTCACTGCGCGATTGCGCCGCCAACTCGAATACCAAAGTCTTGGTGTATGAAGGAGGTGAAGCACTGCGCTTTGATGAGACCTCGATTCGTATGGGCACCCGTGGCGTGATTCGCGTCCTGCGCCATCTCAACATGGTCAGCAAAGGTCGCAACCAACGTAAAGGGGTCCCTGAGCCTGTGGTCGCTCGTGGCAGCCAATGGGTTCGCGGCAGTGCCAGTGGCATCGTCAGACACAAGTACCAGTTGGGTGACTACGTCAAGAAGGGCGATGAACTGGCTACCATTAGCAGTGCGTACGGTGAAAAGTTGGCGGTGATTGTCGCGCCTCGCACAGGGGTCATCATCGGTAAGCAAAACATTCCTTTGGTTCAAGAAGGCGAAGCCATGTATCACATCGCCTATTTTGATGAAGATGAAAAAGCGGTCGCCGAACAGATAGACAAACTGTCTGAAGACGTCGCCTCTAGAGAGATAAAAGAAGGTCTGTAATGAAAAGAAGCAACACAGAAAAAGTCATTATTGGTCGCTTAGAGAACATTTCCTTGCCTGAACTGGGCATTGATAATCTCACCGTGCGAGTGGATTCAGGCGCGCAAACCTCGTCCCTACACGTTGATCACATTAAGCTTATCAAAGTGAACGGTAAACCCGGTATTCAGTTTGATATTCACCCAGAAGTGCACGACGTCGACAAAGTGGTGCGATGCAAATCTGAGTTGTATGACCTGCGCAAAATCAAGTCATCCAACGGTATGTCAGAGCAGCGCTACGTGATTGAAACGATGGCCAAATTGGGCGAGTTAGAGTGGCCGATTCAGATCACGCTCACCGACCGCTCAGACATGACTTATCTGATGTTGCTGGGCCGCCAAGCGATGGGCAAACGCTTTTTAATCGACCCTGCGCAGGTATTTTGCGGGTCTAGCATACAGGAGTAGAACACTATGTTTGAGCAAACCATTTCATGGTTAGAAATGACGCTCTTTACTTTTAACGAACAACCGATCACCTTGTGGGCCATCTTGATGGTCCCTACTTGGGTGGTGGTGAGCTTGTGGATCGCGAAATTGATGATCAAAGCGGTCTCATCAAGGTTGGCGTCCAATGGCAAAGATCCCAACATCATCCATTTGATTGAGCGGATTTTGTTTGTGATTGCCCTTGGCATGATCTTCCTCACCACCTTGTCGATGCTCAACATTCCGATCACGGCGTTTGCGTTTCTCTCCGGCGCTATTGCGATCGGTTTTGGTTTCGGCGCACAAAACATCATCAACAACTTCATCAGTGGTTGGATTTTGATTGGCGAAAAGCCGATTCGAATCGGCGACTTTCTTGAGGTGGAAGGCGCAAAGGGCAAGGTGGAGCAAATCAACACCCGCTCGACCCGTATTCGCCGTGTCGATGGCGTGCATATGTTGATCCCAAACAGCAAGTTGCTTGAAAATACAGTGATCAACTGGACGCTACGCGATGAACTGGTGCGCGCGTCGGTTGTCGTCGGTGTGGCATACGGCAGTGATGTTCGCTTGGTCGAAAAGCTGATGCGTGAAATCACCACCAGCAATCCAAAGGTGCTGCCTAAACCTGAACCCAAAGTCTTTTTCCAAGACTTTGGCGACAACGCGCTGATCTTTGAATCCTTCTTCTGGATTCACTCGCAAGTTGAAGGGGGCATCCGATCCGTCTCAAGCGAGATTCGCTTCGAGATTGACGCCGCGTTTAACGAGCACGGCATCACCATCGCCTACCCGCAGCGTGATATTCACCTCGACGGAGCCATAAAGATAGTGCGAGAGCCGCGTTAAATGGCAAGGAAGGGAGCATGTTGCTCCCTTACTAATCTTTTGAAAATGCTCACTTAACACAAAGAGCCAGCGCCGCCGCAACGTTTCTCGCCGTCAGCTCCACATTGAAGGCCGCTTCTTTTAGTGCAGTAGGAAGATCGGTCGCGCCGAGTACGACGCTAAAAACGGCATCAAGCCCATGTTGATGGACAATCGCGCAATCTTTAGCAAGGCTACCGGCAATACCGATCACAGGAATATCGTAGCGTTTGGCGGCTTTAGCTACACCGATGGGGGTTTTACCATGAATGCTTTGGCTATCGATGCGTCCTTCGCCTGTGATCACCAAATCCGCATCTTGGAGGTGAGAATCAAGCGCCAGCGCTTGCATCACAATATCAATGCCGGGTGTCAGCTTCGCATGAAGCACACCCAGTAACGCCGCCCCTAGACCACCAGCGGCGCCCGCTCCGGCCTGATGTTTGACCATAGCCCCAGTGGTGTGCTCAATGATGTCAGCATAATGCGCTAAGTTGTCATCTAGCTGCTTCACCATCGCCGCTGTCGCCCCTTTTTGCGGACCGAACACAGCAGAAGCGCCAAACTCACCACACAGTGGGTTGTCCACATCGCACGCGACATTGAGCTCCACCTGAGTCAAGGCAGGAAGGAGTCCACTAAGATCAAGGCAATCTAGCTCACGCAACGCACCGCCACCGAATGCGATCTCATTGCCTTGTCTGTCCAGACAACGCGCGCCAAGCGCCTGCAACATGCCGACTCCGCCATCGTTGGTCGCACTCCCACCAATACCAATGATGATGGACGTGACGCCCTGTGCGATGGCAGCGAGAATCAACTCTCCCGTTCCATAGCTGGTGGTGGTAAGCGGATTGCGATCCTCTGCGGCAACGAGATGAATGCCCGATGCCGCGGCCATCTCTATCACCGCAGTGCGGCCATCACCCAGCAATCCATAAAACGCCTCAACAGGCTCGCCCATCGGGCCGGTTACCACTGCAGGTACAATACTGCCTCCCGTGGCATCAACCAGCGACTGCACTGTGCCCTCCCCGCCATCGGCCATCGGCAACTTGATGTAATTCGCATCCGGCCAAACGGTGCGGCAGCCTCGCTCAATCGCATCAGCGACCTCCATCGCGGTTAAGCTTTCTTTAAATGAATCTGGTGCAATCACTACTTTCATCGGTTTTCCTATTTCGCCAAGCACAAATGAGTATCACCAGTATAGAATGGCTTGAACGTCATTTAATTGGATGTATTGACAATATTGATGAAAAATAATGCTAGTTTATTGTGTCAATAAACAATTTTTGCTTGCAGCGCGAGGTAAAGCGCCACTTTATCTTCGAGGCAAGAAAGTCGTTTGTCAGTGAGTGCTTCCACTTTCTCTAGACGGTAGCGCAGCGTATTTTTATGAATATCCAACATTTGGCACGTGCTCATCGCATCCTCATTGTGCTCAAAATAGGTGCGTAGCGTATGTAGCAGCACGCCCTTACGATCTTTGGCTATTAGACGCTCAATCGGCTCTACAAGCTGATGCTGATGCCAGGACGATTGTCGTAAACTCGCCACCAATGCCGCCAAGGTGTGTTGATGATAAAACTGGATGGACAGAGACTCAGAAGTGGCGATAAACAGCAGTGATTGAGCACTGAGATACGAGCGCTTGAGACCATCTAGCCCTGGATAGTAGTGCCCAACGGTCAACCGAGCGGAGTAGCCGCTATCACAATGGCGCTGGATGCACTGCTCAATGGTCTGCCATCGCCTCAAACATGCATGTTCCTCACGAGATTTATCCCAGAGCTGAGCCTTAACTTGCGCAGGCACCAACAAGACAATCTCATCCGGTGCATCAGGCATCAGGCCAATTAAGGCGTCACGCTGAGTATGCTCTAAATCCGCAATGAGCGCTTGAATCGCCTCTAGCGACAAAGGCGTTGGCACCGTTGAGCTCACTTTGAGGATCAATGCAAGACGTGGCTGACGTAAATCAATGGTAAGCCGCTCGGCAATCGTCGCCAATTGCCCTTCTTGAACATTTGGCGCTCCTAGTAATTGCTGCAGGAGTTTCTCTCTATGGCGATTATCCCATTGCAGTTCCGCCACCAAAGCGGCTTGCTCAATGACCATTTCCGCCGTCATTTTGACTAACTCAGCGTAATAGCGTACCTCTTGGGGTTCTCCGGATAAGCCGACTACGCCAATCATTTGTCCACGATAACGAATCGGTAAATTGATCCCTTGTTTAACCCCCACTAACGCCTTGGCCATCGAACTATCCACTTCGACCGCACGTTGCTCTTGCAGTACCAATAAGGCGCCTTTATGAGAGCGATGAAGACGACTCTCGTCACTCGAACCAATGACGATGCCACACTCATCCATCACATTGACGGGGTAAGGCAAGATGGACGAGGCGCGCTCAACAATATGAAGCGCGATGGCAGGGGTTAATTGCATCGGCATACTCTTTGGTTGTCCGTCATCTAAGATTCCAGTTGCTGCTGCCACTCTTTAAGCAGAGCGGTCAGCGCTTCACGCTGCGAAGCGTTCAGCCCTTCGACAAGGCGATGCTGAAGGGCCACGTGCTCGTCGAGCAAGGCATCAATCACAGTGCGCCCACGCTCCGTCAATTCAACCGCAACGCTGCGTCTATCTTGCTCACTGTGAATACGTACGATCAAGCCTTTACTTGTGAGTTTATCAAGACGGTTGGTCATCGCCCCAGAGGTCAGCAGCATCGCGTTGATAAGCTCAGAAGGGGTCAAACGATACGGCGCGCCACTGCGGCGCAGGGTGGCCAAGACGTCAAATTCTCCCAATTTCAAGTCATACTGCTTGTGCAATTGAGCCAGCGCCGCTTCGATCTGCTTCGCAATGCGCAATAGCCGCCCCATCATGGCCATCGGCCCTGTGTCGAGATGCGGTTTTTCTGTCGACCACTGCTGGGTCAAGGTGTCAATGACATCCACCGGGGTGCCTCTCCATTATTCTGACATGCGGATTTACCTTAACATAAAGATACTTTACAAGCACGGTGAATAGGCGTATGGTTCGGGCCAATATCTTAACGTAAAGATAAATTAAATGAATATATTGCTTGCCATGATCCCTGCGTTTTTTTGGGGTACCACTTACGCCGTGACACAGTTCGCCCTTACAGACTGGCCGCCTTTGCTGCTTGGCGCATTGCGCGCGCTACCGGCAGGGCTGTTATTGCTTGCAATAAAACCGAGCTGGCCCAAAAGAGGTGAATGGCGAGTACTGGCTCTACTAGGAACGGTCAACATCGGGCTGTTTTTCAGCTTGATTTTTGTCATGGCACTGCGATTGCCGTCTGCAATTGCCGGTGTTGGCATGGTCTCTGTTCCTGTGTTTGCGCTGAGCTACGCGGCGATCGTTCATAAAATCAGACCGACCTTACTGCAATCGGTTTGCGGCGCATCCTTGATCATGCTTGCGTGGTGGTTGTTCGATCCCAGTGCGATTGTCCTTGATCCGGTTGGCTTGCTCGCCATGCTGGGCGCGATTTTATGCATAGTGACAGGCAGCGCGTTGACCAAATCTTTGGGCAGTCGCATCCACTGGTGGAAAGTCCTGACGTGGCAATTACTCATTGGGGGTGGTGTACTCACCTTAGCGGCGCTGCTCCACAGTGTCTCGTCACCGGAGCAGTACGCCTCCGTCATTGAGCACTTTTCAATGGGCAATGCACTCGGGTTAGTCTGGGTGGTCGGTCTGAATACGGCGTTTAGCTACGCCATGTATGTCTGGCTGCTACAAAGAATGACTGTGGTCGATTTTACTTTTGGCGGCATTGCCAATCCAGTCGCGGGCATCGTGTCAGGGATGATACTGCTTGGTGAATCCTTCACTCCCTTTCAGTACAGCTTAATGCTGGGCATGATCATTATGTCACTGCTGCCTCAAGCGGTTTCGGCGTTAGCGCACGATAGAAAGCGTGTCGCATAATCGTCGAGGTTTACACTGTAAACCGGTTAGACACATTACTCACTCGCATGCAGAATAGCCAAAACAACCATTTAATGAGGAGCTACAATGAGTCGTAAACAATTTTGGATTTCAGCCCTACTGTCATCCTTCACAATGGCGTTTATCATGTCTGGGCTGCTGTCTGGCTACAATTTGGGCTTTAACGCCACCTGGCCAGCCGCTTGGATGAGAGGCTTTACCTTGGCGTGGCCATGCGCTTTGGTCTTGAACCTCACGGTACTGCCACAAATTCGCCGCTTATCAGCCTGGTTGGCCAGCCCAAAGACCAACTCACAGGCATAAAAAAACCGAGCCAAGCTCGGTTTTTGTTACTCTATTCGTCTTACTCGTCGATTACGACAATTCAGCGTTGTGGTAAACCTGCTGAACATCGTCACAATCATCAAGCATATCAAGGAACTTTTGGAATTTCTCCGCATCCTCACCACTGACTGGCGTGTGAGTCTGCGGTACGAAGGTGATTTCCTCAACATCCAAAACTAAGTCTGGGAACGCTTCGCTCAATGCCGTTTTGGTTTTAAAGAACTCGGTATGAGGTGCGAACACTGTGATCACGCCATCTTCCAGTTCTACGTCAGTGACGTCCACATCTTCCATCATCAAGGTCTCTAGGATGACCTCGTCGTCATCACCTTTAAACTGGAACACCGCTTGATGGTCGAACATGTGTGATACTGAGCCTTCCACACCGATTTTCGCGCCTGTTTTCACAAAGCACTGGCGAACATCTTGGAAAGTACGATTGCCGTTATCAGTCAAACAGTCAACGATAACGCTCGTGCCACCCGGACCGAAACCTTCGTAGCGTGCAGGTTGGTAATCTTCACCGCCACCGCCGCTGGCTTTATCTAGCGCTTTATCGATCACGTGCGCAGGAACTTGGTCCTTTTTCGCTTTTGCAATCAAATGCTTAAGCGACAGGTTCATGTCTGGGTCTGAACCGCCGTTTTTTGCACACACGTAAATTTCTTTACCGTACTTGGAATAAACTTTAATTTTTGCGCCTGCAGTTTTCGCCATTGAGGCTTTGCGCACTTCAAAACTTCTTCCCATCGGGATGTTCTCTCTAATTTCAATTTAACGCGAAGGATTTTAGCAAAATGCGAGGGCTTTTCAATTTCTCGCCTTGCTGAGAAATGGGGTCACAACACGCCCATTACTCGCTTATATTTGGCTACAGAGTCTAAGAAGAACGCTTTCTCGTTCTCATCTTTGATTTTGGCCGCTTGCTGATTCACTTCATCTGGGCCAGTTTTAGCCTCACGGAGCTTCCAAACCAAAAATGACGCTTGTTTATCAAGCTCAACCTTGTTTTTTTCTTCGGCAGGAAGGTTCGACAGGTTAATCGACATCAATCACGCTCAGTTTCTGTAAAAATATGGAGTGGGAATATACCACACACCAGCGAGCAAAGTAGAGTCTCAATCACCTCGCTCACCCGCCAAGATCAAAAAAACATCGCTCTTTTGGAAAAACTAAGGGCGGCACTATGGCCGCCCTTAACTAATTAGGGGATTGCTTAATGAAGTAAGCCAAGTTCTTTCGCTTCTTCAATCGATAAGCCGCTTTCACGTATCTCTCTCAATGCTTCAATACGTCTACGTGCCTCGGCAGATTTGACTGCCTTGGTTGGCTCTTTTGTTTCTACTTCTTCCGTGAAGTCCCACTTACCGGCAATATGAGTCATTTCATCATGGTCAATAGAATTAATGGACATAGTAACCTCCGAACAAACCATGCTAGGGACGCCTAATCTGTAGCAAATACGCCTATCCCTTGTTAAGAATTTTAGCGTCAGAATGTGATTGCGCTAATAGTTCGAACACTCTTACCGATTATTTTATAAATAGCCTTTGCAGGGCAGAAAAACTAGCGATACATTTAAATGATTACCCTTAAGAAAAGTCAGGCGATCCAGCTCTCATTTTTTCTAAGGTGTGCCCTACTCTCTCCCTCTGCCACATCCAACTCTCCGCACTCCCGAAGCGTAACAACGGGCTGACTCCATCCTGAGACCAAGGTTTATCCAAACAAAAAGATTCAAGCGAAGCGGTGTCAGTACCGAGATTTCAATCTTTGGAAGAATGATCAAGGGATGTCGGTGATCTTGCACTGTGATCCGAAAGCATGATCAAGGTAATGAAGGTCGCATGGGCGCTTAAGAGAAGCAGCGTAAAAGGAGAAATAGGGGATCAACAGGCAAAAAAATAGCGAGTTCATCGAACTCGCCAAATATTCAGAATGAATGTAACAATATGAGCCAATCTATCAGAGATAATCCTATCTCTCATTCATCAGAAAGGACAAAAGGTTGTCTATTCGGGATAAATAATAGCCAAGCTCGGCGCGCTTTATGTCAGTAAAGTGTCAGGGTAATGTAGTGATAGTGTCCAATTGTCAGACAAGGCCGCAAACTACACCGCCACTTCATCTAATGCGCGGAATACGGTCTCATCCAGATGCCCTTCATGGACTTGTTTGCACACTTTTCGGCGCACGGCGAGGCCCGCAATCAAGCGTTCGATCGACAAGTGCTTGTTTTCACTTTGGCTGTTGTACAACTCGACCATTTTACTCAAAGTCTCGTATGGGATGACCTCTTCACCGACCCGCAGGTAATCAAGCTTGTCAATGAGCTCCAGACACTCTTCTTGGATGGAGTTATGGGAGTGCCCTGTCATCGCCGCTAACGCCGTTATAGAGCGTTCTAGAGCCTCTGGAGAGGTATATTTGGAGAGAGTAATGGTGATCTCATCGGCGTTGATCTCAACTAAGTGCTTACGCTGTTTTACCCGACGGCCCAATTTGCCTTTGGCCGCGCGCTCTTTACGTTGGATAGGCTCGAATTCGCCATCAATGATCTGCGACATCTCATCAAGCTGTTGGCGTGTGACCATCTCATTACGTAGCGGGTTGGGCAGCGTCGGCGCCATGTTGCGCTTACCCGCGTTGGTGGTACGTGCACGCGAATAACGCAGCACTTCTTCAGCATCGCATTTGATGTCGAATTCGTAATCTTTGATCTTGTCGCCTTCCGCGATCGTGCGGATCGTTAAGTGATAACCCCACAAATTGACCACAAACAGATCGTCACTGCCCTTCCCTTCCGAGAGTTTTTTCAGCTCTCGGATCAAATCCATTGAAAAACGGCGCCACTCAATGTTGCGCGCAAGCTTTTGATTTAGCTCGCTTAAGAGCATTTGATCTGTGTGTCGACGAACCATACGGCTACGGAAATAGCTATACAGCTGGAAGACCAAGGTATGCTGCTTCAAAATTTCAGGTGGGAACAAGAAGAAATAGTCACGCGTGAGCAGTTCTTCGTAGAACGACGGCTCCCAGACCAAGATGTAGAGGTTCGGTTTAATGCGAATTTCGCCGTCAGCGCCCTCTGTAGGTGCCTCTTCCGATGCGGTAATGGTTCGGGCCAAGAAACGAAAACGATCGCTCTTAAAGCCTTCTGGCATGTTCTCGCTCAGCCAACGGCCGGTGAGTTCGTGTAACTGAAAGTCGGTAAACTCGATTCTATCGATGCTGTCACGAATGGAGTCTCGTGCAGGGCCGCTGTCTTTTTTGCCACGCAGCGACAAAATGTCGGTGATGTAGAGTGGCGTTTTGTTAGGCACGTGCGTTGCATCGAGTTGATATTGTTGCTGGTGGTGCTCATGGTATTGCACGGTTAAGGTGAACAGCGCGAAGAGCGTCATCAGATCATCCACCGTCATGATGTTTTTAGATGATCGTGTTTCGATCACCGCGCGCGTGCCTGAGATCGACACCATGCTTTTTTGGTACTGTTTGCGCGTTCTGGGCGGCGCTAAGGCTTGATCGATAATGCCCGCCCAGTTGGTAGGCGATACCACAAACTGATCCGCTTCATCTTTCATTGCTGGGGGAATATTCAAGCCATGCTCATTGAGCAAGCGCTTGTTCACCTGAGTTTGAGCCAGTGCCTTAGAGCGTTTTTGTTTCTCACTTTGCTTCACCGATTCCGTGACCAAGCTGGTGGCGCCCAACACGGAAATCAACTGGTTTGGGTTAACAAAGCGATGGAGCATGGTTTTGCCCGCTAACCCTTCTTCAAAACGCACTGGTACCTGTAAAAACAGGCCGATGTTGACTGCGGCGCGTAATCGCTGCTGAATGGCTGCTCGTGTGACTTGCCCATCTGTTGCATCGATCAACTCAGTGGTTGAAACCAAACCATCTTTGCTGCTGAATCCTCGCAGTGAGATGAGATTGAGCAGTTCGACAATACTTTTCGTCACCCCTTTGAAGTGTTGGTATTGTTCTATCCAGTGGACAGCCGTTTCAGACACCTCAAATAAATGGCCATCCTTGTGGCTTCTTGGGGCTTTGATCAGTATTTTTTCGTCAGAACTCATGATTAGATCCGTATCACACTAGCCGTAATATCGCTATAGTTCCTGAAGAATAAAGAAAAAAAGATCATAAATAAAGAAAAAATTAGAGGTTTTTAAATAACTGATCTTTTTGATTTATTTGATCTATATTGGTTATATGATCTTATGATCTGGCCGTCAGTTTCCTTCTAAGTCATTGTTTATTGGCGCGTTATTTTTTTTGACTTGGAAAGCATGATCATGTGAAAGACGAAAGCATGATCATTAAGTTATTGAAAGCATGATCAAAATATCCAAGAACCATGATCATGTGGTTGCTGAATCAATGATCATTGGGCTGGCAGAAGCATGATCATCACTCTCTCACACGTTATCCACAGAGCGCATCGTTAAGTGTCAATAAGCGGCGGTTTATTGGTTGTGCTGAGCGCTCTGTGATGCCGAAAACATGATCAAGGAAACGCCATTTCTGCTGATGTCTCTGAGCCGTGTCGCTTATTTCGCTCAGATTTCCACCGTTTATTGTCCATCATCGCATTTGAACGGCAATCTCGACCAACTTTGCTCTCAACGGCTTCTATGACGATATAGGTCGAAAGCATGATCAAGTGATTCGTGTTTCTTCCCATATTCTGTGCCTGTCAATCTGATTTATTGGCTAAACACCGCTATTTTGGCATGAGTTCTTATTCCATCTGCATTTGTCCGTAAATAAAGCTCTATTTTACATGCTTCCGAAGCATCAATTCACTTGATCATTGATCCGATCATTTGCGATGAAAGATCGCGAGGTTCAATTGATGAGATTTAGGGTTTGTTGCCTTGATCATCGTTCCAGTTTCACAGATTTGGAGCGAAAGCATGATCAAGTGATGTCCCTTGATCATCGTTTCGAATACTCAACCGCTGGATCCGGTTGAATTATGATCGCGTTGCGAGAGCTATTATCACTCATTCTGCTCACGTAAACGGCTTCGTACCGCAACGCGAGTGAGGTTTTGGTTAGATCGGTAAAGATTGAAATGACACGCTCCGTAAAATAGGAGGAAAACCTAATCGTTCCGATACAGGCGATGAGATTTTCTGTGGTGAGTATGTCAGAAGTGAATAATGCGAACGCTGTGGTGCATTAATGGTTTGAACGCACTCGTTGGATTAAAACACCACACTTCTGCCCTACTTCATCTTTCGGTTTGCTTTTGTAGTTTACAATGTAAATATGTGACAAGGTAACACTTTTACGAGAGGTTAGAACGCGAAGCAAAGTGGCTAAGATTTTTAGGCGATTTTGCTCACCTTATTGACGAAAATAACATCAGATTGCAAGAAGTCATCAAATTGTTCCGATTTCTTTTATTTAATGTGATTTTAATCCATAAGTGAATGTTCACCTTTTTATTGTTTGTTTTATTAAATGCTGTACAATTTATTTTAGTCACTTACAACGGATTTTGGCAATGAAAAGAGAACAAACCATAGAGAGTCTCTACCAATTGGCGGAGCAGACGGCTCAAGTTCAAGCGGACCGCATAGAGATCGTATTAGAAGAACGTCGTGACGAACATTTTCCTCCGATGTCGAAAGCGCTGATGGAAACCCGCTCAGGGCTAACGCGTCGCAAACTAGATGATGCGATCAGTAAGCTCGAAGCGGACGGTCACCAATTTACGAAAAACAACGCCAATCACTACTCCATTTCATTGCAAGAAGCGCACATGTTGATGGATGCGGCGGGCATCCCCAAGTTTCATGAACGTAAAAAGAACACAGAGAATAAGCCGTGGATCATTAACGTTCAGAACCAAAAGGGCGGAACCGGTAAGTCGATGACCGCTGTACACTTAGCGGCGTGCTTAGCGCTCAATCTGGATAAACGTTACCGAATTTGTTTGATTGACTTAGATCCACAAGGTTCGTTGCGTCTATTTTTAAATCCACAAATTAGCATCAGTGAACACCAGAGTATCTATTCTGCAGTGGATATCATGCTCGATAACGTACCTGAAGGTACTGAGGTCGATAAGGCATTTTTGCGCAAAAACGTCATGCTACCAACGCAGTACCCGAATTTAAAAACCGTGTCTGCCTTCCCAGAAGATGCGATGTTTAACGCAGAAGCGTGGCAAAGCTTGTCGCAGAATCAGTCGTTGGATATCGTAAAACTACTTAAAGAAAAGCTGATCGATAAGATTGCTGACGATTTTGATGTCATCATGATTGATACCGGTCCGCACGTGGATCCTCTAGTATGGAATGCCATGTACGCGTCAAATGCGCTGCTGATCCCTTGTGCGGCGAAGCGCTTGGATTGGGCGTCGACGGTCAATTTCTTCCAGCACCTACCTACGGTGTATGAGATGTTCCCAGAAGATTGGAAAGGGCTTGAGTTCGTGCGTCTGATGCCCACCATGTTTGAAGATGACAACAAGAAGCAAGTCTCTGTGTTGACTGAGATGAACTACTTGCTTGGCGATCAGGTGATGATGGCCACCATTCCGCGAAGCCGCGCGTTTGAAACCTGTGCGGACACCTACAGCACGGTGTTTGACCTCACGACCGGCGACTTCGAAGGCGGTAAGAAAACCCTAGCGACCGCGCAAGATGCGGTACAAAAGAGTGCACTGGAGCTAGAGCGAGTGTTGCACAGTCACTGGTCATCACTGAATCAGGGGTAAACTAGAGTATGGCAATTAAAACTTCAGACTTAAATGCAAGATTGTTCGGCAAGGCGAATAAACGCCAAGTTACGACACCACAAGAAGCCCAGCAAGCAGCGAAAGATAAAGCGCAGTTTATCGAGTTAGCGGTTGCGGGTGAGGAGTTAGTGCAGTTTGAGTTGGTGCGTATTCCGGCCGATCAAGTGGAAGCGCAGACGGTTGTCTTTGCGGATAATGCCCGCGAGCAATCTTTCCTCAATGAGCATGCGTTATCGGATGTGTTGGTCACTTTACGTGAGCGCGGCCAGCAGTATCCGGCCGTCGGTCGCAAGCGTGAAGATGGCAAGATTGAAGTACTCGATGGTAGCCGTCGCCGCATGTCGTGTATTTTGTCCAACAAAGAGTTCTTGATCTATGTTGCCGATGACATCAACACCCAACATGCAAAATTCTTATCCGATGTGGCGAACGCCCACAAGCCTTTGTCTCTGTATGAGAAGGGCAAAGAGATGCAAGCAAAGCTCGCTAGCGGTGAAGCTGAGGATCAGAAAGCGCTGGCGAAGATGTTTCAGTGCAGTGAAGCCTTGGTCAGTGGAGCGTTGAAAGCCGCTGATTTGCCACTTGAGCTGCTGCAAGCGTATCCGAATGTGGCGGATTTAGGTCGACCTACCATTGTGAAGTTGCACAAGCAGTTCAATGCACTCAGTGATGAGAACCGTGCAAAGCTGCTTGAAAAGTGTCAGTGTGAAGAGGGATTTGTGTGGCAACGCAGTGAAGCCCAAGGGGTTGCACGCATTACCAAAGAAGTCTCTGAAACGATCGAGTCTTGGATTGAAGAGATGACGCCAAGCAAATCCAGTGGCAGTGCGAAAACCGAGCTGGTCAAAGGCCGCGCGAGCTACAGCCGTAAAGGTTCCAGTTTGTCGCTGAACCTAAAGAAAGTCGATGATGCTTTGATGCAAGATATTCTGGATTTCTTGCAAGCCAAGCTCCAGTAACTTCTCCATCAACGTCATCTAAAACCGCTCCTTGTTCGAGCGGTTTTTTTATTGCTGGCGCGCGGCGGCGGGCAGAAACGATGAGCGAATGTCGCAGCGCACAGCGAGAGTGATATACTCACTCCATCGTCCACCGTTAACCACGTGTTATGAATCCGATAGAGTCCTTTTTTCGCGATCTTTTTCAACAAGCCCAATTGATGCGTCATCGTTATGGTGTGGTGATTGAAGGCGATGGTCAATGGCAATACACGGTATTGCGCGCTGCGCTTTCAGCGAGCGGCGCTCAATCGGCGGTTTGTCTCGGTCACACTGTCTTTAATCAAGATGACCGTCTCGTTCGTCATCTATCGGCTAAGCAAGGCACCCAGCTACTGGGCCAAGAGATAGAGCTCTTAGTGGTCGCGGTGAACGACGATTTCGATGCCAACAGCGTCAGTGCGGCACTCGGTGCGGTCAAAGGGGGCGGGGTAGTAATATTCACGCTTGACAAGTGCATCGATGCTTCTTCATCGAAAACGTGGTTGCTGCGCTCAATGCAATCCTTGTATTGGTTATCATCCGATAAACCACTCCCCAACATCACTATGACGAGCGGACAAACTCAAGATCCGTTTATCGAGCAACACTCAGCGATTGAAGCGATTTGTCGCGTGGTGGAAGGCCACAGAAAGCGCCCATTGGTGTTAACGGCAGACCGAGGTCGAGGAAAAAGCAGCGCCTTAGGCATCGCGGCGGCAAGGCTGATGAAGGCTTCTCGAAAACGTCTTCTTGTCTGTGCGCCGAGTTTAGCCGCGACACGCGCAGTGTTTGAGCACACCGCCTCACAACTCGAGGGCGCCACGGTCAGCAAATCATGTATAGACTACCAAGAGAGTCAACTGGCGTTTATTGCGCCAGATGAGTTACTTCGCCAGCGCCCGGATTGTGATGCTTTGTGGGTCGATGAAGCGTCTGCGATTCCTATTTCCATGCTCAAACAGATCACAGAGCGCTATCATCGCGTCGTGTTTTCGACCACCATTCACGGCTATGAGGGATGTGGACGCGGCTTTACGCTCAAGTTTTTAGATTGGCTTAAAGTGGCAAGACCGGGGATGGTACAACTTCATCTCCAACAACCGATTCGTTGGAACGCGGGCGATCCGTTAGAAGCATGGCATTTTTCGACGTTTGCCTTAGACGCCGATTTAGAACCTGCGCCTGTTCAGTTGCCGGAGATAGCGCTCACCTGCATCGACAAAGCGCAGCTGTTGGCAAAACCTGAGTTGCTGCGCCAGTGTTTTGCGCTGTTGGTCAACGCCCATTATCAGACGTCACCCAATGATTTGATGCTTATCCTCGATGAGCCTAGCGTCAACGTTTATGCTCAGTTTGAGTCAGGGACATGCATTGCCTGCGTGTTGACCGTCGATGAGGGCAACATGCCCGCAGAGCTGGTGCAAGACATTGTGCTCGGTAAACGACGCCCCAAAGGTCAATTGGTGCCGAGCACCTTAGCGAATCAATTTGGTATTGAGCGAGCGGCGCAGCAAAAAAGCGTGCGTGTCATGCGAATAGCGGTTCACCCCGATCTACAAAGGCGAGGGGTAGGGCTGGCGGTACTCGCACAGCTTGAAGAGAGCATTGAGTGTGACTTTCTCTCCACCAGCTTTGGCGCCACCGCTGATTTGGTTAAGTTTTGGCGCCAAGCTGGTTTTGCACCGATCAAAGTGAGCAGTCAAAGAGACAGCGCCAGCGGTACACACTCGGTCATTATGATCAAAGGCGATACTGAGTGGCTAGCACAGGTGGCACAACATTACTCCACGCAATTTCACTATTCTCTCTCAGACAGTTTGCGTCAACTTGAAACTGAGGTCGTCCGTAGTTTGGCGCCAAAAACTAATGCTTCCATTGTCCCTACTGGGACGGCTGCGCTTCTGTTGTGTTATGCAAAAGGTGGGGCGAGTTATGACAGTTGTGCGCCACTGCTCGATCGCTTTGCATTCACACACGGTTTTGAGGCGTTCAGCGATGTGATGATAAGAAAGGTATTGCAAAAACAGAGCTGGAGTGAGTGTGCCTTGGCTTTAGGTTTTCCTGGTAAAAAGCAGGTCGAAGCTCAGCTTCGGCTTGATATAGAAACTTGGTTATCTCAATGTTCTGGCTAGTCGAATTTACACTGTAAAATAGACGATAAATTTACAGTGTAAACGGCCACACAATCGAGTCGATTTACACTGTAAAATCTCATTCTATAACACCCTACCTTCAACGCGGTTGCGAACTAGTACTAAAGAACCAGTCAATAAAACACAGTAGAAAATAAGATTTTTTCCAAATAGCCTCCATCGGCAACCCACTAAATCTTCGATAGTTTTTATTCCAACGACAAAAATTTTAACGGCAACTTGCTGTATCAAAAGTTAAGTCACATTTGCCAAATGACGAACCTTTCCTAAACTCAATATAAAACTTTGTGCGTAGTGTTTTGTGGCTAGGAAATAAGAATAACAATGAAAAAGGATTGTCTACTTCCTGATGCGCTTGATATCTCAAGTGCGCTCAATGTCGCTGCTGAATCTAAGCAGTGGCTTCAAGATCATCGCTCGCTTGTGATTCTCGCCTCGAATGTGGAGCGAGTCGACGCTGCGGGCCTACAGGTCCTTGTTTCTCTTTTTCTTAGTGCAGAGCGCGACTCAGTCGAGATACGACTCGACAAGCCGAGCGCCACATTAAAACAAGGAGCAAACGCCTTGGGATTACAACACTTATTGAAGTTAAGTTCAGACGTTGGAGATGGATCTCATGACTAAAATTCTTGCTGTTGATGATTCTGTATCAATCAGACAAATGGTCAGTCACACCCTGAAAGATGCCGGCTATGAGGTAGAAACTGCAAATGATGGTAAAGACGCGCTGAATAAAGTGATGAGCGCAAAGTTTGACGTTGTGATCTCCGATGTCAACATGCCTAACATGGGCGGCTTTGAGCTGGTTAAAGCGCTGCGAGAGAAACCGCAGTACAAATTTGTGCCGATCCTCATGCTTACCACGGAAACCAGTGCGGATAAAAAGCTGCAGGGCAAACAGGCCGGTGCGACGGGGTGGCTAGTGAAACCATTCAATCCCGATACCTTGCTAAAAACATTGAAGCGCGTGCTGTAGTCAGCGGTTTAGAACAGAGAGCGTTTGAGGAGAAAGTATGTCGCTAGATATGGCTCAACTGCGTAAGATGTTCTATGAAGAGTGTCGGGAAAACCTTGAAACTCTCGAACAGGTGTTGCTCAACCTTGATGTCACCAACATCGACAGTGAAGAGATCAACACCATTTTCCGCGCCGCCCACTCGATTAAAGGCGGAGCCGGCACGTTTGGCTTACTCGATATCAGCGAGTTTACTCATTCCGTTGAAGCGTATCTGGATCTGGTGCGTAATGGCGAGCGCCAATTAACCCCCGCCAGCATTGATCTCTTGCTGCGCAGTGTTGACTGCATACACTCGTTGCTTGAGGCGCACGAGTCTGGCGTCCCTAGTGAATCCAACCTAAAAACTGAGATCAGTCAGGAGCTAGAACGCTTATTAGGTGACGAACCAAGCGTTGAAAGTGAGCCCGACGAGTCATTGGCGGAGGCATCCGATGCGGGTTCTCTACCTTACTACATCACGTTTGCTCCCCATCCTGAACTGTTTTTTAGCGGCAACGACCCGTTACGCATCCTTCGCGAATGTCATGAACTGGATCCGAACATGTCGATTTGCGTCGACACCAGCACCTTACCCATGATTGAGCAACTGGAGGCGGAGCTCTGTTATCTGAAATGGCATCTCGTTATGGATGGTCAGCTCGCGCAAGAAGAGATTAGCGAGATATTCGAATGGGTAGAGGATGAGTGCGATCTCATCATTATGCGAGGAAAACCAGAGAGTGGTGAGCGTGGGGTTGAGGAGGCATCGTTAGAAGTCGCCCCATCTGAGTCAATCTCTTCTGCTGCGACGGCGTCTAAGTCCACCGAGTCTGAGTCCATTATACCTAAGCCAATTGCATCTGAGCCCACTGCACCTAAACCTAGCGCAACCAAACCAAGCATTGAGACACCCGCGAAAACCGCGTCTAAGCCGACGAAAATCGAGTCAAGCGTCGGTTCCATTCGGGTAGATATTGATAAAGTCGATAGCTTGATCAACTTGGTGGGCGAACTGGTCATCACGCAATCCATATTGACGGAAATTGGTAACGATTTTACCCCTGACAAATTGGATAAACTCAAAGCTGGCCTCGAGCAGCTGTTGCAAAACAGCAAGGAGCTGCAAGATAAAGTCCTCAATATTCGCATGTTGCCAATGAGCTTTGCCTTTAGTCGCTTCCCCCGCTTGGTTCGAGATTTGTCATCTCGCTTGGACAAACAGGTGGAGTTGGTGATCAAGGGCGAGCATACGGAACTCGACAAAACGGTGCTAGAGCGCATTGTTGATCCGCTCGTGCATTTGGTCCGAAATGGCATTGACCACGGCATAGAGTCACGCCAAACGCGCAGTGAACGAGGTAAACCCGAGGCTGGGATCATTGAGCTTAATGCTTTCCATCAAGGCGGCTCTATCATCATTCAAATATGCGACGATGGCGCCGGACTCGATTGCGATGTGCTGTGGAGAAAAGCGCAGGAAAAAGGCGTTGTCGCGAGCGATGCCAACCGGGACGAGTTTTCCAAACAGCAGGTGATGAACCTGATTTTTTCCCCCGGTTTTTCGACGGCGGAATCGGTCTCAGATATTTCTGGGCGAGGCGTGGGTATGGATGTGGTCAAGCGCAACATTGAAGAATTGGGCGGCCACATCGAGGTGGAATCCGAGCTGGGTAAAGGCAGCCGTTTCACCATCAGCTTACCCCTTACCTTGGCGATTTTGGACGGTCAGCTTATCAAAGTGGCCGACCAAGTGTTTGTCATTCCGTTGCTGACCATCATCGAATCGGTCTCTTTGGATGAGAGCAAAATCAAACGCGCTTCCGGTGGCGTGTTGTTGTATCGCCTACGAGAAGAAAGCATCCCTATCATGAATCTGCAATCCGAGCTTGAACTGGCTCCCGCTACGCCCAGTGAGCACCCCATACTCTGCTTTGTGGAAGCGGCAGGCAATCGCGTTGGGTTATTGGTTGATGAACTGTTAGAGCAGCAACAGGTGGTCATCAAGAGTTTGGAGTCGAACTACAGCAAAGTCTCCGGTATTTCTGGCGCCACCATTTTAGGGGATGGGTCGGTGTCATTGATTTTGGATATTCAGGGATTAATCACCGGCTTTTTGAAAACCCACCTTGATGCGGCGGGCAGTAACGGATTAGCGGCGTAGGGAGACATCATGAATCAAGTGACCGCCATTCAACCAGATACAGACGCGCTAGCTCATGACGCGGCGCTAGTGTCTGGGCAATACAGCGAAGAGCTTGGTGAGCAGAGCGCGGATTTTCTCAGCTTTCTGCTTGCTGACGAGTTGTATGCGGTGCCGATTAAGGATGTCGAAGAGATTCGGGTTTGGGAAAAGCCGACGCCGATACCTCGCGCCCCGGAATTTGTCTGTGGCGTGATCAATATTCGCGGCATGATCGTGCCAGTGACGGATTTAAGACGACGATTTTCGTTAGGTGAATGCCAATACTTGCCGACGACCGTTGTGATTGTATTGCGAGAAGAGGGGGATCAAGGTGAGCGCCTGATGGGCGTCGTGGTGGATGCGGTCAGCGATGTGTTGGCGCAAGACGACAAAACCCTTCACCCCTGTGTTGGCGACACGGCCGTGACACCCTATTTGGTTGGGTTGATGAATGTGGGCGAGCAGGTGATGTCCCTGCTTGATATCCACGAGCTGCTCAACATGGACAAAATCTTGAGGGCGAAGTAATGGAAACCCGACATGAGTTTTTGAGTTTCACCCTACAAGATGACGAATACGGCGTGCCGATTTTAGATGTGCGAGAACTACGGGGCTGGTCGCCTGTGCGCAAAGTCCCGAACTCTCCAGACTATTTCAAAGGCGTGTGGGAAATCCGCGGCGAGTACTTACCCATCATTGACCTCAAAATGCGTCTTGGTCTGGGCAAAACCGAGCTGACCGACGTGACGGTCATCGTGGTGTTGAGTGATGGTCAAGGCAACCCGTTTGGCATCATGGTTGATGCGGTGTCAGAGGTGTATCCCCTTAGTGATGAGGCCATCAAGGCACCACCTAAAGTGTCGATGGGGGTAGACCAGCGTTTTATTCGGGGGCTCGCTTCGGTGCAAGCAGGTCACCTCATCCTACTGAATATAGAAGCTTTATTGGATGTCGAAAAGCTTTCTGAACTGACTCAACATGAGAGCTGGGTCTAAAGCAAACACTGATAACAATAGAGCATGGCAAGAAGAGGGACAGGTATGGGATTTTGGAACAGAAAGGCAGAGCAAGCTCAGCAATTTTCAACCCCGACGGAAGACACGTTGACTCAAGACTTTACTCTGGATGTGGAGCAAGAGAGCGGCATTTCCAAAGAGCAACTCATGTCTGCACTGAATGCGGCGCAAACCGCGCTGATGATGATTGATCGTAATTTCAAGATTACCTATCTCAATCAGAAGTCTCTGGAACTACTCAAGCACCATGAAGCGCTGTTTCAATCAATGTGGCCGAGTTTCAAGGCAAACGAAGATGACTTACTCGGGTTCTGTATAGATGCGTTCCACGCTAATCCAAGCCACCAGCGCCAACTTCTTTCTAATCCCAATAATTTACCTTACACCACGACCATTTCGGTCAAAGACGTGAGGATTGAACTCAATGTCGGCGCCATCATAGATGCCAAAGGGCAGTATGTTGGTAATACCTTGGAATGGTCTGATGTCACGCAGTCTGAGCAGATAAGCCAAGACATTGCGAGACTCCAAGCCGCTGTTGACCAAGCGCAAACTGCCATGGTGATGATTGACCGAGACTTTTTGATCACCTACATCAACAAAGAGACGCTGACGCTATTTCGTCAGCACGAGGCGACGCTGCGCTCGGTATGGTCTGGATTTACCGCAAGTGCGGAATGGCTTATGGGGCGTTGTATTGATGAGTTTCATCAAAACCCCGCTCATCAGCGCAAGATGCTGGCCGATCCGAACAATTTACCTTACAGCACCGATATCACCATTGGTGATTTGAAGATTGAGTTGAACGTCGCTGCCATACACGATGCCCAAGGGGCTTACATTGGCAATACGCTAGAGTGGCGCGATGTCACCGATGAGCGAGCAAAAGAAGAAGAGATCGGGCGCCTCGCCTCTGCGGTGGCGGGCATGACGACGAATCTAATGATGGCCGATATGGAAGGGGTGATTACTTACGTCAACCCGGCTTTGCTCACTTTACTAAAATCGCGTGAAGAGGAGCTAAGGCAAGCACTTCCCGGCTTTGATGCCAGCAATTTAGTTGGGCGTAACATCGATGTATTCCATAAAAACCCCGCCCATCAAAAGAGCATCATTGCTAACCCTGACCGCTTGCCATTTAGCTCTAATATTGCGGTCGGAGGACTAGAGTTCAATTTGACCTGTATTGCCATGAAAGATGGCCAGGGCAAGTACATCGGTCCTGCCTTACAGTGGGTGGATATTACCGAACAGCAAGATGGGCAGCGTCAGGTCGAGTCTTTGATACAAAAAGCGATCGCCGGTGAGCTGCAAGAGCGGATTGACACCAGTGTGTACAGCGGCTTTATGAAAGAGTTGGGGGATGGCATTAATAGCCTACTCGACACTATGGTGACACCGATAGGGCAGTGCATTGATGTGATGAGCCAAGTGGCGAAAGGGAATCTTAATACGACGATGCCCGAGAGCAATAACGGGGAACTGGGTCGATTGTCTCACTCGGTCAATACCTCGATTCTCAACTTGCGCGATATGGTGGATAAGATCACGCAATCCTCGGCGCGCGTTGCTACCGCCTCATCAGAGATCGCCGAAGGCAACAACGATTTGAGTCAACGAGTGGAAGCTCAAGCCGCGAATCTCGAGCAAACCGCGGCGAGCATGGAACAGATGACAGCAACGGTGAAACAAAATGCCGACAACGCGAAAGGCGTTAACGAATTGGCCGTGGATGCAACGAAAAAAGCCACCAAAGGCGGCCAAGTGGTTGGTCAGGCGGTTTCTGCGATGGCTGACATTAACTCGGCCAGTAAAAAGATCTCCGACATCATTGGCGTAATAGACGAAATTGCTTTTCAAACCAACTTGTTAGCACTTAATGCAGCGGTGGAAGCGGCGCGCGCTGGCGAGCAAGGACGCGGTTTCGCCGTTGTCGCGGGTGAAGTGCGCAATCTAGCGCAGCGCAGTGCGGCGGCCGCCAAAGAGATCAAGGGCCTTATCAAAGACAGTGTGGAGAAAGTCGATGAAGGTTCACGCTTAGTGGGTGAGTCCGGCGACACACTCAGTGAAATTGTCGAAGCGGTGGAGAAGGTCAACCAGTTGATTAAACAGATTGCTTCTTCCAGTGTGGAGCAATCGACCGGCATTGACGAGATCAATCGAGCCGTCGCGACGATGGACGAAATGACACAGCAGAATGCGTCGCTGGTTGAAGAAACCTCAGCCGCCAGCCAATCGCTCAAAGATGAAGGCAAAGAGTTGCTCAATCTTATGAACTTCTTTGTGACCGACGCCAAAGTGGCCAGCTTTGATTCGCGCAGCAACAAAGCCCCTAACGAAAATAACGTCAGAGAGATTCGCACCAACAAAGTCAGCAACACGGCATTTAAGGTGGAAGAGGAAGGCGACGAATGGGAAGAATTTTGAACACGGAATTGACGCTACCCGAGCAAGAGTTTGAGCTCACGGATAAAGATTTTCATTTTATCCAATGGTTTATGCATAAACACGTGGGCATTTTTCTCTCGGATCAGAAGCGCGCTATGGTCTATGGCCGTGTCAGTCGTCAGTTGCGCCGATTGGGGCTACGCCGTTTTAGAGAGTATCGCCCGTTGATTGAGAATGACCGCCAGGAGCGAGTCACTTTCATCAATTGTTTGACGACCAATAAAACGTCGTTTTTCCGTGAGTACCACCATTTTGGATTTTTGGAGCAGGTGCTCAGTCGCCAGTGGCAGGAGCAAGGCAAAAAGCAGGTCGCGGTGTGGTCCGCGGGCTGCTCTAGTGGTGAGGAGCCCTACAGCATTGCCGCTTCACTTGCGGCATTTGAACGCAAAGGTCAGTTGGACGAAGTCGTGATTGTTGCGACAGACCTAGATACTGCGGTACTCGAGAAGGCGCAACTTGGCATTTACAGTGATGAGGCACTCAACTCTATTCCTAAGCACTATCTAAAGGGGAACTTTGTTCGAGGTGTTGGACGCCAAAGTGGCCAGATCAAAGTCAAACAGCGACTGATGGATCACGTACAGTTTTCACCACTCAACTTGCTTGAAACTTGGCCATTTACAGCGAGCTTTGATGTCATATTCTGCCGTAACGTGATGATCTATTTCGACAAAAAAACGCAGGCGCGATTGCTCAAACGCTTTTATCAACAGCTATCCCCTGATGGGGTGCTGTTTTTAGGCCACTCGGAGAGCTTACCAGATGGAGTGGATTGCTTTCATCACCTCGGTCACACAATTTATGTCAAAAAGTAGGAAGCGGTTATGACGCCATACCACGGCCCGAACGTCGACCCGCAAAATGGGGCTTGTCATGTTAGTCGGTTTTATCACCCTATCCGAGAAAAGCACTTTGTCAAAGTGTACCCCGGCGGCGTTTATTGCAGTGAGGCGAGTGACGAGTTGATTGTGACTGGTCTAGGGTCATGCATCTCAGCCTGCATGTGGGATCCCGTCACACGTATCGGCGGCATGAATCACTTTCTCCTGCCTTTTGAGAATCGCAGCCAAATCAAATCTTGGCAGCCGAGCGCGTTGGATTCGAGTGCTTCTCGCTACGGTTGTTATGCGATGGAAATGTTGATCAATCAACTGATTGGTTTGGGTGCGCGTCGGCATCGCTTGGTGGTTAAACTGTTTGGTGGGGCGCAAATGCTCGGCAAAGAATCGATGATAGGGGAGAAAAACGTCAGTTTTATTCTGAGTTATGTTGAGCGCGAGCAATTGGATGTGGTGGCGCAAGATCTTGGGGGAATGGAGCCAAGAAAGATACTCTTTGATCCCTCGATTGGAAAAGTGTGGCTGAAACGGGTGCCCTTTAGTGAAGTGCATACGGTGCATCAACAAGAATCGACCTATGCCTATAAGTTGGAGCACGAACGTGACAATGGCGATGACGCGGAGCTGTTTATATGAAAAAAATCAGAGTATTGGTGGTCGATGATTCGCCGGTATTCCGCGCGATCTTGACTGAGCTGATCAACAGCGATCCGGATCTTGAGGTGGTCGCCAGTGCAGAAGATCCATATCAAGCTCGGGCTTTGATCAAACAACACAACCCCGACGTGCTGACTCTGGATATCGAAATGCCAAAAATGAATGGCGTTCAGTTCTTAAAAAATCTGATGCGTTTACGGCCGATGCCTGTGGTGATGATCTCCACGTTAACGCAGCACGGCGCAGAGCCGACGCTGGCGGCACTCGAGCTCGGGGCGGTGGACTACTTTCCCAAGCCTGCGGTGCAAAACACCGCCGAGATGGTCAATTACAAAAAGCTGGTGAATGAAAAGATCAAAGTCGCCGCAGGCGCTAACGTAGGACGAGAGACAGTGGCGCCTGATACGCAAAAACTCGACCCTATACGCCAAACCAATCACATTGAGCTGATTGCCATCGGTGCCTCGACGGGAGGGACGGAAGCGGTCAATCAGGTGCTTAAAACCTTGCCTGCCGGTTTGCCGCCGATAGTGATTACCCAGCACATTAGCGCGATGTTTTCCGCCTCGTTTGCGCGCAGGCTCGACGCGAACTCGGATATACAGGTGACAGAACTTGGCCAGACTCGTGAGGCGCTGAAATCAGGCTGCGCTTATTTAGCCCCCGGCGATAAGCATTTGGTCGTTACCCGACGTGGCGGGCAGTTGTACGCAGAACTTGACGACAGGCCAGCGATCAATCGCCACAAACCCTCCGTGGACGTCATGTTTGATGCCGTTGCCGAGACGTTAGGCGAGCACGCGATCGGTATCTTGCTCACTGGTATGGGTAAAGACGGTGCGCGAGGCATGTTGAAGATGAAGCAGCAAGGCGCGCCGACCATTGCTCAAGATGAGTTGAGCTCAGTGGTGTGGGGTATGCCGGGCGCCGCGGTGTATTTGGGCGCTGCGGAGTACGTTCTCGGGCTGCATAAAATACCGAAACAGATTTGTCAGTTGGTGAGCCTATGAAGAAAAAGAGAATACTGAGTCATCGCGTACGCTGCGCGCTCGCGGTGCTTATTCAAGTGATGCTGTTGGGTGTGGGGGTGAGTTATGCGCTGTCTCAGCTTCAACTTGCCTTAATGATCGCCGTAGCGGCGGTGCCTTGGATTGTCTTAGCCAAGTCACGCCCGATGCCAACAGAGAGCGCTGCGTCTTCACAGGCACCCTCGAGCGATGATCCTAACCCTGCTCGGGAAGCGGCGTTGGGGCACATCTTGCAACGTGTTATCCCTCAATTATCGGATCCGCTTAGCCATCAACGCAGCGTGGTAGACGAATCAGTAGACACCTTAAATGAAAGCTATTTTGAATTGCAAAAGCTGGCGGAAGAGCAGAGCCAAGTGACGAGTGAGTTGGTGGAAACCTTGCTGGGCAATCACGGCAGCGATCATGACATCAGCCAAGTGTTACCGAAAACCGAAGCCATTATTCGCCACTTTGTGGACACCTTAGTCATCGTCTCGGAAAAAAGTATTTCTGCGGTGCACAGCATTCACGATATGTCAGACAAGCTCGATTCGGTGTTTAAGTTGCTCAACCAAGTTCGCGGGTTATCCGAGCAGACCAACTTACTGGCGCTCAATGCGGCGATTGAAGCGGCGCGAGCGGGTGAGGCAGGGCGCGGGTTTGCCGTCGTCGCCGATGAAGTACGCCACCTTTCGGTCAAAGCGGAAGAGTTGAATAACCAAATTGAGCGCGAAATTAACACCGCGCAAGCCACGGTACAAGAGGCCAACAAAACCGTTGGGGAGATGGCCTCCATCGATATGACGGAAGCGATCGAGTCGAAAGAAAAAGTCGATGACATGTTGCGAGGCGTGCAGCAGCTCAATGTGTCGGTTGAACAAGAAGTCCACAAAATCAAGCACAGCGGTGATCTGCTCAGTGTTCAGGTTGCCAATGGCATACGCGCCCTGCAATTTGCTGACATCATTACGCAGCAAGGGGAGTACGCGCAAGGTAGCGTGGCGTTTATCCAACAGCTGGCCGATCTGACGCTGGCATGGACAGAACGAACCCTCAGTGACGCGGAGTTTGCGAGTGAACTGCACGCATTGCTTGAACAGGTTGAGCAAAGAGGTTCACCGGCGGCAACGCAAGCAAACATTGATGAAGGCGAAGTTGAGCTGTTCTAATCCACCAAGGGGGCAATATGTCGGTTAAGTCTACAGTGAATTCAGGCTCACTTGAGGTGACCATTACCATTGAAGGGGCGTTTGGGTTTAACCTCGTTCAAGATTTTCGGCGCTGCTATACAGACAAACACAGTTATCGGTTTACGATTGATTTACGCAAAGTCGACTATATCGACAGTGCAGGGCTTGGGATGCTGTTAAACATGCACAATTATCTCGGGCAGCCCGATGGGGCGATTCGCATCACTAACACCTTGCCACAGGTGCGAAAAATCCTCGCCATTTCCCGTTTCGATAAGAAGTTCTCGATAGAGTAAGGACTGCCTATGCATGTCATGATCATCGATGACCACGCCACCAACCGTGAGCTGTGTCGTTTTATTCTCGATCACATCACCGAACGCATTACCATGTTTGAAAATGGCCAAGGGGTGGTGGAGGCGATGCAACAGATGGATTCGATGCCGGATCTGATTTTGTTGGATGTCATGATGCCGGTGAAAGATGGGTTCACTACTGCGCAAGAAGTCAGAGAAGCCTTTCCTAACGTCCACATTCCGATCATTTTCTTAACCGCTTTGGATGATCGCGCCTCTTTTGAGCGCTGCCTTGCCTTTGGTGATGACTTTATCCTCAAACCGGTGGAGCGCAATGTCCTCATTGCCAAAGTGCAAGCGCACTATCGGATTGTCAAAATGCACAATGAAGTGATGCAGCAGCGTGATGAACTGAGCCAGTTTCATGAGCAAGTACGGTACGACTATTCGATTGCCGAGTCGATTTTTGCCAATCTCGCTCAAGAGATGAGCCGCCAGGTCAGCAATGTGTACGGCATCCATTATTTGTCGACCCCCTCAACCATCTTTAACGGTGATTTAATTGTTCTTGCAAAGCGGCCACACGGTGGTGTCTATGTGATGATCGCTGACGCCACAGGACACGGCTTACCGGCGGCGATCTCCGCGCTACCTGCGACGCGCGCATTCTTTACGATGGCGGCGAAAGGATTACCGCTCGGGGAAATTGTTACCGAAATCAACGAAGTGTTGGTGCGTTTCCTTCCGATGGGAATGATGCTTGCCGCCAGCGTGTTTGAAGTAAGAGCCAATGGCTTTGAAGTCTCTTGGTGGGGAGGCGGTTTGCCTGATGGGTATATTGTCGATCCTGGAGGCGAGATTGTCAGCCGTTTAGTCTCAAGCCACATGCCGTTGGGCGTGCTTGAGCCGCACGAGTTTGAAGCCGACATTGTGCACTACAAACTGGAGCCTGATCAGCAGATCGTTTGCTACACCGATGGCGTGATTGAAGCCGCCAGCCCCAACAATGAACAGTTTGGCGCCAAGCGCCTTGAGGCCTGTTTCACAGGTCAGCGCGCGGTCATCCCAACGCTGTATGAAGCGGTACAAGCCTTTAGCAATCAAGAGGTGCGTGACGATTTATCCATTTTGACCATGCATTTCCCCATTACTGTAGCGGAAGAAGAGGCTTGTCAAACGGTGGAACAGCAGAGACGTCAAGTGCCGATACATGCCAGTCTGCAATTTGACGGCCATAAGTTGCGTCACCTGTCGGTAATGGCCGAAGTTAGGCAATTTTTACAGGGAATGTTATCGGGCGGCCCACATCTGGATCTGATTTGCTCGGTGGCCTCTGAGCTCTTTTCTAATGCCATCGAGCATGGTTTGCTCAAGCTTGATTCCTCGGTAAAAGATGACCCCGACGGCTTCTTTACCTATTACCAGCAGCGAGAGGACAAACTCAAGCAGCTTGAAGACAGTGCCTGGGTCAAACTTGAGCTCGATTATCAGCCTGACAGTGAGAAGGTCACCATGATTTTGCTTCATAACGGCGAGGGGTTTGACTACGAAAAACGCCAGCAAGTTCAAGACGGACACACCTATGGCCGAGGTATCGTGCTGGCTACAGAACTGTGTGACTCGCTGCAATACAGCGAACAAGGGCGCAAAGTGACCGCGATCTATTCATTAAACGCGCCGCACCATTTTCCGCTTTCCGCATGATGCGCAGAGGAGCCTGAAGAGAAGCAGCGCGACCGAATGATTATCCACCCAGTGAGTGGATGGCGCACTCAACCATAAGATAGGCCGATAAACGGCACTGGCAAACTTTACACTGTAAATAGCGTTGATGGACGATTCTACAACAAAAGTTCAGTGACCTATGCCTGAATTTGTCACACATTCCATACTGTGTCAGTATCAAATTGAATAGACTGGACAGGTTAAGTGGGTTAAGCAGGTCAGTTATGTGGGACAAGTTAGTATCTCTGTCAGAAGATGAGCAGGGAGTGGTCGCGAAGCTATTGCCAGACATCAGTGTGGATGGAAATTTCGATACGCGTGGATTAGACGCTGCGTTAGCCAATATTGGCGCCAGTGATTTTTATCTGATGGAAGAGGCGGTGAACCGCTTTATCAAGTGTGCGCGAGAAGCGAAAAGTGAAGCGTATGTGGGCTTTCCTATCGCTGAAGTGCGTGACGCGACGGTGGAAGTGGTGCTCTCAGAACACGACATGCTGGCCAGTATGGTGGTGACCGGCGCTTACAAAGGCCAACCTCTGAAAGGACCGCAAATCGTGCATGCCTTGGCGCAATCCCATGTCACTAAAGGCATCAATAAGCTCGCACTGAAAAAAGTGTTGGTGATGAGCCATCAACTCAAACCCGGTGAAACCTTCACTCAACCTGTCGCCAAAGGCAAAAATCCCATCCAAGGCAAAGACGCCAAGTTTGTTCCTTTAGTCAAAGACCCTGCTAGACAAGTGCTCGCTCCCAAAGAATCAGATCAAGATGGGGGCAAAGTGGACATGCTCAACTTAGGCGAGACCATCACCGTCTCAGCAAATGATCCCCTTATGAAACGTGTACCTGCGACGAAAGGGACACCAGGTATGACAGTACAAGGTAAGGTGATTCCGCCTAAGCCTGGTAACGATGCCATGCTCAAAGCGGGCAAAGGCACGAAAGTGAATCCCAACAATCCCAATGTATTGCTGGCTGAGGTATCCGGTATGCCGGTGCTCAAAGAGCGCAGCGTGGAAGTGGAAGATGCACTCTGCTTACCGACCATAGGTGTGGCGACGGGTCATGTTAAATTCAAAGGCAACGTGGTGGTGTTTGGCAACATTGAATCGGATATGGTCGTTCGGGCAACCGGATCACTCACGGTGGGTGGATTTATTGAATCGGCGGATGTTCAAGCACAAGGTGACATTGAAGTTGCCAAAGGCATCATTGGTCACAATGTCTCTGAAGGCGAAGAAAAGAGCTGTGTGGTGAAGTCGGGCGGCAGCATAAAGGCCAATTATGCACAGTTCAGTGAGTTACAAGCTGGACAAGATATTATTCTCAATGTCCACAGTATGAACAACGCCATTCGCTGTGGTCGCCACCTCGTTGTCGCCGATAGCAGCGAAAAACACGGCACCTTAAGCGGCGGCAGTGCCAAGGTGGGTGGAAAAATCACCTGCGTCGAGCTGGGTGTGGAAGGCGACACCGCGACACATGTTCAGGCGTTTGCGCGCTTTCAGATGTATAAAGAGCGCCAAGCCAAGCTCAAAGAACAATACACTCAAGCACAAGAAGCGACCATGGCGGTGGTGCGTAAAGAGCTGGAGTTGAAAAAAATTCCGAAATCTCAACGGACGCCAGAGCAAGAAGAAGAGGTAGAAACGCTCAAACGAGAGAGCAACGCACACCTTGAGAAAGTCAAACGTGCCCGTGATGGCAATGAAGCGGAATTGACCTCTGCACTCGAAGACAACACCATCGAGGTAAAAGGTAAGGTGTTCACCCATGTTACGGTGCAATATGGGGAAGAGAAAGTGATCACTAAGCGCGTTCATGGCCCTAGCATCTTCTCGTTCAATCAGTTTGAAATCAAATGCTCATCTATGTTCGAAGAAGAGGATATCGAACAAGAAGCCTAACGACGTTCACAAGATGTGCAGCCGCGGCAGGCCGAGCGAGTGTGTTTATCCAGCTTGCTGCGCTGTACTTTACAATAAGCATTTTTTAGCGCACGTCGCGCTGAAAACCAATCATCAGGCTTTTGTAAAATAAGATTACCCCCAAACCGCTTCACCAACTCGGTACGATTCTGCTCGATAAACGTGCGGTCATAGCCTATCTCAAAATAATCCAATGCCTGTTCGATAGAGGTGAAACTGGCGAGGGTTTCTGTTATCGAGTCGGTCATTCGCTTAATCGCTTCTTTCGTTCAGAATGGGTGTCCTATTATTGAACACTCGTTCACCATTGTCTACGATAGTAAGACACTCTCCACAATGGATACGGCAACAATGACGAAGACTTATGCGTTTGATGTCTATGGCACTTTGATTGACACACATTTTGTGGCGACTCAACTGGAAGCGTGGCGTCCGGGGCTTGGGCAGGCCATGAGTGTGACTTGGCGAAATAAGCAGCTCGAATACGCGTTTCGACGCGGGTTGATGAACGAGTATGTGCCGTTTTCAACCTGCACCGAACAAGCGCTGGATTACACATGCGCCGCCCATCAAACAACCTTGTCGCCGGAACAGAAAGCGCAGCTTCTCGACCTCTATCTTCGCTTACCCTGTTTTGATGATGTCAAAGAGAGCCTAGCCTCACTGGTAGCGAAAGGGCATCGGCTGGTCGCTTTTTCTAATGGTGAACAACACAGTGTTGAGACGTTGCTGCGCCGCGCGGGCATTCGGGACGAGTTTGCGCAGATAATCAGCTGTGAAAAGGTCAAAACCTTTAAGCCCAACCCATCTGTCTATCAGCATCTTCTGTCGGTCACCCAAGACAACGACACCTATTTAGTCTCGAGCAATCCGTTTGACGTGCTGGGTGCGCAATCAGCCGGTATTAAAACCGTCTGGTTGCAGCGCAGCGTGGATGTGCCTTTTGATCCGTGGGGAGTTGAGCCCGATCGCGTTATTCGTCGTTTGACCGAGCTGTAAAAAAGATAGCCGCCTAGGGCGGCTATCTCAGTTAGCTTGTGATTGGCACGACGAGGATATCAATCGGTGACTTATTGATGAGGTGGCGGGAGTAGGAAACAATTTTGCTCCAAAAGTCCTGATGGTGGCCACAAATCAACAGATCAAAGCCGTGTTCTTTAATGGTGTACGTTAATTTCTCACTGAGATCGCCGGTACCGACAAGGAAGTGCTTGATCGGGACAGGTGAATCGGTTTGAAACTTCTCTAGCCATTGGTTGTTGTTTTCGTTCAAAGGTCGACGGCTAGGATCGGCTTGAATATCGACCAAATCAGGGTAGATTTCCCCATGTGTGCCATCGATATGGATGAACGAGACTTTTGCACCCACTATCTCAGCGAGAGACGCGGCGCGTTCAATGAGAACGTTACTCTCTTCAGACAGCTCTAGTGCAACTAGGATATGTTTGTATTTCATAACCACGCCCTCTTACGTCATTGTTTACTCTATAAGCATAGTATTTCTGTGGAAAAAGATGTGTCGGATAGGTCTCGTAATGGCTTGAAAATACCGAGCTATCATTCAGATTTTGCCGATTTTTGTCGCTGCGCTCTGGCCTAAAAATGGGAAATATCCTGATAAATATCTAACCTTATTTAGTGTCTAATGGTTCGAGTACACTCAAGTCAAAATCATAAATAAAGAGAATGAACTATGACTTTTCCATCCGATTTTCTTTGGGGCGGAGCCATTGCGGCTAACCAGGTAGAGGGCGCTTACCTCACTGGTGGCAAAGGGCTTTCCACCGCTGACATGCTGCCAAAAGGGATCTTAAACCCACATCAGACCCGCGAAGCGCGTACTGAGGGGATCAAAGATCTTGCCATCGATTTTTATCATCGTTATCCAGAAGACATCGCTTTGTTTGAGGAGATGGGGTTCAACTGCCTTCGTCTATCCATTGCTTGGACGCGTATCTTTCCGCAAGGCGATGAAACCGAGCCGTGTGAAGAAGGGCTCGCCTACTATGACCGACTATTTGACGAATTGGCCGCCCACGGGATGACACCGTTTGTCACGCTTTCACACTACGAAATGCCTTACGCCCTAGTGGAAAATTACGGCGGTTGGGGTAGCCGAGAAGTGATTACCTTCTTTGAGCGCTATGCGCGCAGCGTATTTACGCGCTATAAGGAGAAAGTGAAGCTTTGGCTTACCTTTAATGAAATCAATATGTCGTTGCATGCGCCGTTTACTGGGGTTGGACTCCAAGAAGACGCGAGCGAACAGGCGATCTACCAAGCGATCCACCATCAGCTGGTGGCCAACGCCAAAGCTGTGCAGCTCTGTCACGACATCATCCCTGACGCGAAAATCGGCAACATGCTGCTCGGCGCGATTAACTACCCTTACACCTGTAATCCTGATGACGTTTTGGCGGCGATGGATGAGAACAATAAGTGGCTCTTCTTTGGCGATGTGCAGACTCGCGGCAAGTACCCAGGTTATATGTTGCGTTATTTCCGTGATAACGGAATCACCATCGAGATGGAAGCGGGGGACATCGAAACCCTAGCGGCGGCGAGTGTCGACTTTATTTCTTTCAGTTATTACGCCAGTGGGTGTGCGAGTGCTGATCCGAAACAAAAAGAGGTGGGTAATATCGTCGACAGTGTCCCAAATCCGTATCTGGAAAAGAGTCAGTGGGGCTGGTTGATTGACCCTAAAGGATTGCGCATTCTGCTCAACTTCCTCCACGATCGCTACCAAAAGCCACTGTTTATCGTTGAGAATGGTCTCGGTGCGCGTGATACCGTGACTGACGAAGGTGAGGTGATCGACGACTACCGTATCGCGTATCTACGTGATCATTTGGTGCAAGCGCATGAGGCGATATTAGATGGCGTCGAGCTAATGGGCTTTACCAGCTGGGGGCCAATTGACTTAGTCGCGAACTCTACTGCAGAGATGAGCAAGCGCTATGGCTATATCTATGTCGATCGCCACGATGACGGCTCGGGTACCTTGACGCGCCTGCGCAAAAAGAGCTTCTATTGGTATCAAGAGGTCATCAAAACCAATGGGCAGGCGCTCTTGGCCCAAGAGTGATGAAGTCAGCAGGATGCCGTAGTATTGGGCATCCTTAGGACGGATCGCTTAGAAGATTGAGCGACTGAGAAGCGCATAAACACAGAAACACATAAACATAGCAACAAGGGGCGCTGCTGCGCCTCTTATTGTGCTTGTTGCGTCTGGAGGAAGAAATCCAACGCGGAGTGAAGGTTGGCCCGGCGCTGCTCGATATTATCGTCATTCATACCAAGAAATGTGGGGTAGAAGGTGCGACCTTTCACTAATGCCAGCAGATTCGTCGCCAGTTCTCGCGCGTTTTGCTGCGGCAGTGTGTTGTGTGCCATGGCGTCGCTCAGCCAATGCTCCATTGGACAAGTTTTGATCTGTTCAAGATCGTTGAGATGACAACTGCCATGACACATGGCTTCAATCGTGATGGCCACCAGCAGGCGGCGGCGCTCGCAGCTTAAGACAAAATCCAACTGCTGATCGAAAATATCAAACAGCTGAGATTTAATGCTACGGGTCGGATCAAATGGCGGCAGTTTTTGCGTCTCTTGCTCTTGGTGCAAAATGTGTTCGACGACATTCTGATAGAGCTTCTCTTTCGAGCCGTAATGGGCATAGATGGTGGGCTTTGACGTGCCTGCGCATTTGGCGACAGCTTCAAGCGAGGCGCCTTGCACACCAAAATCCTGGTAGCACTCCATTGCTGCCTGAATAATATTCTGCCGAGTTTTTTCGCTTCGTTGACTTCTTTTATCCATACAAAGGTCAGAGCAGTGTTCTAATTTCTTCCATGTGGTCATTGTGTTAACGCTACCATAAGCATGGTCCTACCAGTATGCCCGTCGCTGAGAGTTGAGAGCTGACTCAACATTGCGACACTCTATTGCCGAGATTATCCGCGGCTAAGGATTTGGTTTAGCCCTTCAACCAGATTCACAATGGGCTCAATCTTGCGCCCGACCAGCTCATACGCGTAAGGATCGTTGACGACAAACTGGTTGGCCTCTAACCCGGTGACCGCGAGATAGCCCTCGATCTCAGATTTGACCATCAGCGGCGCGACCGGCACTTCTAGCACTTTCTTATCACCATCAAGGACATAGACAAAGCTTTGGGTCTCTTTGGTATGCACCGCCTGTTTAGGGACAAACAGGGTCGCCTGGCGTTCTATGGCGTTAAGGTAGAGCTCGGTTTTACTTCCCACCAGTAACTGATTATCAGAATTAGTAAAGGTCGCATAGGCGGAGAGTGTCTGGGCCTGTTCGGTGGTTTTGCTGTCGACAAAACTGAGCGTGCCATCAATAAATTGGCCGTGGGCATTTTTTACCGACACTGTCGGTGGCGTTTGCGCTGCGGGATCACTCAGTGTCGTTAGGTAGGGGTAGAGCACGTCATTCGGCGCACTGAAATGGAGCTCCACATCAGAGACGGCGATCAACTCTGTTAACTCCTGACCTTTGGTGACGAAGTTCCCGGCACTGACCAGAATTTGCCCCACTTTACCTGAAAAGGGCGCGACGATGGTGGTATCGACGAGCGCTTCTTGGGCGACAAGCAGATTCTTTCTCGTCGCGTCAATGGCTTGCCGAGCGCCGTCGAGTCGTTCACCGCGCGTCACGCCGGATTTCGTTAAATCAAGGATATTGTCGAGCGCGCGTTGGTATTCCTCTTGGGCGGCTTGAACCGCTAAACGAGCGAAGGTGGTATTAAATTCAAACAGCGGCGTGCCTTTTTTAACCACCGCACCATCGTTGACCAAGACATTGGTAATTTTGCCTTCCTGATCCGACAGAATCTTCGTGTATTCAGACGCTTGGAATTCACCGGAGAGCTTCTCGAGCCGGATCGCTTGCTTCTCTATCGGCAACTGAACTTGATACGCGTTGGATTGATAACGTTCGCTGGCGTTAGACAGTTGGCAGGTGACACTGAGAGTGGCCGCCGCGCCAAACAGAACGCTGAGGGTGAGTGCTAGAGGCTTCATGTTATCCCTAAACCTTGTGGTCGTTGATCCCAAAACGAGATGGCCGCTGGGCGGCTCGAGATGATTATGCAACATAGATTATTTTAACTTTACCGTTAAGTAAAGTTATATTGATGGTTTGAATGGGTTGCGTAGGGCGTGCTTTTTATCACTCAGTGAAAATGTAGGTGCTCTTTGTGCTCACTATTCTCGCCTTATAAGAATATAATTTGAACTCACTCTATGACCCAGTTAGAAAAGAATTGACCATGAAAAACGGCAGCGGCCAAGTGAACGAGAAAATCTTACAACTGCTCATGCAGGTAGCGGTCAACGACGAGCCGGTGACCGCCAAAATCTTAAGTCATCAGCTCGGGACACCACTGAGCAGTTTGTATCGCCACCTCAAAATGTTGAAAGAGTGGAACCTGATTGAAGAGAGTACGCATGACAAAACCTTGATCATCGGTCCGGCGGCTTTGATGTTGATGCGCAGTTACCAATCGAGTCAAAGTGAGCTGGAGTCAGTGTCCGCGGTGCTCAGACGCCTACAAAAGCAGACGGGCGAAATGGCGGCTTACATGGTGCCTGTTGGTTATCGTGCACTGTGCGTCAGCCGAAAAGAGAGCATGCAAGCGCTTAGGTGCAGTTATGTCGAAGGGCAGAGTCAGCCGCTGCTGCATGGCGCTTCATCGAAAGTGATGTTGGCGTATATGCCGAGTGCGCGCTGCGAGAAAATCTTGCGTTACTTTGGCCAAGAGTCGCAATGGGACGCTTGGCAGACCAAATTGGACGCGATTCGAACCCAGGGGTACGCGGTCAGTACCTCTGAAATTGATCCCGGGGTGTCTGGTATCAGCGCGCCGGTGTTAAAGGGTAGCAAACTTGTTGGCGCTGTGTCGGTAATGGCACCGGCTCATCGCGTTGAGATGAACGAGCAAAAAATTGTACTTCATGTATTGCAGGCAGCGAGAGCTCTGCCTCCTGAAAGGTAAAGGATATGTTTAGGCTATTTCAACGGCGCAAGCTACACAGTATTACTGGGCTCTGTTGCGACAAACTCACCTTGCTCAGTGTCAGTGAACAGATCAAACCGATGAGCCAAGTGGAGTTTGATATGGCCAACCAGAGCTTGGAAGAGCTCTACGATTGGCTGGCGGACAAAGTCTCGACCAATATTGGCTATGGCGGTCATTTCAATCTCCAACAAGCGGCCAAACATCACTTGCTTGATACCGTTGCTGCGTTGATGGAGTCGGCCAGTTTACCTGTGCTCTTTGCCAATGACGGTGAAAGCTTACTGCATGCGCTGCCGATGGTGGCGAGTCAAGGCAGAGAGTTGGGGTTTATCCATATCAGCCGCAGCTTGGATATCAAACCGACTCTAGAGCCTGAGAAAGGCTCGCTGTTTCATTTTGTCTTGCAGCGCAGTCAGCAAAGCCGCTTGTTCTGCCTTGGCGTGGATTCGGACAATCAAGATCCGAAGCTGCTTGATTATGCAGAAGATCTCGGCTGTGATTGGTTGTCCGTCAACGAGTGCCACTTTCGCTCTCGTTTTACTGTGAAGCAGCAGTTGAGCCACTACTTGTCACATTGTGATGACGTGGTGATCAATATTGATCTCGCCAGCTTACAGCCCGTGACGCGGTTGGAATCCGATACGTTGATCGAAGTGCAGATGGTCAATCGAGTGTTGCGCCAAGTTCTGCTTTCATGCAAGGTGCGCTTAGTGCAATTTGTCGGTTACAAAGACAAGCACATTTATTCGAAAGAGACATTGGGTGTGGTGAATGGCTTGGCGTCACTGTTTCCCAGTCATCATAGAGCAGCGTAATGCTCAAGTGGGTGAAAAACGGGGGCCTATAAAACTACTAAAGCTGGCGGTTAAGCCAGCTTTGTTGGGGTTGCACAGTTATTGAGGTTTGCTGTTCGTGTTTTTGTTCGAATCTTTCCAGTATTGAATACGAACACGATGCAATTGTGCTTTTCTCATTTTCTTCATGATAATCCCTCACGTTAAATACCATGCTCTTCATTGAGCAGATGTGAATCTAGTTCCTCATGAACAATTTCAATTTAGCGGCGAAATGCGCGAAACACCAGTGTTTTGATCACAAATTTTTCGCGAAATTGGCGTAATTTCTAATTTACATGTGACTGAGATCGCCATTTATTGGTCTTGTCATGTAATCGAAGTAAAAGCATCATCTTTACTTTGTATTTGTTAAATAAAACCTTAACTGATGTGTAACCTTACTCGCCTAACATTTGCTCGCTTATATAATGATAACTCAGCAAGGAGTCAGCAATGTGGGATCGTGATGAACAGGATTCACAATTCAGCCAGATGATCGAAGCGCGACTATCTCGTCGTCGTTTCTTAGCCGGAACCGCTGCCGTCAGTGCAGGGGCGTTTCTTTCCCTCAACCCGATCGCGAAAGCGATAGCGGCATCAAGTGATAGTCGTTTGCTCAACTTCGAAGCAGTGCCAGCCTCGACAAAAGATGCGATCATCGTACCTAAAGGTTATAAAGCCACGCCGCTTCTCTCTTGGGGTGATCCTATTTTTGCTGATGCGCCAGAGTTTGATCAAAGCGGTAAGCAAGATTCAGCCGCGCAGGCGCGTCAGTTTGGTGACAACACCGACGGGATGAGCCTATTCCCTATCAGTGACGATCGCGCTGTTATTGCGGTGAACAACGAATACACCAATTACGAATACTTGTTCGAACATGGCGGTAAAGCGATGACGGCGGACGACGTATTAAAAGCGCAAGCGGCACACGGTGTGACGGTGTTCGAAATCGTCAAATCCGGCGGAGAGTGGAAAGTGGATAAAGCAGGGAAACGCAACCGCCGTATTACCGCTAACACAGAAATGCGCCTGACAGGCCCAGCGGCGGGTCATGCGTTGATGAAAACCAAATTGGATCCTTCAGGCTTAGCGCCACTCGGCACCTTTAATAACTGCGCCAACGGTCAAACGCCTTGGGGCACATACTTAACCTGTGAAGAGAACTTCCACGGCTATTTTGGCACCAGTACGACGGCAGAGTTGAGCGACGATCATAAACGTTACGGAATCAAAGCAGCGAAGAGCAGTTACCAGTGGCATGACACCGATGAGCGTTTCGATGTCGCTAAGCATCCGAATGAGCCACACCGTTTTGGTTGGGTTGTGGAGATCGATCCAAACGATCCGACGTCGACGCCGCTTAAGCGCACTGCACTCGGGCGATTTAAGCACGAGAATGCGGCACTGTTGATCAACGATGATGGTCATGTCGTGGTGTACCTAGGTGATGATGAGCGTGGGGAGCACATTTACAAATTTGTCTCTCGCGATCGCTACCAACCGGGCAATGATGCTGCCAATCGCAACTTGCTTGAAGAGGGCACCTTGTACGTCGCCAAGTTCGAGATGGACGACAACGAGTTGAAAGGCAAGGGGCAGTGGATTGAACTGACTTATGGCAAAAATGGCCTGACTAAAGAGAACGGTTTTAACGATCAAGCCGAGGTGATGATTTTTGCACGTCGCGCTGCGACTCAAGTTGGCGCGACCACGATGGATCGCCCAGAGTGGGTGGCGGTGCACCCAGACAACCAACACGTCTTCTGTACCCTCACCAACAACAAAAACCGCGGCGTAAAAGAGGGCCAACCTGTCGGTGGTCCGAACCCTCGCGCTGAGAACCACTACGGACAAATTGTTCGCTGGGTACCGACCTCGGGCGATCACACCCAAGCAGAGTTTGATTGGGATTTGTACCTGATTGCTGGCAACCCAACGGTGCACAAAGATTCGCTCTACGCGGGCAGTGACAACATCAACGCCGACAACATGTTTAATAGTCCGGATGGTATCGGTTTTGATAAAGCTGGTCGTTTGTGGATTCAAACGGACGGAAACTACTCAAATCAGGGCGATTTTGCAGGTCAAGGGAACAACCAAATGTTGTGCGGCGATCCTAATACTGGTGAAGTGCGACGTTTCTTGACGGGGCCAATTGCCTGTGAAATCACGGGGCTGACCTTCTCCGCCGACTACAAAACCATGTTTGTGGGTGTTCAGCATCCGGGCGAGAAAGGTGCGCCTTCTCACTACCCTGGTGGTGGTGACAGCAAGCCTCGCTCCACCATCGTTGCCATTACCCGTGAAGATGGCGGCGTTATTGGCGCTTAAGCTGTCTCACTGTTTGCATCAACAATCATTCGCATCAAGATGGGCGCCACGAGCGCCCATTTTTTATTGCCGATATCCACATTGGCATATTTATGCGATCGCTCGCATAAAAAACGTCAAGGTTTCGTGTGTTCACCGCAAAGAGTGTTGCGCTTCACAATCGCAATCCCTATATTGAAAGAGTACTCAGCATAACCTTAAGGTGTTCTAATCCGAATAAACTCCAGATAACAATACGACATTGAGCGATTGACCCGGCGAATCTACCCCATTTCTTTTGGTGCAGACGCCCCAACGTAAAAAGAATAAAGTCTATCTGAGCGCCTTCTGATGAGAGAAGTGGCACCTTTAGGTTATTAAGGACGGTGATGATAACTGAGGAGGAGGTTAGGCTATGGTATCACTACTTTGGGTAGCATTAGGTTGTGTGGTCTTCTTATGTTGTTGGAGTGCTCAGCATGGTCTCCCTATGCTGGGGCTTAAACTGGATGAGTCCGATCTACTGATTATTTCTGAACTCGCTGGCGAAGACGTCTTAGAGGCATGACCTCAAATAACGACGATAATGAGCGTTGAAGCAGCAGCAAAAATGGAGCCTTGGGCTCCATTTTGCGTTTCAAGCCTATCGAAAATTTTGGCTATGGCAGTGCGTTGGGTTATAGCGAGATCACGTCCGTCAACTTATCCACCACCGTATGAAAACGGGCTGGCCACGCTCTTTGTTTTTTGCTCACCAAATACAGGGTCTCGACGACGGCTTTCTTTGGCTGATGCACAGCAAGTTGATCGCGCAAAGTGAAAGAGCTGAATGCGCTGTGTGGCAGCACCGTAAAACCGAGCCCTTTGGCAACTGGCAGAAGAATTTGGCTGAGTTGGTTGATGTAGCCCGAGGTGCGCAGGGCGCGAATATCAATCCCCGCCAGCGCTTTGTCGCCACACTGCGAAAAGTAGAGCGAGAGATAGTGCTCCGCGTCGGGGTGGCGAATTAAACCGATCTCAAGGAGAAGTTCAGGGGTAATAGGCTCGTCGACGTTTGCCGGCACAATCAAACACATGGTTTCTTGACCTATCTCTTGCGCTTCGATTCTCGGGTCGAGCGGGATGTGAGTGACAAGGCCCAAATCGGCGCGCCCCTCAGCCAAATCGTCGATGATCTTACGGTTGGGGGCGACTTCCAGCTTGACGACCAGTTGTGCAAATTCACACTGTAAATCGAGCAGATGCGGGTAGATAAGCTGCGCCAACGCGCCAGAGCAAGAGACCGACACCTCACCGCGATGCGCGTCGTCCTGAGATAACGAAGCAATCAGGTCTGTTTCTTGTTTGGCGCGCTGCTTTGCGTACTGATAGACCTGTCTGCCTTGTTCCGTTACTTCAAAGCTCTTGTTGTGACGCGCAATCAGTGGGTAGCCGCAAGCCTGTTCGAGCTTTTTGATGTGCTGGCTGACACCGGGCTGAGTCATGAACAGCTTTTCTGCGGTATGAGTAAAGTGGCCGGTCTCGACCAAGGTTTGAAACGTTTTGAGCCAGAGTGGATTGAGCATAACCGTCAAATCAATAACGAAAATTTATAAAATTAAGAGTAAACGATAATGTTCTGTGTGCCAAACGTCGCGTTCGTATCGCCCACTCCTCGATTCACTCGGGTTATTTAAGTGATCTGAATAGGTTGCATCTGCGCTATCACAGGGTTAAGGTTGGCGACATAGTCGGGGAGCGTTCCTTCTGCTCGAGTCATAACGATAGCTTGATTAACGAGCCTGTCGTAGAAGCATAGAAGGAGGGCTGAGATCGCATCGCGAGACCCGTTGAACCTGATTCAGTTAGCACTGACGTAGGGAACTATTCATAACGCGGTGTCGTGGGGTCGCCACAATCTCGCCCGTTATGTGTTGTGCTTGGCCAACGCGCTCTGCACACAGTTCCTGACGCGTGCGTGAGGAACACCGATGAACCAAACCGCATTTTATGACCCTCAAACTCCGATTGTCCTAACCATCGCTGGCTCCGACAGTGGCGGCGGCGCGGGCATCCAAGCCGACATCAAAGCGATCAGTGCAACAGGCAGTTACGCCTGCTCCGTTATTACGGCCATTACCGCGCAAAATACCTGTGGTGTTCACGCCATTCATCCTATCCCTATCGACCATGTTCAAGCGCAGCTCGATGCGGTATTGAGCGATCTCAATGTCGTGGCGGTGAAGGTTGGCATGCTGGCTGACGCTGAAATCATCCGTGTCGTGGCACAAAGTTTGGCGGCGTATCAGCCCAAGTTTCTCGTGGTGGACCCGGTGATGGTGGCCACCAGTGGTGACAGCTTACTGCACGCCAGTGCGGTGGGGGCGCTCAAGAAAGAACTGCTACCGCTTGCCGATATGATCACACCAAACTTACCCGAGGCGGCGGCGCTGACTGGGCGAGCAACGCCGACATCGGAAGAGGAGATGGGAGCGATGATTGACGCCCTGCGCGCCTTGGGCGCCAAAACAGTGCTTCTTAAAGGGGGGCATCTAGAGGGCGAAAGCAGTAACGATCTGCTGATTGAAAGGAGTGGCAGTGAATTGATTCGCGCTAAGCGAGTCGCCACTCATAATACTCATGGTACGGGCTGTACGTTGTCATCGGCCATTGCGTCCTATCTTGCCCAAGGGTATCGGCTGCACAAAGCGGTCCATTTGGCTAAACAATATATCTCACAAGCCATTGCGCATGCCGACGAACTCTCTGTTGGTCAAGGACATGGGCCTGTTCATCACTTTTTCTCTGGTCACCAAAATGTACGTTAATCGCGATGGTGTGCAGTCGCATTACAAGGCTCTATTTGGGCATCGAGACCGAGCCAGAGCGGCTAGAGTTAAGAATAAAACGCGCCGCGTCATAGCGATCGTTGGAGAGAGGAATGTAGCCAGAATGGGAGACGACTTTGTTGATGTTGTCTCTGTCGATATAACTATCGACAAAGCGTTTCAGTGATGGCCGCTTCTCTAGCGCCTGTTTGTTCACGTAAATAAACAGAGGGCGGGAAAGTGCGGCATATCGTCCCATAATCACGTTCTCGACACTGGGTTTGACCGCGTTGAAGCCAGTGGGAGCGATGGCGATCGCTTTCAGCTTGTCTTGATTTTGCAAATAGTAGGCAAAGCCGATAAACGCCATGGCGTTGGGATCGGCGGCCACTTCGGCGACTAAGGCTTCATCGTCTTCATTTGCGGTGTAGTCTTGTCGACTCGCTTTGCCATCCAGCACCACCTCAACAAAATAGTCATAAGTGCCTGAGTCTGATCCAGGGCCGTGCAGGACGATGGGGCGATCAGGGAAGTGCGGATTGACTTGCTGCCAGTGAGTTATCGTGCGTTCAGCGGTGCTTTCCCAGAGTGTTTTCAGTTCATCAAGAGAGAGCGCATCGATCCACTGATTTTCTTTGTTCACCACCACGGTTATTGCATCGAGTGCGACAGGGAGCTCAATATAGTCGATGTGGTTGATTTCACACAGCGCTCGCTCTTTCTCTTTAATCGGGCGAGAGGCGTTAGAAATATCCGTGCGGCCTCGGCAAAACTTACGAAATCCGCCACCTGTGCCAGTGATGCCCACCACCACTTGGGTGTTGTGCCGCTCGGCACGCATAAAGTGATCGGCGACGGCTTGGGTAATCGGGTAAACGGTACTCGACCCTTCAATTTTGATCAGATCTTTCCCGTGTGCCGTGGTACTCATCAGCGCTAGGCATACAGAAGCAAGAACAGTCGAACGCAATCGAAAAGTCATGGTTGAGCACAAAGGAAGAATCAACATACCGCGACTATACGAGCTAGCACTTTTGAGCTCAATATCTTCACGTGAACTGTCACTAAAGATTCATCAATCACTCATCAATAATAACTACGCTGAATATTTTCATGGGGATGTAACATTTCTTCACTAGGCTGACTCGCCTATGTTTTTATTCCTGCCCGCAAAATACGTGGGTAAACGTTCGTGTGATGCTATGAAGCGCAAATTCATTTTTACTTCCATTCTCGCCTTGTTGGTGATCACGTTTACGTCGGCGCTGGTGACCCAAGCGACCCACCTGTTAGTGAAAAAGTCCCCGCTTGCGGAAGCGGCCGCTGAAATTAAAGTCAACGGTACGCTGGCCTACCTTTGGTTTGATGAGATCATGTCGGGCGATACCGCTCAGTCGATTCAGGAAGTGTGGTACTACTTAGAAATCGCCGATTGGCATGTGGTCGCGCTGCTTGAAGGCGGCGAGAGTATCATGGGCAATTATGAGCCAGTCACGGACAACGAATTACGTGAGCGTCTGGTTGAGCTTCGCAAAACGCTGGCGCAATTTCGCCTTCATGTGGAATCCACCTACCAAAAAATTCAGGCGCAGCGAGCGGATGCGTTTTTAAGCGCCGGACGCGACGAGCAATTTTTGGAGTTTGCCAGCCAAGCGGATGAGATCCAGCGCGTGATCAAAGCCAGTTATGAGTCTGGGATTTCCAATTACACGCAAACCAGCATCACCCTGATTATTGCGGTGATTGTGATTGCTGCCTACTCAATACGATTGCAGCACCGCTATGAGAAAAACCGCGATCAATTGCTCCACTCTCTCACGCAAGCCAAAGCCGCAATAGAGGAGAAAAATGAGCAACTGCACAACCGAGCTTACTTCGACCCTTTAACTGGGTTGCCAAACCGAGCACTGTTTTTAGACCGACTAGGCCAATCTATCCTCAACGCGGACCGCTCGAAAAAGCCGTTTGCTTTACTGTTCATCGATTTAGACCATTTTAAAGACGTCAACGATCTCTATGGGCATGAGATGGGCGACCGCTTGCTTGAGCAAGTCGCAAAGCGGATTGAGAGCAGCATTCGCATCACCGACTTGTCTGCGCGCTTCAGCGGTGATGAGTTTGTGGTGGTGCTGAGTCACTTAAACAGCGTCAATAGCGCAATCAGTGTTGCCAACCGTATCGCCTCCAAGTTGATAGATACCTTGCAGCAGCCGTTTCACATAGAGGGTGTGGCGGTGAATGTGTCCGCCAGTATTGGCATTTCGCTCTATCCCGAAGACAGTGCGACGCAAGACAGCTTGCTACGCTACGCGGACAACGCCATGTATCACGCCAAAGCGATGGGCAAAAACAATTTTCAGTTTTACTCCAAAGAGCTCAACCGCATTGCGATGTCGCAAAAAGAGACCGAGAGCGATCTCAATAAAGCGATTGAGCGTGATGAATTCGAGCTGCACTTTCTGCCCAAATGGCAGTTGAACGATGAGAAAGTGCTCGGCGTTGAAGCCTTAGTACGTTGGAACCATCCCACCAAAGGGCGGTTGTACCCCAATGATTTTATTCCCGTGGCCGAATCCACCGGTTTGATTCGCTTGCTTGATTTGTTGGTGATGCGCAAAGCGCTGCAAGCCAAGAGAAAGTGGTTAGATGACGGCGTCGAAACTGGGGTGGTGGGAGTGAATATTTCCGCGAAGAGCTTAAAGCATCCGGGCTTTTTTGACAGTTTGAAAAAGGTCATTGTCCAGTCCGGCGTTCCGACACGCTACTTAGAGGTGGAAATCACCGAGACTGTGATGATTGAGAATACCGAACTCGCGCAGGTGATTTTCAAAGAGTTGCAGCAACTGGGTGTGCGCGTGGCATTGGACGATTTCGGTACCGGCTTTTCATCACTCTCTTACTTGAAAGATTTCGAGTTTCAAACGCTCAAAATCGATCGCAGTTTTGTTATCGATTATGCCAATAACGCCACCTCGTCGGTATTGCTGAAAAACATTATCTCGCTTGGCAACGAACTTGGTGTCTCTGTGGTTGCAGAGGGCGTTGAAACCGCTGCTCATCAGCGGGATCTACTCAAAATGGGCTGCGCGATCGGCCAAGGTTTCTATCTCACTAAACCGGTTAATGCAGAGGCGCTAGCCAAATTGCTTGCTCCAGAAGCGTACCTCAGAGAGCGTGGAAACGTGGTGCCCATGACCCGATGGTCTTAGTTATATTCTTGTCCTAATCAGCCGTTGAACACCGATAATTTGGCATGATGCGAACTTGCAGCGAATTGACACGCGGTTGATAAAATCATTAACGCCACACGCCTAAGATCATCTCTCGAGAGTTGAGGTGAGAGGCGAGTGTGAAACATAGAGTCAGTGAGAAGCAAAAAGGGTTAGGGCTGTTGATGGTGCTGTCGGGTGCCATTGCGCTGATGAGCCTGATGTTTAGCTCAGTGGATCTGCTGAGTGACGTCTCAGACCCCATCGGGAAAGGGATGACATGGTTGACTTACTCCGCGGGATCGCAAGGCTTTCTCGTTACTCTCGCTTTGCTGGTGGCTCTGGCTCTTTGGGTCATTCGTTCGACTTCTTCTCGTTATTCTTTTTCTCATCGTTCTCTTTTGACCACGGAGCTCTCAAGCGTTTCACATAGTCCAAGCGTTTCACCTCGTCGTCAGCTTGGCGTGTCGCTGATAGGAAAAGCAGCGCAACTGGCGCTGGTGCTGGTGTTTGCCTTTGTTGCCAAAAGTGGCTTGAAGCTCGCGACAGAAAGCCCGCGTCCTTACACGGAACTGTTAAGTCATCAGCTGTTGATTCCCCAGCCCGCGCACTTTTATAAGCTCGATGCCGAGCAAAAAGATCAGGTGATTGATGCCCTGGATACTCGGGTGAGTGATTGGCGTACGCGCCATTGGCATGGCGAGAAAGATTACTCTTTTCCTTCCGGCCATACGTTGTTTGTCGCGGTGTGCGTGGCCTTTTTTGGCGGCCTGTTTGCTGAGCGTAAGCACTATGCTCTGGCTGCGGGGGTGTTGATTTGGGCGCTAGCGGTCGCGTACAGCCGACTGTGGCTTGGTATGCATCGACCCATTGACCTTGTTGGATCTGTGGCGGTGGCCGCGTTGATTTACATGCTGGTGCCGCGGTTAACTGTGCCACTTAGATGGCAAGAGAAGCTCACCTTGGGCCATGTCAAGCGCTAGTATTTTGCTTGGGGGAACCACGGGTTTGTCGCGGAGCAAGCAAGGCGAACTTTCGGTGCTATTCTTTAAGGTACCTTACTCATTTATCAATAAGACACGAGCCAGAGATGAAAGCGCCTGATTTACCACCCGATGAGCAGCAACGCATCCAAAGCCTTCACCAGCTTCAGATTCTCGACACGGAACCGGAGGAGCGTTTTGACCGCGTGGCTCGCCTTGCGAAGCGGTTGTTTGACGTGCCAATGGCCTTGGTCAGCTTGGTGGATGTGAACCGTCAATGGTTCAAATCTTGTTTTGGCTTGGAGGCGAAAGAAACCGGGCGTGATGTCTCTTTTTGTGGTCATGCGATTTTGGGCGATGCCCCGTTCGTGATTGAAGATGCCACGCAAGATGAGCGATTCGCTGATAATCCTTTGGTCTCCGGTGCGCCCCATATTCGCTTTTATGCTGGCGTGCCCTTGGTGTATCACGATGGCACCAAGCTCGGTACTCTGTGCATTATCGACACCAAACCGAGACACTTCTTACCGGATGAGATCAACGACTTGCTGGATTTGGCCAAAATTGCCGAGCAGGAGCTGTCGAACAGTTTAACCGCGACTCTAGACCCTCTAACGCTGATCTCAAACCGGCGCGGATTTTTCGCCTTGGGCGCAAAGTCGGTCGATTACTGCCGCGCGGCGCAGTTACCCCTCTCCTTGGCCTATTTTGATCTCGATAACTTTAAGCACATCAACGATACCCACGGTCACAGTGCCGGGGATGCGCTACTCAAAGCGTTTGCTGCGACGATGCGAGACTCCTTTCGTGAGTCCGATGTGTTTGCTCGTATTGGCGGTGATGAGTTTGTTGTGTTGATGTCTGGCGCGTCAGAGCCGGTTGCGGCTGTGGTGATAGAGCGGTTTAAGCAGGCAATAGAGGCGTACAATCAACGCAGCGGTCATGCCTATGCAATAGAGTTTAGCGTGGGCATTACCTCTGCCAGCTCCAACGCTAAACTGTCGATACAAGAGCTTGTCGAACTGGCCGACAAGCGCATGTATCAAGATAAGCAATCCAAATCCCGTAAAAGATAAGGTCCGCTAGGGAATAACTCGCAAAGAGAATCAATGAGCGAGTTATTTCGATGAGGCCGCATCAAGCGTCTCATTATCGCCAATAAAACCGCCGGTTTGATGTGCCCATAACTGCGAGTATATCCCTCCGGCACTGATCAACTCTTGGTGGGTGCCTTGCTCGACGACTTGACCTTGGTCGAGGACGATAAGGCGATCCATCGCAGCGATGGTTGAGAGTCGGTGCGCAATAGCGATGACGGTTTTTCCTTCCATCAGCTCATTCAAACTCTCTTGAATCGCCGCTTCGACTTCCGAATCGAGCGCCGAGGTGGCTTCATCCAAAATCAGCAAGGGCGCGTCTTTTAACAGTACACGAGAAATAGCGATACGCTGACGTTGTCCGCCAGACAGTTTCACCCCTCGCTCACCGACTTGCGCGTCGTAACCCGTATTGCCAAAAGGGTCACTCAGGGTTTCAATAAACTCATGCGCGTGCGCCTGTTGAGTGGCACGTAACAGCGCTTCCTCGCTGGCTTCAGGGTTGCCGTAAACGATGTTGTCACGAATAGAGCGATGCAGCAGGGAGGTGTCTTGCGTCACCATACCGATGTTACTCCGTAGCGAGTCTTGGGTCACGGCATCGATCGCTTGGCCATCAATGGTGATTTGCCCGCTTTCGACATCATGAAAACGCAGCAGAAGGTTCACTAGGGTGGATTTTCCTGCGCCAGAGCGGCCCACCAGACCCACTTTTTCACCCGGTTTGATGGTCAGATTAAGGTGAGAGATCACCCCTTTAGTTTTATCACCATAGTGAAAGCTCACGTTATCAAACTTGATTTCACCGTCAGTGACATTGAGCGCTTTGGCGTTGGGCGCATCTTGGATATCCACCGGTTTTGATAGGGTTTTCATCCCATCCACCACGGTACCCATGTTTTCAAACAGCGCGCCCACTTCCCACATGATCCACATCGACATACCGTTGATGCGCAGCGCGAGGGCAATGGCGATGGCGATCGCCCCGACACTGACGGCATCGTTCATCCACAGTACGATTGAGAGCGTACTGATAGTAAAGACCAACACATAGTTGGTGATTTCCACCGCAACATTGAACCCTGTGACCAAGCGCATCTGGTGATAGACGGTATCCAAAAAGCCGCGCATCCCGGTTTCGGCGTAGTCGGTTTCCCGCTGACTGTGGGAGAACAACTTGACGGTGGCGATATTGGTGTAACTGTCGACGATGCGTCCTGTCATGGTGGAACGCGCATCGGCTTGGTGTGACGCGATGTCTTTCAGCTTTGGTACAAAATAGAGCTGAATCCCCACGTAGCAGCATAACCAAATCAGCATCGGGATCATTAAGCGCCAGTCTGCCTGAGCGAGTAGCACGACGATGGAGGTAAAATAGACCGCGACATAAACAAACACGTTCATGGTTTTCATCACGGTTTCGCGCACCGCAAGGGACGTTTGCATGACTTTGGTTGCCACTCGGCCGGCAAAGTCATCTTGATAGAAGGTCAGGCTTTGTTTGAGTAAATAGCGATGAGCTAGCCAGCGGATAGCCATAGGGTAGTTACCCAGCAGTGACTGGTGGATGACCAAAGAGTGCGCCAAGATCAGCAACGGCATGATGATGAGAAGCAGCGCCGCGTAAAACAGTAACTGCGTTTGGTTCTCTTGCCAGAATGTCGCAGGGTCGCTATGCGTCAACCAGTCGACGAGATTGCCCATTGCACCAAACAGCGATACCTCTACCACCGCGACGATCATTGACAGAATTGACATGAGCAGCAGTGGCTTTTCAAAGCCTCGGGTGTAGTGGCGGCAAAAGGCCCAAATGCCCATTGGCGGCTGGTCGGGCTCTTGACGTGGAAAAGGGTGTGTCCACTGCTCAAACTTGTTAAACATGCGTGTTTCCTAAAGGCAAAAATGGCTCAATATGAAAGGATACGCAATGGTAACGCGTTAGTAATCAGAATGTAACCAGTGCGATATTCTTATTTGTGCATATTATTCATGCTGAAACTCTGAGTTGCGCTGGTGGCAGTAATATTTGCTGCATTGAAAATTATATTCAGAAAATATTACTGATTTACACTCGTTGTACTGCGTGATTTCAGTGATTTTTTGTTTAACATTATGTCTACAATTGGCTTTATCAAGTGGAAAAATGCGAGTTGGTCATCATGTTGGAACAGCAATCTGTAGTGAATTCCTTAGCGAATAACGACATGTTACAGGCACAGAACGCGAACTGCGTTGTGATGGTGCCACCGAAAGAGTTTGCTTTTAACGCGCAAACCGCCAAAGACAATGAATTTCAGCATGTCATTCAGGCTGAAACGAGCGCGATTCGCCGCAAGGCGATGGCGGAGTTTAACGCTATGGTGTCGAAGCTGCGTGCTGCGGGCGTTCAGGTGATTGAGTTTGACTACCTCACCTCGGAGATTGAGACGCCAGATGCGGTCTTTCCCAATAACTGGTTCAGCACCACAGCTGAGGGCACGCTCTATACCTTCCCAATGGCTTGCCAAAATCGCCAACAGGAAGTGAGACCCAAAGCGCTGGTCGAGGCGCTGCAAGCTGCGGGAAGAAGCGTGACTCAACAAGATAGCTTAGTGAGCTACCTTGAGCATGGCGCGCACCTTGAAAGTACGGGTGTCATGGTGATGGATCACATCAATCGCACCATTTATGCGGCATTGTCGCAGCGCTGCGATCGTGAAGTGTTGGAGGATTACGCGGAGCGTATTGGTTACCCTAAAGTGGTGTCATTTCAAACCGCGTTGCCGTCAGGCAACCCTATCTATCACACCAATGTGATGATGGCGATTGGTGAAGGCTTTTGCGTCATCTGTGATGAAGTGATCCCTGAGTTCGAGCGCCGCTTTGTTTTGAAATCCTTGGCAAAAGACAAACAGGTGATTTCCATCAGCTTGGAACAGATGAACCAGTTTTGTGGCAACCTTCTTCAGCTTGAAACCGTCAATGGCGACAAGGTGATCGCCATGTCGCAATCGGCCTATCAGGCGTTTGAGCCCGCGCAACTGGCGCAACTCTCTAGCCACGGTAAGGTGCTGGCGTTTGATGTTTCGACCATCGAATCCATCGGTGGCGGCAGCGTACGCTGCATGCTGGGTGAGGTCTTCTTACCTACCCGCAGTCGAGCACTGTAGTGCTAGTCGCGATTTCAGTCATAAGGCAGCGTTCGCTGCCTTTTTTGCGATTGCAAATACGCAATAGTTCCACAATAATGGAAATGTTTTTCTGTGGAGTGAATTATGGAACTGGAATCGGTTGCCAAAGCGCTAAAAGAATTGGGCCATCCGACTCGATTGGCGATATACAAAACCATCGTTAAGGCGGGTTATCAAGGGGTGGCGGTGGGCGCGATTCAGGAGCGGTTGTCTGTCCCGGGCTCTACTTTGTCTCATCACATCTCTAGCTTGGCATCGGCGGGATTGCTCAGCCAGCGCCGAGAAGGGCGCACTTTGTATTGCGTTGCGGAGTATGAATGTTTGGATCAGGTGATCCGCTTTTTGCGTGCCGAGTGTTGTAGTGACGAACGCTGCGATCAATAACGCCCACAGGATGTGTAAATCGAGTGGGCGCTGTTTGTTGTCTGTAACGGGGACTATTTCACAGGGTAGCCGTTAAAACCCAACTTCTCAGAAATATTGCGGCCGGCATTGTGTAGCAGCTCAATGTAGTAAGACATGCGCTTTTCATCAAAACGAATGGTCGGGAACGAAATCGAAACGCCAGCGATGACCGTGCCGAAACGGTCGTAGATTGGCGCAGCGATACAGCGCAGACCTGGCTCTTGCTCTTCGTTATCTTGACCAAAATGCAGTTCACGCACTTTTTTAAGCTCAGATAAGAGCTGATCAACATTTTCGTGTGTGCGTTCTGTGTGTTTAACAAACTCCACATTTGCCAGAATATCGCGTACGAAGCTCTCATCACGCTCCGCCAGCAATACCTTACCAATCGCAGTACTGTAGAGAGGGTTACGACGACCGACGCGTGATTGCATGCGTAGGTTGTAGTTGGAGTCTATTTTGTGAATGTAGATGATGCCGTCTTCGTCAAGGGCACCTAAGTGCAGCGCTTCATTGGTTTGCTGCGAGATGTACTTCATCTCTTTATCGGCCAGTTCAATCAGATCGACGTATTCGAGTGATTTCGCGCCGAGCTCAAACATCTTCAGGGTGAGGGAGTATTTATCCGCTTCACCTTCTTGTGCCACATAGCCTAACGTTTTCATGGTTTGCAGGAATCGGTACGTTGTCGCTTTCGACATCATCAGACGCTGTGATAGCTCTGAAACACCAATTTCCTTTTGCTCGCCCAATGCTTGAAGAATGTTGAATACCTTGAGAACCGAGGATACGGCTTCAGGTTGGGTGTTCTTTTCCATCTCTTTACCCTAGTTATATTTGTCTAGGGGTGATTATACCTATGAGACGATGAGTCGCCAGATTATTTTCAAAAAACGTTTTTAAAATTTTGAAACCGCGCAGCTATTTGTCATACAAAAAGACGATCTAGGTCATGCTTTTTGAAAGTCTGTTTTAAAAATAATTGAGATGCGGTTTTAAAAATTGCTATATTAGCGTCACAGGATGGCGAGCCATCGTAATGAACGTTAATTTGACAGCTTTTGAGGAATAAACATGATTCTTAATTCATTTAACCTAGAAGGTAAGGTTGCTATCGTAACGGGTTGTGACACTGGCCTTGGTCAAGGTATGGCACTAGGTCTTGCAGCAGCAGGCTGTAAAGTTGTTGGTGTTAACTACGTTGAACCAACTGAAACCATCGAAAAAATGAATGCAGCAGGTTACACGTTCCTAGATGTTCGCGCTAACCTACTAAAACAAGACGATATCCCAAGCATCATCGACAGCGCTGTGACTGAATTCGGTAAAGTGGATATCCTAGTAAACAACGCAGGTATCATCCGTCGTGAAGATGCGATCGACTTCTCAGAGCAAAACTGGGATGACGTGATGAACATCAACTCGAAAACGGTTTACTTCATGTCTCAAGCAGTCGCGCGTCAGTTTATTGCTCAAGGCACTGGCGGTAAGATCATCAACATCGCTTCTATGCTTTCTTTCCAAGGCGGCATCCGTGTACCTTCTTACACTGCATCTAAGAGTGCGGTTATGGGTATCACTCGCGCAATGGCAAACGAATGGGCTCGTCACAACATCAACGTGAACGCAATCGCACCGGGTTACATGGCGACAAACAACACAGCAGCACTACGCGCGGATGAAGATCGCAACACCGCTATCCTAGAGCGTATCCCTGCTGACCGTTGGGGCACGCCAGAGGACGTTGCTGGCCCATGTGTATTCCTAGCGTCTGACGCTGCTTCTTACATCAACGGTTACACTGTTGCTGTAGACGGTGGTTGGTTAGCTCGCTAATTAGCAATCTAGCGCCTAACCTTGGTTAGGCGCTGAAAAATGAGTAGATCGCGTGGAACAAAACACGATTGCACAAATTCTTGGATTCTTAAGCTTTTTCTTAGGGGTATGTACCTTTTATCAGAAAGACGATAAGAAGCTGAAGATTTTGATGTTGGTTTTTCATTTAAACCATCTACTGCATTTTTTCTTGCTTGGCTCTTTAGTATCGGTGGTCAGTTCAGTGCTTTCAGCGCTTCGAACGGCCACCGCTATTTACGTTTCATCGAAAAGAGTCGCAGCAATCTTCATCGCCATAAGTATGGCCAGTGGTTTCTATATTATGGAATCGCCACAGGACATCTGGCCAATTTTGGGCACTGTCATCGGGACATTCTCGGTGTTTGTCCTCAAGGGCGTGGCGATGAGAATCGGTTTTTTGGTCGGGGCGTTATGCTGGCTGACCAATAATTTCATCATAGGATCGATTGGTGGAACGCTGCTGGAAATGACGCTGATCAGCGTTAACTTAATGACCACAGCAAAATTGCTCAGAGAGCAAAAGAAAGTGAAGCTTGTCGATAACGAAGAGAAAGAAGACCCATGTTCGTATACAACAAAGACATCCAACTAGAAGACCTAGGTGACGGTATCTCACGTAAAGTGCTTGCGCACAGTGACAACATGATGGCCGTTGAAGTGCACTTTGAAAAAGGTGCTGTTGGTTCAATGCACAACCACCCACATGAGCAGTTGACTTACGTACTGTCTGGTAAGTTCGAATTCACTATTGGCGATGAGAAGAAAATCGTTGAAGCGGGCGACACCATGTACAAAGAGCCAAACATCGAGCACGGTTGTGTGTGTCTAGAAGCGGGTGTGTTGATTGATAACTTCACGCCAATGCGCAAAGATTTCGTATAAGTTTTAAAATTAGTTACGCGGTTCGCCGCAGGAGAATCCAATGAAAATTGCACTAACTATGGAAAACAGCCAAGCACCTAAAAACGCTATGGTTGCTGCTGAGCTAAACACGGTTGCTGGTGGTCTAGGTCACGAAGTATTCAACGTAGGTATGACTGACGAAAACGATCATCACCTAACGTATATCCACCTAGGTATCCAAGCGAGCATCCTACTGAACTCTAAAGCAGTGGATTTCATCGTAACGGGTTGTGGTACTGGTCAAGGCGCACTAATGGCAAGCAACCTACACCCAGGTGTTGTTTGTGGTTACTGCCTAGAGCCATCTGACGCGTTCCTATTCAACCAAATCAACAACGGCAACGCGATTTCTCTAGCGTTCGCAAAAGGCTTCGGTTGGGCTGGTGAACTGAACGTTCGGTACATCTTCGAAAAAGCGTTCACAGGCGCTCGTGGCGAAGGTTACCCAATCGAGCGTGCTGCACCTCAGCAAGCAAACGCGGCTATCCTAAACAACGTGAAAGCAGCAGTATGTAAAGACGTGGTTGAGTCTCTACGTGCGATTGACCAAGATCTTGTTAAGCAAGCAGTGGGCAGCGCGCAGTTCCAAGAGTGTTTCTTCTCTAACTGCCAAGTGCCAGAAATCGCAGAATACGTGAAGTCTCTAATCGACTAATCACGGATTGCTAAGGGAAGAGGAGGGCCGTTAAGCCTGCCCATTCCCGGCGAATCTAGCCAAATAAGCACCCAGATGAATGGGTGCTTTTTTTATGTCTTTTGGCCACTGATAAGTAGTGTTTATATAAAAATGAAACGCCGTTTCTAAGATCGCATTTTATTGGTTTTTTGCTTCTCACCCCTCTCTAGAACGAGTAAAGTGTGCGCCAGAAACTCTAAATCAAAACAATGTTTCAATATTGGTAAATAAAATGAGAAAACAGACTCTTGCCCTGTGCGTTGCCATGGCGTTGGCACCACAAGCGATTGCGAGTGAACTGACTGCTGACATCGAACTTGAACAATTAGGCCCAGAGACGGGCGCAACACCTAACCGCCAGGAAGGCGCAGGCATCATGGTTCGTGACATCGTAGGCGCAGAGCGTCTGATGCCACAACCAGAGGGCCACGAAGAGTTCCCTTCGGCGTCAAACATGGTGATGAACCTGATGCGCTCACACACGCGCACCAACGATGGTATGACCATCATCAACGCCTCTTTCCGTGAAGGTGTCTACCAACCTTGGGGCACCGCAGGTAACCGCCTAAGCCACGTGGATTACGTGGAAGGCGTCCCTTTTGTCTCACATTTGATATCAAGTGATGACACTTTAACCGTTACTGATAAATAAAAACTCAATTAGTGCCGAATGGCTAGTGATCTAGAGCATGTTTAGCGAGATTTTTTTGTTTATGAACCGATGTTTCGATTTCGGTCACGGAACTAAACGTAATACAAAACTACAATACACTTAAATTAAAACAGTATTTCGAGGTTCTGCTATGGAATTTGATTATCTTGTCATCGTGGGCTATTTCGGCCTAATGGTGGCGATCAGTTTGCTATTCAAAAAGATGGCGAGCAACAGCACCAGTGACTACTTCCGCGGGGGCGGTAAAATGTTGTGGTGGATGGTAGGTGCAACGGCGTTTATGACGCAGTTCTCTGCTTGGACGTTCACAGGCGCAGCCGGTAAAGCCTTCAATGATGGTTTTGCGGTACTGGGCGTATTCTTCGGTAACATCATGGCGTACGTCGTGGCTTACCTCTACTTTGCTAAGCGTTTCCGCCAAATGCGTGTCGACACCCCAACGGAAGGTATTCGTCGTCGTTTTGGTAACACCAACGAGCAGTTCTTCACTTGGGTTATCATCCCTCTTAGTGTGATCAACGGCGGTGTATGGCTAAACGGTCTGAGCGTATTCGCTTCAGCGGTATTTGACGCTGACATCATCACCACTATCTGGGCAACCGGTATTGCGGTTCTGATCATCTCTCTATTGAGTGGTGCTTGGGGCGTAGTGGCATCGGACTTCATTCAAACCTTGGTTATCGCGATCATCTCGATTGCGTGTGCTATCGTGGCGCTGGTTTACATCGGTGGTCCAGGTGAGATCATTACTGAGTTCCCATCAGGCTTCTTCATTGGTCCTGACATGAACTACCCACTGATGACGATCTGTGTGTTCCTGTTCTTTGTGGTGAAACAGCTGCAAAGTATCAACAACATGCAAGACTCTTACCGTTTCCTAAACGCAAAAGACTCAAACAACGCAACTAAAGCGGCGTTAATGGCAGGCGCAATGATGCTTGCAGGTGCGGTGATTTGGTTCATCCCACCTTGGGTAACTGCGATTGTGTTCCCAGATGCAGCGGCTCAGTACCCAGCACTTGGCGCGAAAGCCAGCGATGCGGTTTACCTAGTCTTTGCTCGTGAAATCATGCCTGTGGGTACTGTTGGTCTGCTGATGGCGGGTCTATTTGCTGCGACCATGTCTTCAATGGACTCAGCACTAAACCGTAACTCAGGTATCTTTGTCCGCAGCTTCTACGCAACGATCGTTCGTAAAGGCAAAGCGTCTGACAAAGAACTGCTACGTGCGGGTCAGCTAGTGTGTGTCGCGAACGGCCTAATGGTTATCATGATGGCGCAGTTCTTCACATCTCTAAAAGAACTCAGCCTATTTGACCTAATGATGCAAGTGTCTACCTTGCTACAAGGTCCAATTCTTGTTCCTCTATTCTTCGGTATGATTATCCGTAGAACGCCAAAATGGGCACCGTGGGCAACCGTAGTATTCGGTGGCTTGGTCTCTTGGTCTGTGATCAACGTGTTCACACCGCAAGTGGTTGGCGGCTGGTTCGGCATGACGGATCTAACAGGGCGTGAAATCTCTGAGATGCGTACGATGATCACTATCGCAGCGCACCTATTCCTAACCGCGGGCTTCTTCTGGGCAACCACCTTGTTCTACAAAGAAGAGACAGACACGCAGTTGGCGGAAACTGAGAAGTTCTTCAACGATGTGGAAACTGAAGTGGTCGCGTCTGAAGGTCAAGACATCGTTGACCGCATGCAGCGCAACAAGCTAGGTACATTGGTTATCTACATGGCGGGTGGCTTGAGCTTGATGGTATTGATTCCAAACCCACTGTGGGGACGCTTCGTGTTCGCCTGTTGTGCGGCCGCTATATTCGCCGTGGGTTATGCACTGAAGAAGAGTGCTCAGGTTGGTGATGAAAAAAAGCTCACTGAGCAAACCAACTAATCACGTTTAAATCATGATTGGCCACCTCCTCGGAGGTGGCTATACCAATTAAGAATTTAGGAGAATTTAAAATGGCCAAAGGTAATGTGATTCAACTGGGCTTTGAAACCTTCGTTGATAGCGATACCCAAGTGAAGGTAACGCGTCTGACACCGACTGATGTGATTTGTCACCGTAACTACTTCTACCAGAAATGCTTCACCAAGGATGGCTCAAAGCTCCTATTTGCTGGCGATTTTGACGGCAACCGCAACTACTACCTATTGGACTTAAAAACTCAGCAAGCGACTCAGCTGACAGAAGGTGCGGGCGATAATACATTCGGCGGTTTCATCTCTGACGACGACCGCTCTTTCTTCTACGTGAAAAACGAACTCAACCTGATGAAGGTTGACCTCGAAACACTAAACGAAACTGTCGTTTACACCGTTGATGAAGAGTGGAAAGGCTACGGCACTTGGGTAGCAAACTCAGAGTGCACTAAGTTGGTGGGCATTGAGATCCTTAAAGCGGATTGGCAACCACTGACTTCTTGGGAAAAATTCGCTGAGTTTTACCACACCAACCCAACTTGTCGCTTAATCAAAGTGGACATCGAAACGGGTGAGTTGGACGTGGTTCACCAAGATAACGCATGGCTAGGCCACCCAATCTACCGTCCATTTGACGACTCAACCGTTGGCTTCTGTCACGAAGGTCCACACGATCTGGTTGACGCACGTATGTGGTTGGTTAACGAAGATGGCTCAAACGTTCGTAAGATCAAAGAGCATGAAGAAGGCGAATCTTGCACGCACGAATTCTGGATTCCAGATGGCAGCGCAATGGCTTACGTGTCTTACTTCAAAGGTCAAACGGATCGCGTGATCTATAAAGCGAACCCAGAAACGCTTGAGAATGAAGAAGTGATGGTGATGCCACCATGTTCTCACCTAATGAGTAACTTCGACGGTTCTTTGATGGTGGGTGACGGCTGTGATGCGCCGGTGGATGTGGCAGACGCAGAAAGCTACAACATCGAGAACGACCCGTTCCTATACATCATGAACACCAAGAATAAGAGCTTTGCGAAACTGGCTAAGCACAGTACCTCTTGGGACGTGCTAGACGGTGATCGTCAGATCACTCACCCACACCCATCGTTCACACCAAACGACGATGGCGTACTGTTCACCAGTGACTTTGAAGGTGTGCCTGCAATCTACATCGCAGACCTACCAGAAGAGTACAAGAACTGATTCTGACTGACGAATCCAAGGCCAGCCGCCGATCGGTTGGCCTTTTCGTTGCTTTCACCCCACTCGCACACGCGGCTGGGGGGATGCCATAACTTAAGGCTCAATACTTAAGGCTGGTTCAATGAACAATCACTATATTCACGACAATTTTCTCCTCAACTCGACACTCGCTCAGCACCTCTATCACAACTACGCCGCGCCCATGCTCATTATTGATTATCATAATCACTTGGAAGCGCAGGACATCTTAGACAACACCCCCATTCACAACTTGGCCGAAGCTTGGCTGCACAGCGATCACTATGTGTGGCGTGCGATGCGCAGCAACGGCGTGGATGAGCACTTTATTACCGGTGCGGCGAGTGACGCTGAGAAATTTGCCAAGTGGTGCGAGTCTGTGCCGTATTTGCTCGGTAACCCGCTCTACCAATGGTCGCATCTTGAGTTAAAGCGCTTTTTTGAGTGTGATTTGCTGATAAACCCTGACAACGAGCAAGCCATTTGGCAGCATTGCCAACAGCAACTGGCGACTCAGCCGTTGACCACCCGTGAGGTGCTCACCTCGCTCAAGGTCAAAACGCTCTGCACCACCGACTCTCCGCTGAGTGATTTAAGCGCGCACGCCGCGCTCAAGCAATCTGATTTTTCCGTACAAGTTCTGCCGACGTTTCGCGCCGATGAGCTGCTGGCGTTCGATACCCCTGCTGCGCTGCAGACGGTGACGGGTAAATTGGCGGTGCTGACGGGCAATCCAATCGAACACTGGGATGACTATCTTGCTGCCATTGATGCACGCATAGAGACTTTCCATGCGCTCGGCTGCCGCTTGTCTGATCTCGGCTTAACGCAGGTGGCGTTTACACCATGTACGCCAGAAGAGGCTAAAGCAGCGTTTTCAACCCTGCTCAATGGACAAGCGCTGAGCGAGTCTGAACAAGTGGCGCTGCGAACTCGTCTGTTTATTGAGCTTGGCCGACGTTATCACCACTATGGCTGGAGCATGCAACTGCACATCGGCGTGTTGGTCAACGTCAACCAAAGGCGCAAACAGGCACTGGGTGGCGGCACCGGGTTTAGCATCATCAACGATCTGTCGATTGCTCAGCCACTGGCGCAGTTGCTCAGTGCGCTGGATGAAAGTGCCGAGCTGCCCAATACCGTGCTCTACAACCTCAACCCTAACCACAATGCGGTGCTGAGCTGCATGGCTGGCGCCTTCCAAGACAGCGATCGCGCCGCAGGTAAAATCCAGTTCGGTGCGGCTTGGTGGTTCAACGATCACAAAGATGGCATGGTGGCGCAGCTGACGACGCTGAAAAATCTCGGAGCATTAGGGCGATTTGTCGGCATGTTGACCGACTCACGCAATGTGCTCTCTTTCAGCCGCCACGAGTATTTCCGCCGCGTATTGTGCGATCTGTTGGCGAAGTGGGTCAGCGAGGGTGAGCTTCCTTACGATGAGTCACTACTCAAAACCACGATTGAAAACATTTGCTACTACAACGCCGAGCGCTATTTCGGCTTTTCAACGACTCAGATGGAGACGTCTTCATGATTCAATTTTCTCACTCTGACATGGATCTCATCCGCGAGCGCGCCACCCCTAAGGTGATTGACGCGCTTAAATCCAATAATCAGATTGTGCTCGAGAACGAGATCCTCGTGCCGTGCGATGGCCGCGCAACGTGGAACCTCTACTACTACTGCCCAGAGCACGGTGTGCGCTTGACATGGGATCGCGACAAGCCGCTCTCACACTGCTGCCCAGTGGACGGCAAAGAGTTTACCGGCGAACCGTATGATGGCGCATGGTGGCGCTGGATGAATGGGCTGAACGCCAAAGCGTGTTACGACCTTGGCTTGCTGTGGCAGATCACCAAAGAGCCGCTCTACCTTGAGAAAGTCACGGCGATTTTGCTTGAATACGCCAAGTACTACCCAGATTACGAAATTCACGGTGGCATTCCGTACAACGGCCCAGGCAAAGCCAACGCGCAAACCCTGTGTGAGGCCAACTGCCATATTGATATGGCGCGAGGTTATGATTTCATCCGTGAAGCGCTCAGCGCCGAGCAACAAGCGGTAATTGAGACGCGCCTGTTGCGTGAAGGGGCCGAGTTCCTGATGGAATACCGCACTCCGCAGTTGCACAACCATGAGATGAAAATCAACGCCACCGTGGGTGTGATTGGTCTGATTCTCGATGATTCGCGTTACCTCGATTTCGCGCTCAATACCGATTACGGCCTGCACTATCAGCTCAATCATGGCTGTTTGGGTGAGGGAATGTGGTTTGAAGGCTCGATTCACTACCACTACTACGCGCTGCAAGCGTTAATGAATTTTGAGAAGATCGCGTGCAACACGCCCTATTCGGTCGCCTCAAACCCGAATTACCTCAAGTTGCTGACTTTCCCGCTCAGTTTGGTGATGAACACCGGCGCCTTCCCGCGTCTTAATGACTGTATCGCAGGGCAAGAGCAGCTTACCCATGCGCACATTTTTGAGTTTGCTTACCGACAAACCCCATGTGAGCCGTTTGCACGCATGCTCAGCAGCATCTACCAAAACATAGAGCGCGATAACATTGATGCGCTGCTTTATGGCGTAGACACCTTACCGGAGGCGACGCCGCTTGCCTGCCACACGGTACACGCCAAAGAGGCTGGGATCAGCTTGGTGTACGATGACAAACAAGACAACGCCTTGCTACTTAAACACGCGCCCTATGGCGGTGAGCACGATCACTATGACCGCCTTGGCATGGTCTTAACCCGCGCAGGCAAAGAGATTCTGCCAGATCTTGGCACCACAGGTTACGGCGCTGAGCTGCACTACGGCTACTACAAAAACAGCGCGACGCACAACACCTTAGTCGTGAACCAGAAAAACCAGTCTCCTATCAACCCGACCTTGCTGGCCTATCAGCAGAGCGATGCACTGACGGTGATTGATACGCAAGTCGATTGGTCTAAGCCGCCAGCGCAAGTCGATAGCCACACGCTGGAGCATTGGGACAGCAAAGCGTACCAAGATGTGCGTTTTCGTCGTACCTTACTCTGGCTAGGCGATGCAGCGATCGAGCTTAACCGCATCGAGAACCCGCACCAACAGCACCTAGACTTGACCTATCACGTGCGCGGAAAACACCAGTTGGCTCAACGTGGTGAGGCCATCGACAATCCACTTGAAGGCCCATTAGCCCGCATGACAGACACCCAGTGGTTGGCAGAACAAAGCGGCTTAACGCTACGTTATGAGATTGAAGATCAGCCGACATTCAGTCAATTCATCGCCAGCGACACGCCGCTAGGCTTGCTCACGGGCTACGCCCCAGATAACCCAGCCACCAGTGATTTGGCCTACAGTGTGCTCAGAAGCCAAGCGACATTGTGTCAGGTTACGGTACTGCACGATTTGTCTTTAGACGGGCGCTACCAAGGGCTTAATGTTGAGTGGCAAGCTGAGCAAGTGGTCGTGCGTTACCAACGTGATGGGCATTGGCATGAGCTGCGTTATGACTGGACTCAGTGTCAGGTGGTATAAGCAAGCATCGCACACGCATGTCATCGTCATGTGCACTTAACGTGCATACTAACGTGACAGCCACCCTAGATCGGTGATGTGAAAAAGGCAGCGTTCATTGGGCGCTGCCTTTTGTTTCGGCTGGCATAATCCATCGTTCCCCATTATGTTAGAGATGACATCAATCAAGGAGACACACTATGGTAACGGCGCTATACGCGGTGATATTAGCCGGATTATTGATTTCGCTTGCGTGGCAAGTGATCAAACAACGACGCGCAGAGCTCATAAAATACGCTGACGGCGGCGTCGAAGCGCTGGTTTTAGCTCGCAGCGCACACAGCAATGCGGTTGACTATATTCCGATCACTCTGATTTTAATGGCCTTGGCGGAATACAACGGTGTGCATGTCGGCTTTATTCATTTGGCGGGGATTGCGTTTGTGATTGGGCGAGTGCTGCACGCGAAAGCGATTTTATCCGATACGCTAAAGCACCGTATCACTGGAATGAAATTGACCTTCTTCGTCATGGCCGCGCTGATGGTGTTAAACCTCATCGCGCTGCCGTACTCGAAACTGCTTGGATAGATAACAAGAGCGCCGCGTATCAGCGGCGCTTGAGTATCAACGGAACAACCAAGTATTGAGTTTGGTGCCATCCACGGCTTTCACCAGTAGAAACGTCAAAGTGAGTGTACCCACAAAGATACTGGCATCCCGCATCAACCCCTCTAATTCCAACGCCCCGGCGATGTTGAACATCACTATCATCATCGGTAAATGCGCGACGTAAACCGGCAACACGTAGCGCGCGAGCCCCGTCAGCCAATGACCTTGGCCGAGCGAAGGCTTGGTCAATAACCAGAGAAAACAGCCCGTTCCCCACAGCGCGGTCCCAAACAGAAAATCATTGGTGTTGAAAGGCTGGTCATAAAACGACAATCCGTACGCTTCAGCGAAATGAATCAACATCCCTAGCGCCGCCATCGTCAGTGCCTGCGCACTGCTCACGTGCCATTGTTGACGGCGGATCACGATACCCAATGCGAACAGGAGCGTTGAGAAAAACGGCCCGTTACGGGTGAAAAACGGCGACCAAAGATCCGTTACTCCTTGATAGCTGCCTGCCAATACGCCGTAGACATACAGTAGCAACGCCAACGGAATCAACCACTGGGATTGGGAAATATGCGCCAACCCTGCCGCAATCGCCGCCGCTAATACCAACGCCGGGATAAACCACAAGTGCACCAGTCCGCCTTCAAGCAAGGTATTAAGCGGTGTAGAGAGTAAAAACTGCCAGTAGCCCATGCGATCGGCCAAGTACCCTTGTTCCATCACCACATTGAGGTTAAACGGCATCACAAGACAAATCACACTCCACACAACAAAAATGCGCAGTAGCGGCGCGCTGTAGGCTTTGAGCGTCGCGATGGGGTTGGCGTCCAGTTTAGGGGCAATCAAATACCCCGAAATCAAAAAGAACAGCGGCACAGCAAAGCGTGTCGCCTGATTAAAAATGTACCCAAACCAAGGGGTGCCATCCGATAGCCAGTAGGAGAGAAATGGCTGCCCATGCATAGCAACAATCGCGATGATCGCCACCACACGGCCAAGTTCGATACTCTGGATTTTTTCTTTCTGCATAATAATTATCATTGTTAACAACCGGCTGTTAGGTATACCAGCTAACCACGCGCAGGAGGCGGGGTGAAATCAAGGAGTCGGGCAGGAAGGAGGGGATATGTGTTGTTTTTGTGGGGGAGTTCAAATGTTTGGTTGGTGTGGCAGTAGCGTGACTCATTTTTGCCCCAAGACGTGTTTAGAGCGCATGAAACCAACATGAGATGCCTGTACTCTTACCAGAGTACTAGCGGCATAAGTTTCATAATTTCTGTTGCGCTGCGCTTACAAACCGATAAGAACGTAAATCGATATCTACTTAGCCATCTTTACATGCCTTTACATCACATGACGTTATCTTACTTATATTAGTATGTTCTTAAGTAGTGAAACAAAGAGAAGGAAAACGTCATAAAAATCAAAAGCACAATAATCGCGTTACTCGGTATCGTTATTGCCTTCGGAGCAATGGCTGGTGGAATGAATAAAGGCATGAATAACAATATGTCACGCCCAGTATTCTCACAGTTTGATCTCGATGGTGATGGCAAGATAACCGAAGCCGAGTTCAATCAAGCACGCTCAGAACGTATTGCCCAGCGAGCAGAAGAGGGACGTACGTTGAAAAATATCAATCAAAGCCACAGTTTTGCTTCGTTAGATAGCAACGCGGATCGCGCTATCTCTCAACAAGAGTTTAATGCTCATCAAGGCATGGTGAACCCCAAAAATACCATGGGCAAAGGCAAAAACAATCAGTAGCTCAATTCAATCAGGCCTCCATTTGTGAGGCCTGACTTACTTTGAGATCAAGGAAGCAAATCCGCTTATGTTGGTGTGCTACCTTTTGATTAAGGAAAAGCTAATATATAGTAAGGGAATCGCTATGACTAGGTATAGCTGGTTACAAAGGGCTCTGTTTGTTCCTCCTGTTTTGTTGGGCATCGCGTTATTGGTGATCGCACCAGGGATGAAGGCTGAACCGCCTAAAGCGAGTAATACGGCTGCTAAAAAGGTGGTTCGGGTGTTGAAAGTCGAGCCGCGAAATATCCAACCTTCTGCCATCGGATATGGACATACCGAGTCTGTTCAAGACTGGCAGGCACAGTCTGAACTTGACGGCGCGGTTGTGTGGGTTTCTGAGCAATACAAAACGGGCGCTATTATCCGCAAAGACAGCGAACTCCTTAGAATTGACCCCACCTCTTATCAACTTACTATTGCCCGTTTGCAAGCTGAGCTTGAAGTGCTAATGCTAACGAATCAGACCATTATCGATTCGCTCAAGATTGCAGAGAAAGAGTTTGAGGTACAACAGTCAGAATATGCCCGCTCAATCAAATTGAGTGAAACCGGGCATATCTCCAAAACAGAGAAAGACCGCGCGACCAAAGACTTGCTCAGTAGCCAGCAACAGCTCCAGACACAGAAAAACCAACTGGCCATTAATCAAGCGCAGCAAAAGGTTTTGCAAACGGAACTAGCACTTGCAAACCGAGATCTCGAACAAACCGTAATTAAAGCCCCATTTGATATTCGCATTGTCGAAACCTTGGTTGGACTCGCCGAGTATGTCAACAAGGGGGAATTGCTGCTCAAAGCGGATGACATCGATGCCGTTGAGGTTCGCGCGCAGTTTCCGCTTGGTAAAATGCGTCCGCTAAGAATTTCCAATCGCTTTGACTCGCTTGACGAAGATGTTCATAGCAACTTGAGCGCGACAGTCGAGCTCCAAGCAGGCGATAAAGTAATTACTTGGCCTGCCGAGATCAGTCGCTCCGGCGGTGAAATCGATGCCCAGACTCAAAGCCAAAGCCTGGTTGCACAAATCAATCAGCCCTATCAGCAAGCCATTCCCGGGGAGAAGCCACCACTTATTCGTGGGACTTTCGTTAAAGTCACGATTAAAGCACCAATGATGGAGCAACAAGTCCTGCTACCGATAAACGCCATCCATGATGGTAAAGTTTACACTGTCTCTGAAGGTAAACTGAAAAGCAAACCTGTCAGGATAGATTTCGTCCAAGGGCAGGTTGCGGTGATCAAATCTGGCGTGGAATTCGGTGATGTGGTTGTGCTAAGTAAACTTTCACCCGCCGTTGAGGGGATGGCTTTACAACCGCAACCGGATGAGAAAATCGGCCTTTGGTTGGATACGCAGAGCGGATTTAAAGCCCTAAACGCGATTCAGAAAGAGGGCAAATTATGATCGCTTTTTTTGCTCGGCACACCACTGGCGCCAATGTCCTGATGATGGCGGTACTGCTGTTAGGGGCTTTTGCCTTGCCCAAACTGCAGAAAGACACTTTTCCGTTGACGCCGACCAAAAATGTTGAGGTTCGGATCGTTTATCCGGGCGCGTCACCTTTTGAGATGATGGAAGCAGTGTGTTACCCGTTGGAAGATTCTCTCGATAAGCTGAGTGGAATTAAAGAGTTAAGCTGTGATGCCCGAGAGAGTTTGGTCATCGCCAATGTGGAAATCAGCGATGATGAAGACATTGACACTTTAACCAGCGATATTCAACAGCAGGTTAACGCCATCAGTGATTTTCCGGATCGAGTTGAGCAGATCACGGTATCGAAACTGGACCGAGTGGCAACGGTGGCCAGTGTCGCGATTACCGGCAATATGTCAGATAGGGACTTATATCTCTATGCCCAACAAATTAAGCACAAGTTAAAAGAGAGCCCATTGATCGCTCAGGTGACCGTGAGCGGTTTTGCGGATCAAGAAATAGAAATTCGTGTATCGCAGTGGAAGCTGCAGCAGTACGGCCTGAGTGTGTCCGACTTGTCCAATCTAGTACAACAGCAAAGTATCAGCACTCCTGCTGGCGTATTTAGTAATGACTTGGAAGAGATCAGCGTCCGCTTCGACCACTTAGGCAGCAACGTCAGAGACTTCGAAAATATCGTGATTAAATCTAGTGAGACGGGGACTCAGGTTCGCCTCGGTGATGTTGCCGTTATTCAGCAGAAGTTCACTAGCGATGAAAATCAAATCCTGTTCAATGGTCAGCGTGCCGCTTTGCTTCAGGTGTCCAAAACGCAATTTCAAGATACCTTAACGGTCAAAGATGCGATCGTCAGCTTCGTTGAAAAAGAACAGGCGAGAGCCCCTGAAGGCGTCGCTTTAACCATCACCCAAGATTCCAGCACCAATATTATTGAGCGTCTGAGAATCCTCACCAGCAATGGCGCACAGGGATTAGCACTGGCATTTTTGATGTTGTGGGCGTTTTTTAATATTCGCTTTAGCTTTTGGGTCACCATGGGGCTGCCGGTTTCATTCCTTGGCGCCATTTTTGCGATACAACTTCTCGGTTATACCCTGAATATGATGACGCTGGTCGGGCTGATTGTTGCGATTGGTCTGCTAATGGACGACTCGTTGATCATTGCAGAAAACATCGCTGCCAAGAGGCAACAAGGGCTACCCGCGTTTGACGCTGCAGTTGAAGGTACCAAACAAGTCTTCCCAGGTGTGATTGCATCGTTTGCTACCACCATCATGGTGATAGGGCCGCTGATGTTTCTCACAGGCAAGATGGGCGAAGTACTACGCTATATTCCCATCGTGTTATTGATTACCTTGTTTGTTAGTCTGATAGAAGCTTTCTTGATCTTGCCGTCTCATTTGGCACATAGCCATACTGAATCTCGCTCTAATCCTATACGGGACAAGTTTATTGCCGGTTTTGAAAACATCAGAGACAGATTCTTTGTGCCAGTGAGTGTCAAGGCGATGAATGCACCTTATCTTTCAGTAGGGATATTGGTGATGGTGGTGATGATTTCAACCGCTTCCATTTCGTCAGGTTGGCTGAAATTCAAAGCCATGCCTGCCTTGGAAAGTGATGTGCTGCAGGCGCGTATCTTGCTCCCTCAAGGCAGTTTACTGAGCCAGACAGAGGCGGTGGTGGAGAAGGTTTCAAACGCGCTTGATGAACTCAACCAAGAATACGCAGAGAAATACCCAAGCTCAAAACCTTTGGTCGCGAGCACCACGATCATGTTCAACTCAAATGCTGATGCTAATGAGTCGGGGCCGCATATGGCAACCGTCAGTGCCGATCTATTGCCAGCGCAATTTAGGCAGCAGAGCATTAAAGATCTGATCCAAGATTGGAAACAAAAAGTAGGCCCTACGGCGGATGTGGTTTCACTCAAGTTTACCGACAAAGAACGGGGCATTGCTGGCAATGGCATTGATATTCGGGTTCAGGGGGAGTCGTTACAAGAGCTCAATCAAGTCAGCCGCTCGCTGGTGAAATGGTTGAAGGGATTTGACGGTGTCTATAACCTCTCCACCGATCTGCGTGAGGGCAGAACCGAATTTCACGTTAACCTTAAAGATGAAGCTGGCGTGATGGGAGTTAATGCTTCCAACATTGCTCAAACGCTGCGCAGCGCGGTAAAAGGCAGTACTGATCTGACGGTTTTCCAACAAGGCGAGCTGGTGGATATTAGTGTGAGACTGGATGAGTTTACGCACCAAGCTAGCCTGTATGAGTTGAATAACTTGATGGTGACGGCAGGCAATGGAACCCTAGTTCCATTATCAAGTGTTGCGACGTTTGACAGAAAACAAGCCTTCTCGCGAATTCACCGCATTAATGGGATGAACACTGTGGTTGTGCAAGGCAATATCGATACGCGGGTTGCCAATGCGCGTGAAATTATGCTGCAGTTCAATAGCGAATTTGTCTCGCAAACTCAACACAAATTCCCAGACATCACCTTCACCTCGCAAGGTCAGGATAAAGAAAGCTCAGATACGGGCTCCTCGCTGGCGACGTTCTTTGCTCTTGGCGTGGTGGGGATTTATCTTATTTTAGTGTTCCTGTTACAAAGCTACACTCAACCGATTGCTGTGCTGCTGGCAATCCCTATGGGCTGGATTGGTGTGGTATGGGGGCACTTGGGCATGGGGTTCGATTTGACTATTCCAAGCTTGGTTGGCTTTGCTACCTTAGCGGGTATCGTCGTTAACGATAACATTCTGTTGGTCAATTTTATTAAGAAGAATATCGCCCAAGGCGAGCGCTTGATAGACGCTTGTCGAGAGGCGGTACGTGACCGATTTAGAGCGATATTTATCACCTCGTTAACCACATTTGCAGGATTGCTTCCACTGTTAACCGAAACCAGTACGCAAGCGCAATTTCTGATCCCGTTAATTGCCAGTATTGCGTTTGGCTTAGTCTCGGCTACGTTACTCGCGTCAATTGTTGTGCCTTGCGTGCTGCTTATTTTGGACGATTTAAAGCTGACCAAATGGGCAGAAGGTGCTCAATCTTCCCTTTGAGGCCCCTGGGAGTGCATGCTGAACCATGTCATTTAGCCCGGCATGAAAATGGTAGTTTGCGTAGAATTTATTTGGCGATTAAACCCTATCACTGACTGCTGTTTTTTTTGCTTACCGTTAATCTTACTTTTGCTGCATCTCGGCCAATATTTATGGCATGATTTAAACTTACCGGCAGATCGCTAGTACTAGAGCCACTTCCCTTTGTCCTTGACACGAACCAACCATGATCACGAAATGCACTTTTTCTTATATCTCTGTTTGCGTGATGGCCCAAGAAATTTGGGCGAAGAGTCTGAGGTCACTAATAGAGAAGATAATCCGTACTTCGTTAATGTAGCAAAGTCCCTGAAACACTTTCGTCCAAAATCTATCTCCCAACAAGAATCTCACGCTCATCAACTAGTTTTGTTCAGAACCTTCAATAGATGGCACTTCCCAGCTCAGAAGTGCTCCAAAGCAATTTAGATTAGCTAATAATTCTGGAACTAGTAGTTGGTATATATTATCTAAGCGAAATCACTCTCCACAGAATGGCATTTGAATGGTTACAGGGAGGTTTACTACGATGTCAGTCGTATCACAAAGCGATTATCGACATCTCAAGTATGTCTCGGGTATTACATAAATTTAGCTTCAGCAGATGAGTAACAGTCCTTACCGATTAAAATGCGACTCTGCATTAAATACATACCTCTCTTTTCCATGAAGCAATGAGCCTGAACCTGAATTACTGAGTTGAGAGGGATTGGCTTGATATAGCGAACATCAAGTCGAGCTGTCATAGCGCAAACATCACGAGCGAATAGGCAATGAGTCATTGCTGCATCGTGCAATGTAGCAATCACACCGCCCTGCATGACACCTTGATAGCCTTGCACTTTTTTAGTTGGTACAATTTGCCCCACAACACCTCCGTCAGCCGTCAACTCAAAGTGGATGGCACTATGATCGTTGAAAAAAGGCTGGCAGCAAACCGCACATTGTTGGTGATTTTTGGGTATATAAATAGACATAAAATACTACTCAGTTAGAAAAGACGATAAGACTAGAGGTGTAAACAAAGTGGCAAGACCAAAAAAAGAGCGCAACATTTGCCGAAGCGCACCATACGAGAGTTTTAAGCCTAATGGCGTGCCTCTTTCTCAACTCGATAAAGTTGAGCTGTTGGCCGAGGAACTTGAAGCTCTGCGCTTGGCCGATCTCGAAGATCTCAGCCAAGCAGAAGCTGCGGCTAGTATGGGAGTCTCTAGGCAGACATTTGGCAATATTATAAAGCGTGCTCGTGCCAAAGTAGCTCAGAGCTTAGTTCATGGTCAGGCACTCATGTTTAGTCGAGAGTGATAGCCAGAACCTTATCGCCTGATGCCTGCGGTTCCTGTATTTGGTGAAGTACACGCACATGTTCATCGCACGTTTCGACGCAGTTGCACTCTCTTTCTATTTCAATACTAGCCAGCCCACCACAACTGCCTTGTATAGTCTGACGTTTTAGCATTACGCCTATCGCCATGAAAACCACAAAGGCCAAAAAAGTCGCAAAGCTGATTAGGTAAATCATTATTTTTTCTCTTGTTTATCGAGTAAGTTGAACGTTTTCGCCAAGTGATTCATCGTTTGTGGTGAAAGCTTATTAGTGATTATTCTAGGGCTTGTAACTTTTCCTTCACTGTATGTTTCTCGCATACCAATTGCAGTAGCGCGTATTGTACTCCGGCTTGAACACCTCGCTCTATTTTTATTCGCTGACGGCCGAGCAAATTCAATTTGAGTAACAGGAGTCAGTTGGCTTTCATCAAAGCTCTCCAGAGAGAACCCACGCGGTGCACTCAGAACACGAACATTGAGCTTAAACAGTGTACTTAGCATATTAGAACCAATTGAACGAACGACAACAGCATGAATCTGATTATCTTGCAATACCTCGCGCCAAAAGTGCTTATGGCCACAACACGATGATGACTTAGGCAGTTCAAGGATTCGTTTGGTATTTGCTTGGTTGTCCCACAGCATAATTTGAGGGGCTTTAGCAAAATGATTGGAAAGAGAAGATCCGCGGCAGGGAATGGCAAACAACATAGTGCTCTCCTTTATCTGTGTATAAAAGACACCATACAATTAGTTATTGGCATATGCCAATAACTAATTGTGAAATATAAAGATCCATCACCGTATTACTAGTTTGAGCGGCTATTCAGTACACCTTGACTGTGACGCTTATGCTTTTGGGCTTGCCCCGTGATTCAAACACGATGGAGAATGTCTTTCCTGTAAACTTGCGATCTGGCGATACTACCCAGTTAGCTTTCTCGCGAATAGAACGATGGCACTAGCGAGAAAAATCCTGATCTGACTGGGCCAAATACACCTCACATCAGAGAACTTGATTTGACTAAGGGCAGGAACAGCAAATTACTGAGATAGATGTTTTGGGATCTCTACGTTCCCTTTGCGACGCCTTTCGATAACGGTGCATCGTGTTCGGCAGCTCATGAACCATCCTCATCCATCATTTCTGAGTTTTCTAACCATAGAGCGTTAATAATGCCGAATGAGCTCGCTAGTAACACACCTAAAATCCATGCAAAGTACCACATGTGAATTGCTCCCTAGTAAAGTGAATTCTTGTTATTTTCAATAAATTCATTATCGAGACGGCCAAACATTTTGTAGTATGCCCATGAAGTGTACATAAGGATAATAGGCACGAATATAGCAGCTATACCTGTCATTATTTGAAGCGTCAGTTCACTTGACGTTGAGTCCCACATTGTCAAGCTGTGATTTGGTTCCAGATCAGAAGGCATAACGAACGGGAACATTGAGAAGCCCGCGGTCAGTATAATTCCAGTAGATGTAAGGCTAGAGAACAGGAAAGCTAAACCGTTCTTCTCAACTTTGGTTGCTAAAATGGTCAACAGTGGCATTAGTACCCCCAAAAGTGGTGCGATACACATAGCAGGGTAGTCCGCAAAATTTCCCATCCACGCACCAGACTCACGTACTACTTCTTTAGCCAGCGGGTTAGATGCAGCTAGAGTGTTTAGCTCACCAACAATTACATAACCGTCAATAAATTGAACCCAAAAACCTGCTAGAACAAATAGAACAGCAACTGACAGCGACGACTGCGTCGTATACTTACGTGCACGACAATAAACTTCTTCGGTTGTCTTCATTTGCAACCAAGTAGTCCCCATCATCAGAAACATACCCAAACTAATTGCACCACAAAGCAGTGCGAACGGATTGAGCAGACCGAAGAAAGAACCGTGGTAAGTAACCATCATCAGATCATTCAGTGTAAACGGTACTCCTTGAATTAAGTTGCCGAATGCTACACCAAAAATTATCGGTGGGATAAAACCACTAATACTTATAGCTATATCCCAGTTACTACGCCATTTTGAATTTTCGATTTTAGATCGGTAATCCAGCCCTATAGGACGTAACCAAAGAGCTGCCAGTGTCACTATCATAGCAAAGTAAAACCCAGAGAATGAGACTGCATATATTAGTGGCCATGCTGCGAACAAAGCACCACCCGCCGTGATCAGCCATACCTGATTACCGTCCCAGTGAGGTGCAATGGAGTTGATCATCACACGGCGTTCGTTGTCCGTTTTACCGATAATTGGTACCAGGGCACCCACACCCATATCAAAACCATCTGCAATGGTAAAACCAATTAGCAACACACCGACTAGTACCCACCAAATAAATCGAAAAGCTTCGTAGTCAAACATTGTCATTCTCCCTTGTTACATTTCTACTTGGCGGTTAACTTCGTCTTGTGCAAGTTCACCGTTCTTTTCAAAGTGGTAGCGACCCGTCTTGAGGATGCTCGGTCCCTTACGTGCAAATTTAACCATCAGATAAACTTCCACGATCAGGAATACGGTATACAAGGCTGCTATTGCAAGTAGTGACCCCCACAACTGGCCGGCAGTCAAGCCCGATACCGCGAGGTCAACTGGCAGGATTTCACCTACAGCCCAAGGTTGACGCCCATACTCTGCGACGAACCAACCTAGTTCAACGGCAAGCCAAGGCAAAGGGATGCTCAAAAGTGATGCTTTGAGAATCCAAGGCTTCTGAGTGATTTTCTGTCGGCACGTTTGGATAAACGCGGCACCAAACACGAACAGCATCGTGAATCCGATAGCGACCATCAGGCGGAAAGACCAAAATAATGGCCCCACGGCTGGGATAGAATCTTCAACTGCAGACGCAATCTGCTCATCTGTAGCATCGACCACTTCATCGGTGTAGCGCTTGAGAAGTAAACCGTAACCTAGATCGTCTTTGACATGATCGAATTCGAGCATGTTTTCTTCTGAGGTTTCTCCACCTCGCAGTTTTTGAAGCAATTCATACGCGTGCATACCGTTACGTATACGTTCTTCATGCTCCACCTTGAGATCAGCGATACCAGTTACTTGTCCGTCTAGGGAGCGAGTCGCTATGATACCTAGAACCCAAGGGATCTTGATTGCGAAGTCATTGTGCATCGTTTCCTGATTTGGAAAAGCGATGACAGTAAATGCAGCAGGAGCTGGTTCTGTATGCCATTCTGCTTCAATTGCTGCCAGCTTAACTTTTTGTACGTCACCGAGTTCATAACCAGATTCGTCACCAAGTACGATTACAGAAAGTACCGCCGCTAGACCAAATGATGATGCGATTGCAAATGAACGACGTGCAAAAGGAATGTCACGTCCTTTGAGGAGGTAGTATGAGCTAATGCCAAGTACGAACATTGCGCCTGTTGTGTAGCCCGCTGCTACGGTATGAACAAACTTAACTTGAGCTACTGGGTTAAGAACAAGTTCTGCAAAACTGACCATTTCCATACGCATGGACTCAAAGTTAAACTCTGAACCAACAGGGTGTTGCATCCAACCATTGGCAACTAAGATCCATAGAGCAGAAAAGTTTGAGCCCAAGGCAACCAACCAGGTAACAACTAAGTGCTGGCGCTTAGACAGACGGTCCCAGCCAAAAAAGAAAAGGCCTACGAAAGTGGATTCTAAGAAAAAGGCAACGAGGGCTTCAATGGCTAGTGGTGCACCAAATATGTCACCGACATAATGAGAATAATACGACCAGTTCGTTCCGAACTGAAATTCCATAGTCAAACCGGTTGCTACACCTAGTGCGAAGTTTATACCGAACAGCTTGCCCCAAAATTTGGTCATGTCCTTATAGATTTCTTTGCCTGTCATAACGTAGACAGATTCCATGATGGCGAGCAAGAAAGCTAAACCTAAAGTCAATGGAACGAACAAAAAGTGATACATCGCTGTAAAGGCAAATTGCAGTCGTGATAGATCAACTATGTCAATCATAGTTACTCCTATTTGTCGGTTAAACGACACAGATACCTGTTGTATTAAATCGAGAGAATGCTGAGCCAGTAATTATCTGACAGTGCTAAGATAAAGTCGTAAGTGTCAGATTAGGCGCGAATTAATTTACTCTACTCGGCTGAAATAGCCCTTAACATCCATGCCGTTTTTTCATGCACGCGCATTCTATCTGAAATCAGTGCCGCTGATGATTCATCATTGGCTTCCTGAGCTATCGTTAGTATTTCACGGCAAGTCCTAATGACTTGTTCGTGACTTTGAGTGAGAATTTTCACCATATCCATTGCTAGCGGGATCTCCTCTACTTCTTCAATGGAGCTTAGTGCTGCTAAGGATTTATAAGTACCAGGAGCTATGATATTCAATGAACGAATTCGTTCAGCGATATCATCTACAGCTGTTGCAAGTTCTGTGTAATGTTCTTCGAACATCAAATGAAGCTCGCGGAACTGGCGACCGGTCACATTCCAGTGAAAGTTGTGAGTTTGTAAATAAAGGGTGTATGAGTCTGCCAACAATCGCTTTAGGCCATCAGCAATAGCAATACGGTCAGGTTCATTAATTCCTATATTGATAGTATCCATAGTAACTCCTTGATTAATAATAAAACCCAGAGAGAAAGTATCAGCATCTCTATCGAAAATATAGTTTGGGAATCGACCTATGCTGAAACTGGGCTAACAACTACTTTACAATATTATTTTTTTTTAAAATACCGGCTGTCGTATTAGGAATATGAATTGTCGTATTTTTTGTCAAAAGCGTCACTAATATGCGGTTATATTAAGATGCAACTAATAGTTAAAGTCAGTTTCTTAAAAGGCTTGTTATGAATAACGTATCCATAAACCACTCATCCTCTGCAAAGGTAGAAAGCCGATTAATACATTTCCCTATTTCAATGTTTTCCATCGTTATGGGGTTGAGTGGATTTTCAATTGCGTGGCAAAAAGCTCTGGGGATGTCTTTTCCTGTGGTGACAACATTCACCAGTGCTTTGGCAAGTATCGTTATGCTGCTGGTGAGCAGCCTTTATCTACTAAAACTCTTTCGCTATCCAAATGCAGTGATCGCAGAAACAAAACACCCGGTCAAGATTAATTTCTTTTCAGCTTTCTCAATCAGCCTATTACTCCTTTCCGTCGTTTGGCATAGGTTTGAATCGCTTTCCTATTTTTTATGGGGCATAGGAGCGGCCGTCCAGTTATCGTTAACTTTATTGGTTATGCATAGCTGGATACACCACGATCACTATCGACTAGAGCACGCTAATCCTAGTTGGTTTATTCCGGTTGTTGGTAACATTATTGCTCCAATCACAGGAACTAAGTTGGGATATATGGAGGTAAGCTGGTTCTTTTTCGGCGTTGGTATTGTTTTTTGGATTGTACTATTAACCATCATTATCAACCGTTTGATTTTTCATGAAGCTCTGCCAAAACGTTTTAAACCTATGCTGTTTATCTTGTTAGCACCACCATCTATTGGTTTTGTGTCCTATAGCTCACTAGTGCCAGAGCTGACTGACTTATCCAGAATACTTGCTTCTGTGGCACTATTCACCGCTATTTTACTGGTACTAAATATCAATGAATTTAGAAAAGGTGGTTTTTATCTTTCATCTTGGGCTTTTTCATTTCCGGTAGCAGCTTTTAATGTTGCTTTATTTAGATATGCCGAGCTAGTTCATTTACCTGAATACTTCTATATGGGAATAGCGCTATTAGGATGTCTAACCCTTCTAATTTTTTGGCTTTCATTTAATACACTCAAAGCCATAAAGTACGGTGAAATCTGCAAGCCAGAGTAAATAAATTTAAATATACAACTAAGGTAAAGTTATGAGCAAAAATTATACAGAAATTAATCAGCAACAACGCAAACTAGGCTCCGCTTTTCGAAAAGAGAGCCCTGATACTCTCAACGCATTTTTAAGCCTTCACAAAGCAGCTTTTTCTCCGGGCGCTATGGGAACCAAGTATAAAGAGCTTATCGCAGTTGCGATTGCCATCAATGTCCGTTGCGATGGCTGTATCGGTTCCCACGTTGAATCAGCGGTTAGAGCGGGAGCTTCCAGAGAAGAACTGGTTGAGACCATAAATGTTGCGATCTTGATGGGTGGTGGCCCTGCTGTTATTTATGGAACACAAGCGCTAGCTGCTGTGGACGAATTTAGTCGCTAATTAATTGTATCCGCTCTACTTGGTACAAGTAGGACGGATACACCATGTTAACCATCATTGTGCTTGGACTCGATACATTGCTGAGGAGGAACACCAAAAAATTTGCTGAACTCTCTAGTGAAGCTCGGAACACTCTTATATCCGATTTGATGTGCTACGGCTTTGCTTGTCATCCCTTGCTCTATAAGATCTCGCGCCAGAATCAACTTATACCGACTTTTCCATGTTCTAAACGTCAGTCCTGTTTCTTTAACAAATAGCCTCTCTATCGTACGCGGGCTTGCGCCAACCTTAGGTGCAAGGGAGAACAACTGATGGTTAGAAGAAAATTCGTTAATTAGTAAACTTAGTAATTTTTTCAAACGAGGGTCTGCCCCAGATGGCATCCAATAAGTTGTTTGCTCTAAAGAAGATAACTCTTCCAACACAACAAGACCCAATAAGCGACTGTAGTTTTGATTAGTCTTATCACTTACAAGCCTTTCCATAACATCTTTCAATAAACTACTGAGTTTCATTACGACGGCTTGCTCATTTCCTGGAAGAACGTCATAAAAAGGATCAACATATAAACTCAACAACACTGTGTTTGTGTCACTGGATAGCTCATGAAAGACGTTACTAGGAATCCATATCCCACATGATGTTGGTACTATCCATACCTTGTTACTACTAAGGATACTGAAGGTACCTGATTTAGCCCATATAAACTGTCCTCTAGGATGCTGGTGTTCAGGAACGCCAGTACCCGCTTCTAGTTGCCTTTTTTCTATAAGTACGGGCTTTGCACTATCAAGGATATATGCTTTGGCGCTTGGCTGAAGGTTTGTCGTGTTGAGATAGTTTCTTGTCATTTTTTGGTGAGTTTTATGTCATTGAGGGTTGTATACTGTGCGTATGGTTGGTCGATTATTAAACAGTATACAGTGAGTCGAATACGTCCACTTTGTTCCTAAAGTGATTATTAGAGATCGATCAGATTAAACCATAGCTTTTTAACTAGCCAGTTATTACTGAACTGATGATAACTAATCGATTGTAAGATGATGAAAGGTGACCTATGTGCGAACATGAAAAACAAATGGTAGCAATGCCACAGTTAAACAAACCAGCACCGGCATTCAATGCCAAGACAACACACGGGACGTTAAAGTTGGAAGACTACAAAGGAAAATGGCTCGTGCTATTTTCTCATCCTGCCGACTTTACACCAGTATGTACAACCGAATTTATGGCTTTTGCGAAGGCCAGTGATGACTTTAAAACACTAAATTGTGAATTGATGGGGCTGTCTATTGATGGTGTTCACGCGCACATCGCGTGGGCTCGTAGTATTAAAGATAACTTTGGAGTAGAAATTAACTTCCCGATTATCGCCGACCTGAATATGAAAGTTGCTAGCGCTTACGGCATGGTTCAGCCAGGAGCAAGTGATACTTCTGCTGTACGTGCCACTTTCGTTATCGATCCTGAAGGCGTTTTACGTGCAATGTTGTACTACCCCATGAGCAACGGCCGTTCAGTTGCCGAAATTCTTCGTTTGGTTAAAGCGTTACAAACTACAGACTCTAATGTTTGTGCAACTCCGGAGAGCTGGACTCCCGGCGATGAAGTGATTGTTCCACCACCAGCAACTACTCAAGAAGCCGAAGTGCGTAAAGATCAAGGTTACAATTATGTTGACTGGTACTTCAGCAAAAAAACGCTGTAATCGGCAAGCTCCACCCACTCTATATTGAGACGACATTTTAACGGGTACCTTCCGGTGCCCATCATTCCAATGCCGAGAAACTCAATATTTACAGCAACGGAGGAAACATGACTCCCAACGTTTATGAATTTTTTGATTCAAAAACCTTCACATACAGCTATGTCGTCGTTGATTTTAACAGTCAACAATGTGCTGTGATTGACTCAGTGCTCGACTATGATCCAGCATCAGGCAGAACTTCATACGAAATGGCTGACAAACTGATTGAGTTTGTAGTGGAAAGTGACTTACAGGTTGAGTGGATTCTTGAAACCCATGTCCACGCCGATCATCTAAGCGCGGCTCCCTATATCAAACAGAAACTCGGCGGAAAACTGGGCATTGGTGACAAAATCACGGTGGTACAGGATACGTTTGGCAAACTGTTTAATGCCGGTAGTGATTTTGCAATGGACGGCAGTCAGTTTGATCACCTGTTTGCTGATCAGGAAAGTTTTACCCTTGGCGGTATTAAAGCTCAGGCAATTCATACTCCGGGCCACACACCTGCTTGCATGGCTTATGTGATTGGGAACTGTGTATTTGTTGGCGACACCTTATTTATGCCCGATTACGGCACTGCCCGTTGCGATTTCCCCGGCGGAGATGCAGCGACCCTTTATCAATCAATTCAGAAGTTATTCGCTCTGCCTGATGATACACGCGTCTTTATGTGTCATGACTACAAAGCACCACACCGCGAAGAGTATCTGTTTGAAACGACGATCGGTGATGAGCGTTTACACAATATTCACGTCAAACAGGGTATTTCTGAGCAGCAATTTGTTGAAATGCGTGAAGGACGTGATGCCACGCTGAATATGCCGACCCTGATTTTGCCTTCGGTTCAAGTCAATATGCGAGCCGGAGAATTACCACCGGAAGAAAATAACGGTGTGCGCTATCTGAAAATACCATTGAATAAAGTCTGAAGCGGAGTTTCTGTTATGCTGGTACCAATCTATCTAACCGATTCAATTACCGTTTCATCACAAATTCTACCCAGCGATGTAGCACGTCTTGCTGTGATGGGATTTAAGTCTATCGTCAATAACCGCCCTGACGGGGAAGAAAATGGTCAGCCTCTGAATAGAGAAATTGAACGACTGGCTAAAGAACAGGGCTTAGCCTATTTCCACTTACCAGTGATATCCGGAAATATTACTCAAGAGCAGGGGAAACAGTTTGGTCAGTTCTTTGCGCAGGCCCCTAAGCCTATTTTTGCTTTCTGTCGTACAGGCACACGTTGCAGTGCACTTTGGTCGATGAGCAGCGACGAATTAGGCTCATTTGATCACCGTATTGCCCAAGCCGCCGAAGTGGGTTTTGACCTGAGTTGGGTTAAGCAACCCGATTGAACGAATTCACATACATTGCTTAGGATAACCAAGGCATGAAAAATTCCTGGTTGAAATGGTTGCCGATATCGTCTTGGTTGCCTGACTATTCGCGTCATGATGCTACTAAAGATGGCTTAGCGGCTATTATCGTGACTTTGATGTTAATTCCACAAAGTCTTGCATACGCGATGGTCGCTGGCCTGCCGCCCGTTGTTGGTCTGTACGCCAGTATTCTGCCGCTGATCGCTTATACTCTGTTTGGTACTAGTAAAACACTAGCTGTTGGTCCGGTCGCAGTCATCTCACTAATGACCGCAGAAGCCGTTGCTCCTCTGTTTGAAATGGGTAGTCAAGGTTATATCACTGCTGCTGCAACCCTGGCATTTCTTTCCGGTATCGTGCTATTTCTGATGTCGGTACTAAGACTGGGATTTCTGACGACGTTTTTAAGCCATCCAGTGCTTTCCGGCTTTATGACCGCCTCCGGTATCCTTATCTCTATCGGACAGTTTAAACATATTCTTGGCGTGCCGCTGCACGGAGAAAATGTAATTGAACGCCTGACTAATTTGATTCTTGCGTTACCTCAAACCAATTTTTATACCTTGCTGATTGGTACCTCCTGTTTGATTGCCCTGATCTACGCACGTAAGAACCTCAAAACTAGTTTAATTAAGCTAGGGCTTTCGTCAGAATTGGCAAGTCATGTAACTAAACTGGCTCCAGTGATGGTGATGATACTGAGTATTGTACTGGTAGCCCTGTTTGATTTGGACAAAAAAGGCGTCAGCGTAGTCGGCCAGATCCCAAGCGGTTTGCCCAGCTTTTCACTTCCATCACTCGATCTGGCACTAATCGGTGACTTGTTTCCAGCCGCTATTTTGCTGAGTATTATCGGTTTCGTCGAGTCAGCTTCCGTTGGGCAGACATTAGCAGCAAAACGTCGCCAGAGAATTGAGCCTAATCAGGAACTGATTGCCTTAAGTGGTGCCAACATTGCCTCCGCTATTAACGGTGGATTCCCGGTTACCGGTGGTCTATCGCGCTCAGTAGTCAATTATGATGCCGGCGCAGAAACACCATTAGCGGGCACATTTACTGCCATCGGCATCGGTATTACCGTGCTCTATTTCACACCGCTGTTTACCTACTTGCCACATGCGGTGCTAGCGGCAACCATTATCGTAGCAGTATCCGCATTGATTGATGTGAAAGCCATTATCCATACCTGGAAAAGCGCCAAAAGTGACGCTATCGCCATGTTTCTTACCATTATTGGTGTACTGGCCTTCAATGTTGAGATTGGCGTACTGGCTGGACTGGCTGCCTCTCTGGCGCTATTTCTCTGGCGCACCAGTCGGCCACATATTGCAGTGGTCGGTTTAATTGAAGGGACTCAACATTTCCGCAATATCCTGCGCTTTAATGTGATCCAAAGTAAAACAGTACTCAGCCTGCGAATTGACGAAAGCTTATATTTCGCCAATGCTCGCTATCTGGAAGATCAGATTCCGGAATATCTGGAACAGTACCCACAAATCCAACACTTGGTATTGATGTTATCTGGGGTAAACATGGTGGATGCCAGTGCGCTGGAAAGCCTCACGTTGATTCACGAACGTCTGAAAGAATCCGAGATTCAACTGCACTTATCAGAAGTTAAAGGCCCAGTCATGGATGACATTCTAAAGTCAGATTTTTTTGAACACTTAAAAGGCAAGGTATATATCAGCCATTATGAAGCGATGGCTGATTTGGATAGTTCGATTTGCAATCGTTGATTTATTGCTACTCAATGAAGGTGTAGGATTGAGATAAGCGATTGTTTCTTTGTTTAATTTGTGCATTTCTAAAGGACCTATTTATGCCTATAACACGTAGAACATTATTAAAGTCCGGGCTCACTTTGGGCGCTTTAGGCGCTGTTGGTGTCGGGTATAATGAAGCAAGTAAAATCGATAGCAAAGCTAAAATTGTTATTGTTGGTGGTGGAGCCGGAGGAATTGGCATTGCAAACATGCTGCTACGCAAGCTTAATGGCGCGCAGATTACGGTTATTGAGCCACGCGACTTCCATTGGTATCAGCCAGGACAAACATTACTTCTTGCTGGATCTTATGATAGTAAAAGTGATGTCGTTGCGCCCTTAAACCGTTATGTAGATCGCCAGATAAACTGGAAACGCGGTACAGTGGTTGAGTTTCAACCAGATATGAACATAGTGATAACTGAAAGCGGTGAAAAAGTTGGATATGACTATCTAATCGTTTCAACTGGTATTGAGCTACGCTATGATCTTATTGAAGGAATGGAAACTGGATTAATAGGAAAAGGTGGAATAGCGAGTATCTATCACAGTCCAGAAGCTGGTCTAGCGAGCTATAAGCAGGCGCAACAGTTTGTTGAAAACCCAGGAAATGGTCAGGCAGTGTTCACCCGTCCAGTTGGTGCGATGAAGTGCGCCGGTGCACCAATGAAAGCCACAAACTTAGTTGAATATTTTGCTGCTCAAAGTGGGCGAAGAGACGAATTTAATTTCAACTACTATACGTCAGAAAACATACTTTTTTCTGTTAAGGCGTTCAATGACAAGTTGAAAGAGGTTTGGCAAAAGCGGAACATAACACCAAATTATGAGCAAGTACTTACCTCTATTGATAGCAGTAATAAATCGGCAATCTTTACTCAGCCAGATGGCTCAAGCCAACGCATTAACTGGGATTTTATTCATATCGTACCGCCGATGACACCGCCTAAGGTTATTCGTGATTCTGCGTTAGCAGACAATAAAAATTTCCTAGGATATTTGGATGTTGATAATTTTACTATGCAGCATAACCGTTATCCTAATGTTTTTGGCATTGGCGATTGTGTTGGTACACCAATTGGTAAAACAGCGGCATCAGTTAAATCCCAGCTTCCTGTTGTGGCGGAAAATTTATGCAGTTTAATAAAGGGGCAGTCGTTAACCGCTAATTGGGATGGTTATACTTCTTGCCCAATGATTTTGGATGTCGGCCATGCAATGTTGTGGGAATTTAACTATGCTTTGCAGCCAGTAACCGCCTTACCTTTTGAGATTGTTGATCCATTGGATGAAAGTGCGATCGCCTGGCGTTTTGAAGAAACGCTTCTGAGACCAGTTTATGATGTGATGCTTAAAGGATATACACCGATTTAGTCATTTTCAAATGATAGGTGGGGCTTTCCCACGGTACAACCGGCAGTATTGTGGTTAATGAGTTTGTGTAAGCATAATGAAAAACCATTCATTCTTGATGTGCGTGGCCAGGATGAATATGAGCAGATGCGGCTTGGTATTGGTGAAACGTTAATTCCTTGTGCTAAGGTAGCGCTTGGACGAATTGCCACAAGATAAAGAAACGGAGATTATCTGCTATTGCAAAATCTCGTTAAGAGGTTATGAAGCTCAATTGGTACGTAGTGCTTATGGCTGGAAAATGTAAAAGTAATGGAAGGCGGCGTAATGGCTTGGCCATATACTCGGGGAAAAATAGCTCAAAGTAGTAGTAAGCTGAAAACGCAATCACAAGTGATTTATTAATAAGAGCCTGACCAATTCAATGTGGTCAGGCTCTTATTATTTAGCATATTGATTGTATAAAGTATTAGTGGCAGGTTATTAACCAATCCAGCCTAGTAGTTGCCACCATAGGAAATCTAAAGGCATCAGCACAACAACCGTAATGGCCGTTAACGGAAGAGTAATTTTTAATAGCTTAGACAGAGGCTCTTTTGATAAGTGCATTGCAACGACTAGTGGTCCTACTTGATATGGGAAAATTACGGTCGAAAAACCAATTACCTGAGTCATTATAACAGCGGGTAGAGAGAACCCGGTTATTTGAGCGAAATCTCCGGCCATCGGTGTTAATACTGTTGGAACACCAGGGATTGTTGCGATTAATCCTGTGAGAGTTGAAATGATAGACAGTGCCATGAAACTCAGGAATGAGCTGTTTTGGTCTGCTGGAAGTATATGTCCAAATAACTGCCCTAATGCTGAGCCAATTCCGGATTCATTAACAAGAGCTCCCAGCCCTAAAGCACCTGCGACAAAAATCACTGTGGCAAAATCAACTGAGCTATTAAACGCTTTGGGTTCTACAATTCCCCATTTAGGTAATAGAAGTATAATTGCGGTCACTAAACCTACCCAGGCCGGATTAATGCCGTGAATGGTATCTGTTATCCAGAATAGCAACGTGATAGCGAGCAAAATACCCACTTTTTTCTGCATCTTTTGGTCAGAAACAAAACTTTCGCTACTGGTGTCTTCAGCGGCTGATGGGGCCGAAATTTCGTCAGGGAAAATACGCAGTACTAACCAAATGACGACCAAAGATTTAACGATACCCAATATGGGAAAATGAAGTAGCAAGTATTCAGTGTAGCCAAAGGTAACATTAAAGAGGTTTTCACTGGAGCCAGCTAAAATCATGTTGGGAATATTGGCAGGTAACACTGCAAAACTTGGCATATTGCACGAAATTGCAAGGGCAGTAGCAATGCCAATTCGGCCGTTACTGCCTTTTTTCAGTCCAATGGTGTCAGCTAATGCCATACCAATGGGAATTAACACCACTGCTCTGCCTACGGAAGAGGGCATGATAAACCCCAGTAGCATGGCACTAAATACCAAACCGGCGATAAGTTGCGGGTAACTAACTGTTAAGTAAGGTGAAATCATTGTCGCAAGTTTTTGGCCCAACCCGGATTTGGAAATTGCTGCACCAATGATAAACCCTGAAATGATGAGCCATACAGCGGTAGAACCAAAACCCGCGAATACTATCGATGGTGAAATTAGGCCCAATATCGTGACTAAAGCAAAGAAAATCAAACTAGCCAGAAAGGGCGGAACGAATCCTGAGCTCCAAAAAACGAGTGTGACTAAGACAACTGCGGCACTCCGAGAAAACATCTCGGACTGACCTGGAAGTGGAAAGATACTAATCACAAGTGCAAATATCAAAGCGATAATTACAGCGACTGACTTTACATTGAGCCGGCTGACCATATGTGTTTTCTCCTGAACTTTTATAACTATTAGGTTCCGTTGACTTAAAAGATCAACAGGCTCTAGATATATTCTTTAGTTATTCCTAAAATACCTTTTTTTTTGATACGTTTTAACGAGACAGGATGTCAAAACATATTCCTAACACGACAATGTTATCGCCCAGCGACGTTGCCTTTGTCTTAGACCCAACTCAACCCGTGCTTGCCCATAGTCGCAGTATGGTTGCTGAGTCTGCTATCGAACCGCATGCTCATCCCAGAGGGCAGCTTCTTTGGGGCTCTAAGGGAATTTTGCGTGTAACCAGTGAAAAAGCTGTCTGGGTCGTTCCATCTACGCATGCTGTGTGGATTCCTGGCGGTCATTACCATCAGGTGAGTAATGAAACTGCCACTCAGACTCGGAATTTATACGTTGATCCTTCGTTTTGTGTACGTCAGAACTCTGATAAAGTCATCATGTTAAAAATGAGCTCGTTACTGCGAGAAGTGATACTCAAGCTTACTGAAAGCGCAGGTTCCCTCGCAAAAGAACGAGCACATAATTTGGGCTTGGTCGCCCTTGATGAACTTGAATCATTGGAAGCATTGGAGCTCTATATTCCATCAGGACATGACCCTCGCCTGCAACGGTTGATCAGTCTTATTGTTAATCAGCCTGACCAAACTCTGTTACTTGAACAGCTGGCAAATCAAGTAGGGGCAAGTGTTCGTACTATCGAAAGGTTGTTTAAGGCAGAAACGGGACTCACATTCCGTCAATGGCGTAGCCGCTTTCGTTTGATGAGTTCACTGGACAAGATTTCTCAGGGGTATAACACAACCTTGGTTGCGCATGAGTTGGGTTATAGCAGTGTGAGCAGCTTTCTCTCTTCTTTTAAAAAATTGTTTGGTTGTACACCGCAGGAATATGCTCAGAGGTAATTATTTTATTACGAAATCCTGAGTTGATTTTCAACGACTATAGGAATAGGACCTCGTTTATTCGTCAACTGCAATATAAAATCTATACAATTATTTTTCCATTATCTGTAGTAATTTGTGATTTGCTAATTTAAACAAAAACTCTAGCAAGGTTTTGTCCAAAACCAAGCTATCAAACTGAAGCACACAGACGGCGCAGCCACAGTTAGCGAAGTGATGAAGATACTCTTTACAAATAAATCTAAAGCGTTGGTGACGAGGGGAGTTCACTCATCCCGATGTCTTTTATGTATTTCTCTGGGAGTTTTTTTAATGCGGCTTTGAGCGCATTAAAGCACAATGGATCGATGGCTGTGCCGACGTTTTCTTCCATGATTTCTAATGTTTTTGGAATCGGAATGGCGCCTCGATAAGGGCGTTCAGCGGTAATGGCGTCAAAAATATCAGCCGTGGTAATAATCCGTGTCATCATCGATATTTCTTCGGCAACCAACTTGTCGGGATAGCCTGTTCCATCTAACTTCTCGTGATGGGCCGCCGCCATTTTGGCAAAGTGTCTGAGCGGCGATATCTTTTCAAGGATCTCTCTTGTCAGCACCGCGTGGTTTTGCACTTGTGCCCATTCGTCGTGATCCAGTTTTCCTGGTTTATCCAAGATGGTGTTGCTGACCCCAAGTTTTCCGAGATCATGCAAGAGAGCGGCGCGTTTCAGCCATAGTCGATCCTCTTGGTCAATATTGAGCTCTTCGGCAATGAGGGTACTAAAAACAGCCACTCTGGCGCTGTGTCCGGAGGTAAAAGGACTCTTGGCGTCGATGATCTTGCCAAATGCGGTCACGATTCGGTCGAAATAATCATCGTCTAAGGGAATCATTGCTAGTGCGGGTGACATGGAGAGGACAAAAGAGACGATGGATGGGGCGTTGAGTGCCTCAATAAAATCCGCGTTCTCTTCCAACTGCTTAGCGATGGTCACTAAGCTAGGGTCCAGCCAGTTTCCGGAGCGACGTTCCAGTTCAGAAAAGGCAATGCTCAAATCATGTTCACGTTGGAACACATCCATTACTTGAGCGAGAAGTGCAATTCTTGAAAAGAGTGGGATGTGATCATGTTGCAGCCCTTCAGGACGGCCCGATCCGTCCCAGTGTTCATCCAAATGTTTGATACCCTGCGCCACGTTTTCACTGAACAAGAGTTCACGGGCGACTTCTGCGCCTTTTGTGCAACGTGTTTGGATCAGCTCTTGTGCGTAATCGGTGCCATTTTTTAAGATATCAATGGTGGTCGAAATACGCTTGCGCCAATGCTCTCCCGAGCCTGCATTTTTAAGTACGAAGTTAATCGCGCTCGTCAGGCTGGTGCCGACCGTTTTATAACGCTGTTTAAACCTCAGATCATCGGTGGCGTAAAGCTCGCAAATACGCGCGGCATTACTGCTACAGCCCGCATCTTTGAGTAACAACGTAAAATACAGGTCATGCAGCTCTGATGAGGAAAGGTTCATTCGCTCACCAATATGCATGCCTATCCAGCAGCAACGCATGCTGTGTTCAGGGGGCTGGCCCTCTGTCATATCGAGTGCGACGGTTAGTGAAGAAATCAGTTCCGCCAAAGGCATATTGAGGTTTGAACCCTGTAACAACATCATGCTCTACTTATTCACATGTAAACAAAAATTGTAGTGCAATCATTCGTTATCGCCTAATGACAAACAATAAAAGCTTGGCGAACGATCCAGGAGGTACCTTTCCTCCTCGTTTTCAATGCTCCGCTAAGACTTCATACTTGGCAAAAAAGTACGAACGTGCTAAAAAGGCGTTCAGTCCACACAGTGAGTCACCGATGAGTAAAGGCAAAATCACCCGCGAGAATATTCTGAGCAAGGCATTTGAACTGGCCAGTGAAAATGGGTTGGAGAGCCTGACGATCGGAGAGTTGGCGAAGCAGTGTGGTATGTCTAAGAGTGGGTTGTTTGCCCATTTTAACTCGAAAGACAACTTGCAAATTGCGGTGCTGGAGTACGCCAACCTCGTGTTTACCGAGCGAGTGATCGCGCCAGCGAGGGCGCAAGGTGATGACAACATCGAGCGCAAACTGCGCAGCCTGCTCGACAATTGGTTGGGGTGGAACCACTCGTTTCAAGGCAGTTGTATGTTCCTTGATGCGTGGAAAGAGGCGTGCCCACAACCGACGCCGACACAGCAAGTATTGAAGAAAACCATCGCCACTTGGATTGAGTATTTGCGCATTCAGGTAGCGAAAGGGATCGAGAGTGGTGAGTTCGACCGCCAGCTCGATCCAAAACAAGCCACGTTCGAGTTGTATGGGCTTTATTTGAGTGCTCATCTGTTTTACTCCATCCACGGCGAGCAGGCGAGTTATGCGCTGTTCTGGTCTGGGGTAGAGGCGCTATTGCAGCGCTGGAGAGTGAGCGCTTAACCAACAGAATAATCAACACGCGTCATCGATTGACGCGGTTTTTTTAACTTAAAATAGTACGGTCGTTCGTTTTTACGAACAGATAAGGATACGACCATGAGTGATAAGATCTATTTCAACACATCAACGAAATTCAGCTTAAAGAAAAGCATGGTGAACTGGGGCACAAGGCTTCATCACACCTTAGCGCCTAAGCATGCGGAAAAAACGGCGCGCAAACTGTTGCTGACGCCGGTGCGCACCAAACCGAAAAACGCCGCGCCGCAAGGGTTGATTGAAGGCGAAGTGCAAAGTGGTGAGGGGGTGTTGAAAACCTATCGTTTGGGGTCGGGGCCGGTGTGGGTGTTGACCCACGGTTGGTCGGGCAGCGCAAGCCAGTTCTACCCTTTGATGGCGCATATTGCTAAGCGAGGTTACACCGCTCTGGCGTATGATCACCCGGCTCATGGTCAAAGCGAAGGCGTCTATGGCCATATTCCCGCCTTTGTTCAAGGGCTAGAAGCGGTACTCGACAGTGTCGATGATGTGGCGGGTCTGGTTGGGCACAGCATGGGAACCGCGTCTGCGATTGAGTGCCATCATCAAAAATTGGTGGATAAACCGATGTTGCTGATTGCGCCGGTGCTGGACTACCTCGACAATCTGTTCGGCAGCATTTCTCGCTCAGGCTACTCGATGCGTTTGTTTGATGCGGTGGTATCGAAAGTGGAAGAGCAATATCGCTATCCGATCCAATCCATCGATCCCTACAACAAACTCAAATTGCGCCAAGCACCGACCATTATCGTTCATGATCAGCAAGATAAATTCACCCACTTCTCCGTGTCAGAAAAAGCGGCCAGTGAGATGGCGAACGTCAGCTTGGTGGCGACACAAGGCCAAGGTCATGGTCGCGTGATGAAGTGCCCAAAAGTGATGGAAAGTTTCGATAAATTAACGGATTAGTGAAGCGTTTGTCCGCCTATTACTGATAGTTAAGCCATTAATGTCCATGATATTGATGCGGTTAACAAATTCGCAAAGGAAATTATTTCCGCCTGCAACATTGTGGGATCATCTAGGGGCCAGTTCGGCCCTTAGAAGGAAATATAATAATGCATAAAAATGATAGTGTCCCTTTGCCCACCAATACCCGAGAGTGGTTATTTAACCGCAACAGCGCCATCGTCTTAGCGGATATAGCGCTGTTTTTGCTGCTCTATTTTACCCTCCCGTTTGATCCCCCCGTTGTACTGGGTATCAGCATGCTGTTGTTTATCGCCATTTTATGGCTCACCGAGGCGTTGCACGTGACGGTGACGGCCATTCTTGTCCCTGTGATGGCGGTGTTCTTTGATGTGTTTGACACCCAAACCGCGCTCAACAACTTTGCTAATTCCATTATCTTCCTGTTCCTTGGCGGTTTCGCCCTTGCGGCGGCGATGCACAGGCAAGGCTTGGATAAGGTGATTGCCGATAAAGTTTTGATCTTGGCGAAAGGCAAAATGAATGTGGCAGTGTTTATGCTGTTTGGGGTGACCGCTGGGTTGTCGATGTGGATCAGCAACACCGCAACAACGGCGATGATGCTGCCGTTGGTGCTCGGCGTACTGAGTAAAGTTGATGCAGATAAAGAGCACCCAACCTATGTGTTTGTGCTCTTGGGTATCGCCTACAGCGCCAGTATTGGCGGTATTGCCACCATCGTCGGTAGCCCACCGAATGCCATCGCCGCAGCGGAAGTGGGGCTAACTTTTACCGATTGGATGCGCTTTGGTGTACCGACGACGTTGGTGCTTTTGCCTGTCGCGATGGCTGTGCTGTATCTGATGCTGAAACCCAATTTGCAAGGGAAATTTGAGCTTAACTATCAGCCAGTACAGTGGGATAAAGGCAAAATCGTCACGTTAGGTATTTTTGCTGCCACGGTTTGTCTGTGGATTTTCAGTAAGCCGATTAATGCCATGCTGGGCGGTTTTGCTAAGTTCGATACGCTGGTGGCGCTCGGTGCAATTGTCGCGGTGAACTTTGCGCGCGTCGTGCACTGGAAGGACATCGAAAAAACCGCAGATTGGGGCGTGTTACTGCTGTTTGGCGGCGGGATCTGCCTGAGTAATGTACTCAAAGCGACGGGTACCAGCGTCTTTTTGGCCAATGTCCTCAGCGAGGCGATTGCTCACCTTGGCATAGTGTTCATTGTGGCGGTGATTGCGATTTTTGTCGTGTTTCTTACCGAGTTTGCCAGCAACACGGCGAGCGCAGCCTTGTTGATTCCGGTTTTTGCCACCGTCGCCGAAGCGTTTGGCTTATCGCCAGTAATTCTGTCTGTGCTGATTGCGGTTGCTGCCTCTTGCGCCTTTATGTTGCCGGTCGCCACGCCGCCCAATGCCATCGTGTTTGGTTCAGGTCACGTGGAACAAAGTGAGATGATGAAAGTCGGTATTGTGCTTAATCTTGCTTGTATCTTAGTGCTGACGGGCATTGCCCTCACGTTTTGGGCATAACGCAATTGAGGCGCCTAGAGCGCCTCTTCTTCTTGCACGGTATTCACCTTGGCTTGGGTAGAATGGCAGGATGTGGATTGTGGTTTCGATGACGATAGTGCGCCAGATAATTGCATGGCGGTGTGCGCATCGATGCGACTTGCGTCAAACAGCAAGTAGCTGCGCTGGGCACTACCATCTTGATGCGGCACAATGCTCAATGTGCCTTTAAACCCAAGGCGAGAAAGATGCTGGCACAGCGCCTCGGGCGCCATGTCATAAACGGGGTGCAGATACGGCAGTGACGTGTCGGTCACCCAAGCGTGTGTTTGGTAATGTGCCATCGCATTTTCTAGGTGGTCTGAGTCGGTAAATTCGATGATCTCTAGTACGTGTTCCAATCGCATCGAGGTGCTAATTCCATTTTAATCATAGAGTTAATAATGGCGATACTACATCAATCCCCTCTGTTGCCACCTGTAATGGATCAATTTATCTTCTGCTCTATGCCCTCGACCTAAATTAAAAAGGAATGGCGATGAATCACGAACAATTCAACCAGTTCTGCCGCGCCTTACCGGCAACCACACACGTGGTGCAATGGGGCAACAGCGAGGTGTGGAAAGTGGGCGGCAAGGTGTTTGCCATCGGTACGCGCACGCCAAGTGGTACACCTGCTTACACGTTTAAGACATCAGAGAGAAACTTTGTCTTCCTCAGTGAAAGTGACGGCTATATCCCGGCGCCGTACTTTGCCAGCCGCGGCATGAAATGGATTCAGCAAATCGATGCCTCGCCCGAGCGCGATGAAGCGCTCCAATACTATTTGCACGCCTCCTACCAACTGGTGAGTAAAGGACTGAGTCAGCGTGTACGTAAAGAGTTAGGTATTGAGATCGAGAAGTAACGCAGCGTCGCGCAGAAATTTGGTACACTCATCCTATGTTTTTATTGTTAGAGACGTCGCTTGCACACCCATCAGACACTGACGTTTGCCACCGCAAACCTGTTTAATTTTGTCGCGCCGCCCAACGCGTTTTATGATTTTGAGAATATCTATGAGACGCAAGCGTGGGCGGAAAAATGTCGCTGGACGAAGGAGAAATTAACGCTTCTTGATGCGGATATCGTCGGGCTGCAGGAGGTGTTCTCGATTGAGGCCGCGAGACAGATGATGGCGGATCTCGGGTATGGCTATTTTGCGGTCGTCGATACGCCGCATATTGAGCAGGAATACATCTACTCCCAGCCCGTTGTGGCGCTGGCGTCTCGCTACCCAATCACACGTTGTCAGGCGGTGACGCCGCCTAGCGCTTTAATGGAGTGCTATGACGTTCCCTTTCCAGATTTTAGTCGTCAGCCGATTTCGGCCGTGGTCTCGGTGCCCAATATAGGCGAAGTTTCCGTTTATGTGTGTCACCTAAAATCTCAACGCGCGACAGAGAGCGCAAGTGGTGAGAGTGAGCATCCACTTCTCGGGCGCTGGTTGTCTCATCAACAACGTGGCTGGGAAGCCGTGATGCTTCGAATTGCGATGGAAAACGCCTACCGTTCACATCCGGTGCCGACTGTGCTGATAGGCGATATGAATCAAAGTTTGGACAGCGTACTGACCGGGCAACTCACGCTCAATACCAGTAGCGATAGTGCGACACTCACACTTGAAGACAGCTGGAGCCTCTACCAAGCCAATGACAAAGCAAAAGACCGAGCGGCCACACATTATCATTTCGCAACGGGCAATGTGTTGGACTACCTGCTTCTCTCGCAAGAGTTTCAAGCTCACTCGCCATACTCACTTGCGGATGTTGTTGGCTATCAGGTGTTGGATCAACATCTGATTAATCCGTCCTTCGCGCAAGATAGCCAAGCGAGCGATCACGCGTTTGTCTCGGTGACGGTCTCGTTTGTTTTATAGTTTGACAACACAAAGGAAACCCAACCATGATTGAATGGCCATGCATGTTCAAGTTAGACGGCGATTACGAGCTACTCTATATACCCTCTCAAGATGTATTGGAAAGTGAACTCACGTCGCTGATCTGGAGTGAAGACGATTGGCTGATTGATAGCCGTGGTCGGTGTTTTCTCATCTCAACAGACGAGCAAGGCTATCACTACCAGCCTCACGGCGAGCTTATTACGCTCGAACAAGTGACCCAATGGGTACAAGAACATGAGTTTGCCAAGGTGGAAATGTGCTTGACGAAAATCCACTTTACTTCAATACAGCAAGCCATCGAATCGCTGAGCGTGGTGTAAGTCACCTCAAATGACAACGCAGAAAACAAAACAGGGAGCAGTGGGCTCCCTGTTGGTCAGTGATGTTGTTATTCTTCGATGCGATTGGCTGCCCAAGCGTACATCAACTCTAGTGCGATGGTGGCGCCTGCGAGTGAGGTGAGGTCTGCGTGGTCGTAGGGAGGAGACACTTCTACGACGTCCATACCGACGATGTTCATACCGGTAAAACCGCGGATGATTTTCAGCACTTTATCAGAGTTCAGACCGCCACATACAGGGGTGCCTGTACCGGGTGCAAAAGCAGGGTCTAAACAGTCGATGTCAAAAGTCACATACACTGGTTTGTCGCCGACGATGTCTCGCACTTGTGCAACAATCTCACTCGCGCTCAGTTCATTGGCTTCCATCGCATTGATGACGTTAAAGCCATGATCTTGCTTTTTGTATTCCGTACGAATACCAATTTGTACTGAGTGTTTAGGCGAAATCAACCCTTCTTTTGGCGCATGATAGAACATAGTGCCATGATCGTATGAGCTGCCGTTCGCGTAGGTGTCGGTGTGCGCGTCAAAGTGGACGAGCGCCATTTCACCGTGATGCTTCGAGTAGGCGCGCAAGATGGGTAAGGTGACAAAATGGTCACCGCCCAGTGCCAACATGGTTTTACCATCACGCAAAATTTCACTGGTCGCTGCTTCAAGTCGGTAAGTGAAGTCTTCAGCGTCGCCGCAGTCGAACACTAAATCACCCGCGTCAATCACGTTAGCACGTTTGAACACGTTGAAATCCCATGGGAACTTTTTGCTTTCCCAAGCCAAGTTGACCGAGGCACGACGAATGGCGTCAGGGCCCATACGCGCGCCAGGTCGTCCTGACGTCGCCATATCTAAAGGTACGCCGAGGATAACCAAATCGGCATCACTGCCGATAGGGTCGCGCATATAAGGGCGACGACAAAAGGTCATCGCGTTGGAGTAGAGCGAATAATCGATTTTGCTAAACAAATCGTTCACTTAGAAATCCTCTAAATAGGTATAGCCACTTAAGCCTTGCTCAAGTTCTTGCAATACGCTTTGCTGTTCTTGTTCACTGACGCGCTGCGTGACCAGTTCACGGTAGTGCTCACGGATGTTATCGACATCAATATGCACGTAGCGCATCATATCTTCTACAGTATCGCCCTCATCAATACGCTCGATGATAGGTTCACCATTGTCATCTACGGTCACGACCGCACTGTGCGTGTCACCGAATAAGTTGTGCATATCACCCAAGATCTCTTGGTAGGCACCGACCAAGAAAAAGCCCATAAAGTACGGCTTATCTTTGCTCCATGCCGGAACAGGGAGAGTCGTCTCAATGCCTTGACCATCGACGTACTGATCGACAGTACCGTCTGAGTCACAGGTGATGTCGAGCATCACCGCGCGGCGGTCTTCGACATTCTCAAGCCCTGACAGAGGTAGGACAGGGAACACCTGATCAATACCCCAAGCGTCAGGTAGCGATTGAAACAGCGAAAAGTTGATGAAGAACTTATCCGCCAAACGCTCACTCAGTTCGTCCAAAATAGGGCGATGGAAGCGGTTTTTGGTGCTCATCAATCGGCTGAGCTCGTAGTAAATACGCAATGACATCTGCTCTGCCCAAGCGCGCTGGTGCAGGTTCAACACCCCCGCAGCAAATAGCGAATGCACTTCGGCAAGGTCGCTTTGCGTATCGTTGTAAATTTCAATTAATGCACGCGCATCACTGCCATCTTGCAAACTTTCCCAGTTGCGCCACATGTTTTGTAGCAGCAGTGGGTCATCAAGTTCTGGCTCATTGACCACTTCCGGCTGGTAGGCTTCTGTGCCGATCACGTTGGTGATCAGTACCGCGTGATGGGCGGTAAGTGAGCGACCCGATTCGGAAATGATCGTCGGCATGGGTTGTTCGTACTGCGTGCACACATCCCCAACCGTGTTGACGATGTTGCGCGCATATTCAATCAAGCCATAGTTCATCGAGCTGGTGGATTGGCTACGTGTGCCGTCGTAGTCCACCGCGAGTCCGCCACCAATATCGAAATATTGAATGTTGGCACCCATGCCGCGCAGTTCACAGTAGAAGCGCGCCGATTCATTGACACCATTACGAATATCGCGGATGTTCGCCATCTGCGAGCCCAAGTGGAAATGCACCAGTTGCAAAGAGTCCAATTGGTTCTCTTTCGTTAGCCTATCAATCACGCTAAGCACTTGTGATGCCGCTAGACCAAACTTCGATTTGTCACCGCCACTTGATTGCCATTTCCCCGCACCTTGAGAGGCCAGGCGAATACGAATGCCCATGCGCGGTTTAACGCCAAGACTTTTCGCTTCTTTAAGCACTAAGTCCAGCTCGGACATTTTCTCAAGCACGATGAAGACTTTGTGACCCAGTTTTTCACCGATCAGCGCTAGGCGAATGTACTCTCTGTCTTTATAGCCGTTGCAGACGATCACTGAGCTCGCTTTTTGTGCCAATGCCAGTACCGCCAAAAGTTCAGGCTTACTGCCCGCTTCTAGGCCAAGTTGTTTGGTCTCTAGTTGCGCTTGGCTGGCAAGGATCTCATCGACCACTTCTTTTTGTTGGTTCACTTTGATCGGGTAAACCAGCAAGTAGTTATTCGGGTATTGGTACTCATCAATCGCTTGGTTGAATGCGTCACAGATGCCGTGCACACGTTGATGCAGGATCTGAGGGAAGCGGACCAGTACCGGCAAATTAAGCTGTTTTTGTTCGAGTTGAGCGACAATTTTGCTCAGTGGCACTTGGTGATCTTGACCAAGCGCAGGTGACACATACACCTCACCTTGGTTATCGATACCGTAAAAGCCTTGGCTCCAGTGTTGAACATTGTAGTCAGCGCGAACGCGGTCGAGTTTGGAAGAATTTTCCACATCAAGTCTCACAAAGCTAAAGAATAAAACATGACTTCAGTGTAGTTAGAAATCATACGAGTCGCGGGCTTAATTTGATGACCGGGTTATCGCGACGAGCGCATTAACGGACAAACGCCCCCTGGTGTCCAACAAAAACAATTTGTCGATAGGACAAGGATTACTTTACGCCTGCTTCATCAAAAATTTCGAACTATTAAGCCAAATTTATCCGCTGTTTGTGAGCGCAAGCATCTCTTAATCTAGGAGAAAAGAAAGAGGAGTAATGTCATGATCACAGTGAGACACGCACACGATCGCGGCCGCGCCAATTTTGGTTGGCTCGACAGCAAACACACGTTTTCATTTGGCCACTATTACGATCCGCAGCAGATGGGTTTTTCCGCGCTGCGCGTCATCAATGACGATGAAGTGGCACCCGGCGCGGGGTTTGATACCCACGGTCACCGAGATATGGAAATCATCAGCTACGTTCTTGAGGGCACCATCGAACATAAAGACAGTGAAGGCAATATTAAGTCACTGCCTGCGGGTGAGTTCCAATTGATGTCGGCGGGAAAAGGCATCTATCACAGTGAATACAATGCGTCGAAAACCGATGCATTGCGCTTCTTGCAAATTTGGATTGAGCCGCACACTTTCGGTCAAACGCCTGGTTATCAGCAAAAAGACTTTGGTCAAGCGCCTGGGTTAACGACCATCGCGACGCCCACAGGCGAGGCGGGTACCTTACATATTAAACAAGATGCCCAGCTACATCAGCTGATTTTATTACCGGGGGAATCGCTGGAGTACGCGCTTGGCGCTGATCGTAAGGTGTATGTGCACCAAATCGACGGCACGTTAGAGGTTGACGGGAATCCCCTACAAGGGGGAGATGGTGCAAAGGTAGAGTCCACCTCTCGAATCACGCTCATCAACCGCGGCGCTGACAACGTCAAAGCGTTGCTGTTTGATCTTCCCTAGCGCCTCAAGAGTAAATAGAGAAAGCGTGATGTCACTGGCGTTCTCCAGTGGCTAAATTGTACACACAGAGCCATACTTGAAATGAGAACATAACAGGAGGGTCAGCGATGAAAAACGAACTGGATCCGACCAAAGTATTGCAGGCTTACGAGATGGTAATGGCGCGCGGTACGCCGACCGAGTTTGGCAAGATGTATGAAGGGGTCGAAGCGTTTTCCGACTATGATGGCTACAACGTCTTTCTACGCGGTAACGGCGTTGAACTCAAAATCGGTTTCCACAACACCTATCATTTGGAGTATGACCAAGAGCATCTAAGAGACAGCTTCTTGAAAAAGGTCGCCTCTTTGGCCAAATAGCCGAGCCGCAGAAAAGTTAAAACCCAGATTGTTGCCAATCTGGGTTTTGTTATTCTGTGCTTGCGGGTCGAGATTAATCTTCTTCCACCAAGCTCACATCATCGGCGTAATCTTCCACATTGCCATCTGGTTTTGAACGACCATTTAGGGTGTGAAAGCGTTTACGACCACGAGCGAGTTGAACGTATTTTAACCACACACGTTCCAGCTTGGTTTTCGCTTTTCCAGGGTTTTCGATAACTTTTACGAAATGCTTTTCTTCTGCGTTTTCAGGTGAGAGATCGCCGTTCTCTAAGCCCAACATGGTGTCACCATAGAGGGTTAGGATTTCTTCTTCAGCGAGCGTAAAATCACCAGACTTAGCAAAGCCGCGTGGAAACTTAGTGTTGTCGTAAAAACGTTTTTTGCCGTGACGAAATTCAGTGTCAGACATTGTGGTAGCCTCTGTAACCTACAATTGATAAATGACCTAAGCGGTACAGATCGAAAATTAGGCGCAAAGTTAGCAAAAGGAAAACAAAACTTTTTTATTGTCACTATTAAACATTTTTATGGTTTTAAGGTAACATTTTGCCCATTCAATGGTTTGCTTAATGGCAAGATTTGGTAGGCTTGAACGCTTGCACTTTGAGGAATATTAATGGACGTTAAAGTCTTCAGAACCTTTTTAGAATTGGCCAATGTACGCCACTTTGGTCGTGCGGCGGAAAACCTGTACATCACTCAAGCTGCGGTTAGCGCACGTATTAAGCAATTGGAAAGCTATTTTGATACGCAACTCTTCATCCGTGATCGCAACAACATCAAACTGACTTCCGCCGGTGAGCGCTTGATTGGCTACGCGGAAGTGATGGTCAGCACCTTGCAGCAGGCGAAATTAGAACTCTCCCTAGAAAATGGCAAAGCACTGCAACTGACCCTAGGCGGGACGCCAAACGTGTGGGATGCGTATCTGCAAAATGGCTTAAGCCTCATCACGGATGCCTTCAGTGGTTATGGCTTTATGGCTGAAATCATGGGCAGAGAAGCACTCAATCGCAGTTTGCAAGAACGTACCTTGGATATGGCGTTCGCCTTTGACCAAATCAAAGCCGATGAGCTCAATTGTAAAAAAGTCGCGGATGTGGTGTTGGTCTTGGTTTCGACCTCAGAGGGCACCGTGGATCAAGTGCTGGAAGACAAGTACGTGTATGTCGATTGGGGCACTAAGTTTGCCTCTGAACATGCTGAGCGTCACCCTAAAATCCCAGCGCCTTATCTACGTACTTCAACGGCGCGCATCGCTTTAGACTTCATCCTTGAAAAGGGAGGAAGTGCTTACTTACCCACCTCTCTTGTCGAGCCCTTCTTAGCCAGCGGGCAATTGGTCAAAGTGGATGGCGTGGCAGAGTGGTATCGTCCGATCTACTTGAGTTATCGCAAGGCGAGCACGTCGATCGATGCCATCAGTCAGGTAGAGAAGTTGGTGAAAACCATCGATCCTGTCACGGCGTTCAGCTTTCAGCAGATGGCGGATTGGCCGGTAGACGAGTAGGCCTGAGTGCTTGAAACGGAATAGTTGGAAACGGGCTGGTAAAAACTAGCTGGATAGAAAAGAAAAACCTCGACGATACGAATAAGTGAAGCGTCGAGGTTTTTTTGTGTCTAGCAATCGAGAGCGTCGTGTTATACGAGCTCAGCCAATTGAGTAAGTGCTTGCTCACGAGCTTCTGCAGCAGGCTCATCACCCATGTTGAGCGCTTCTGCGTAAACAAACTCAACGTCGGTAAGGCCGATAAAGCCAAGAATCGTGGTGAGGTAACTTTCAATCGAGTTACGAGGTGAATCTTTGTGTAGACCACCGCGTGTTGTGACCACCACGACTTTTTTGTTTTCAAGTAGGCCAACAGGACCGTTTTCCGTGTAGCTGAACGTGACGCCCACACGAGCAATCAAGTCGAAGTAGTTCTTCAGTTGAGTCGGGATCAAGAAGTTGTACATTGGCGCGCCAATCACGATCTGATCGGCCGCTTTGATTTCATCGATCAACTGGTTCGAAAGTGCGAGTACCGCTTTGAGCTCGTCAGATAAATCTTCTGCTGGGCTACGAAGCGCAGTAGCGACGTTAAGGTCAAGAACAGGGATTGGGTTGGCGGCCAAATCACGCTCGATGATGCCTGATTTTCCCTCTAGCACCTTGTCAATGATTTGGTTTGACTGAGAGTGCTCACCCAAGATACTGGATTTTAGAACGAGTGTCTGTGCCATAATTTTATCCTTTCAATGAGGTTCTTAAACTCTAAACACGAATCGCAGAACGGTTAAGTGTGTCTAGCTCGGCTAGTTAACAACCAGTCTATCGCTATGTCGGAGAAAGGATAAGCGGAGAAAACTGAGTGACTCATTCAATTTTTTTGAATGAGTCACTCTCTCAACAACTAGAGGTCATTCAGAGATTCATCAGGCTTTCGATGGACTCTTCAACGCTCAAATGATGGAACGACTGCACATGCGCCCCGTCGGAGGCATCAATCAGAATGTGGTCAATATTGGCTGCGCCATGCGAGTCGATGTAACCGAGCGATTGTTCGACGCTGTCGCAGATCATGGTGATGTTGTCCTTTAGGACAATCGTGCAAGTGTGTAAATTCATAGCCAACTACCTTATTTTTATTGTTCATCTTTTAATTTAGATGAGGTTCGCACTTTCGCCAAGATCTTCATCCCAAAGTTTTCATCCAAAAGTTGACAAGGTTGAGTTCCGAAAATGGCTAGTATTGCGTGTGCAAACCGTTAGACTTTCTCTATGACTTAGCGCCAAGAGAGCAATGTGAATAATGACCACAGGTGAAAAAGGACAGGGTGTGTCATCGCCGATGGCGATGCTCGGATCATTGAGTGTGCACGAATGCCAGCAAGCGAGGTTAAGCCGAGATGCGCGCTTTGACGGCCAGTTCTATATTGGCGTCAAAACAACGGGTATTTTCTGTCGTCCGATATGCCCAGCCAACTTACCGAAAGAGGAAAACGTCACCTACTTTCTTGATCGCGCCCAAGCATTGCAGGCGGGCTTTCGGCCATGCCTACGCTGTCGACCGGACAGTGCGCCGAGTTCGTGGGCATGGAAAGGGGTGGAAACCACATTTCAACGTGCCATCACTCTGATTGAGCAAGGTGAGGTAGACAGTAAGGGATTGCCTCATTTGTCCGAGCGTCTGGGGATCAGTGATCGCTATTTGCGCAAGCTGTTCGAAAAATACTTAGGGATGTCGCCGAAACAATACCTGCAATCGACTCAGCTGCTGTTTGCCAAACAACTGCTTCATTCGAGCTCGATGCCGATTGGGGCGATTGCGTTTGCGAGTGGATTTCAAAGCGTGCGGCGCTTCAACGACGCGTTTAAACAGGTGCTGAAATTGACGCCGAGCCAAGTGCGTCGGCAAGGCCGTGATGCCCAATCGCACTCTGTGATTGATCTTGCTTACCAAGGCCCACTGGATTGGTCGCAAATGCTGGATTTTTATCGTTTGCGCGCAATAGAGGGATTAGAGCAGGTCAGTGACCGCCATTATTCGCGCGTTGTCACTGTCGGTCATCATCAAGCTCATATTTGCATTTATCCCCATAAACCGGGCGTGATGAGGGTAGAGTTTGAGCTTGAGGACACACGCTTGCTACGCCCTTTAGTGACTCAGCTAAGACGCATGTTTGATTTGGACACCGACATCACCGCGGTCGAAGCGCATTTGACGGCGATAGAGTCGTCATTGGTTAAGTATTCTGGGCTGCGAATTCCCGGTGTCTGGGATTGTTGGGAGGCGGGCGTGAGGGCGATTTTGGGTCAGCAAGTGTCCATCAAAGCGGCGATCGGACAGCTCAATTTGTTGGCCACGACCCTGCAACCAGGCGGCGTCACTCACTTTCCGACGCCGGCCGAGGTGGCGAGTGCCGATTTGGCATTTTTGAAAATGCCGCAAAGTCGCAAAGAGACGCTCTCGCGGTTTGCCCAGTTTATGCTAGAACAACCTCAGGCAGAGCCCGATGAGTGGCTGACCTTGAAAGGCATCGGCCCTTGGACAGTCAACTACGCCAAACTGCGCGGCGCCTCGCAAGCGAACTGCTTTCTTGATACGGATCTGGTCGTGAAAAAAGCGTTGGCGCGCTTTCCTTCTCTCACCTCGACACGCGTCGCCCCTTGGGGGAGCTACGCCACTTTTCATTGTTGGAGCCATGCATGACCACGCACAACGAGCAAACTCAATACGTCTACACCACCATGACCAGTCCTATCGGTGAGATGGTGTTACAAGCCACTCGTGAGGGGTTGACTGGAGCGTGGTTTGAAACACAGACCACTCAGCCAGAAAATTTAGGCCAGCGCTGCGATTCTGATCCTATACTGACTAAAGCAATCAAACAGTTAGAGCAGTACTTTGCCAATCAGCGTGACAGTTTTGACCTGCCTCTCGCCGCACAGGGCACGCCATTTCAACGTCAAGTTTGGCAAGCGCTAACGACGATACCTTTTGGTGAAACGTGGAGCTATCAGCAACTCGCCGATGCCATAGGCAACCCTAAAGCGGTGCGCGCGGTTGGGGCGGCGAACGGGAAAAACCCTATTTCGATCATTGTGCCTTGTCATCGCGTAATAGGTAAAAGCGGTAAATTAACGGGTTATGCGGGGGGCGTGGAGCGTAAGGCGTCTCTCTTGAAATTGGAAAGTACGAGGTAAAGTTATGGTTGGTCGACAATGCAATTGGGGGATGAGGGTACTGCTGGCGTCACTGGTTCTTGTCGGCTGTTCAGAAGATGACGCTGAACGTTACCTCAACAAGCAAACCTATGAGTTTGTCGGTGACTACGAAAACCAGTACAACGACGACGTGCTGCGCTTTAATAATGCGATGGTGACCTTTATTAAAGCGGGGCAACCGAACTTAGAAAAGAGTTTTAATGTCGAGGGCAATCAGTTGTTCATCCAAATGCGCAACAACTCAAAAGAGCAGCGAGAAGACATCGTGATGCGTATCCACGGCAAAAATGAAGTGCTGACGTGCAGCGTGTGTGCTAAATATCAGTTGGCGAGCATCTGGCAAAAGCGCGGTGCGCAGCCTTTGCCAGTGAAGCCTTAATTTTGTCTGTTACGCGCGCTAGAGCGTTTAGAACGTTAAAACGTTAGAACAAGCCCCCATTGAGCGCCATGTGGCAGACGATACTCGCGATATAACCAAGCGCAATAACGGGCATCCATTTGAGGTGACCAAAGAAGGTGTACTTACCGTGCGCCGCCCCCATCAAGGCTACCCCGGCCGCAGACCCTATTGAGAGTAAGCTACCACCGACACCGGCGGTCAGTGTGACCAGTAGCCAGTTACCCATCGACATACTCGGCTCCATGGTGAGTACCGCGAACATCACAGGAATGTTATCGACGATGGCTGAGAGAATCCCCACCATGACGTTGGCCCACATGGGATCCCACTGGGTGTACATCACCTCAGAAATCACGCCTAAGTAGCCGAGCAAACTTAGCCCTCCCACACACATCACGACGCCGTAGAAGAACAGTAAGGTGTCCCACTCCGCGTGAGAGACGCGGCGAAACACATCAAACGGGACGACAGACCCTAGGCGCTTGAGTGCGTAATCATCACGGTTCGCAATCGCGCGCGCGGCTTTTTTGTGTAAAGAGGTCTTGAGGGTTTTTCGAAGAAAAAAGCCAAAAAACTGCAAATAGGCGAGCCCCATCATCATGCCCATCACCGGTGGGAAATGCAGCACGGCATGGAAGGCTACCGCCGTCGCGATCGTCAGGATAAACAGCACGACAATACGGCGCGCGCCGCGTTTGAGCTCAATGTGTTCATGCACCACGTTCGGCTTACTATTGGGTACAAACAGCGACATGATGAACGCCGGAATGATGTAGTTAATCAGTGAAGGGACAAACAGCGGCATAAACTCAGCAAAGGAGACATGGCCCGCCTGCCACACCATCAGGGTGGTAATGTCACCAAATGGGCTAAAAGCGCCGCCTGCGTTGGCGGCAATAACGATATTAATACAGGCTAAATTGATGAATTTAGGGTTATTGCCCGCCACTTTCAGTACAACGGCGCACATTAGCAGTGCGGTGGTTAAGTTATCGGCAATCGGTGAAATAAAGAAGGCGAGAATCCCGGTAAGCCAAAACAGCGCGCGGAAATTAAAGCCCTTGCCCACCATCCACGCTTGCAGCGCATCAAACAGTCGACGCTCTTCCATCGCGCTGATGTAGGTCATGGCGACCAATAAGAACAGTAACAGCTCAGCGTATTCGAGTAGGTTATGTTCCAGCGCGGCTTTGGCGACCTCTATCTGATCGTGCTGAGAATAGACGTAGCCAATCATGGCCCAGATGATACCCGCAGCCAACAAGACAGGTTTGGACTTTCTCAGCTGCAAGTACTCTTCGAGCATCACCAAGGTATAGGCCATCGCAAAGATCAGCAGTGCGGCGTAACCTATGGTCGATTGGGTAAGAGGCAGTGTGTCATGGGCGGTGGAAGCAAGGGTCGGAAAAGGGAGCAACAAAAAGGCAAATAGGGCTGACCAATGCAATTTCATACTTTCACTCCTTGAAAGAGTTGTTATAGAAAGATAGCGAGAATGTTGAGTCCCTATTTTAAAGAGTTATCAGATGGGGATGTGTGAGATAGATTGGATATGCCTGAATTTGAATGAGTTATTGTCGACGTTTGACTAAATGGGTAGATGAGAAAGCAAAAGCCTCAAACCGAGGTTTGAGGCTTTTGGCGTACTTTCATTGCCCAAGGTCCGCGAGATGAGCGGTTAGACCTCAACCTGCTTGAGATGAACCTCTTCCTCTTTTACGCCCGCTTGAGGGTCGTTAAAGCGTGTCTCATCCAGTGCGCCTTCCGATTTCGCGACGATGACCGTCACTGCGCTATCACCGGTAATGTTGACGGCGGTACGGATCATATCCAACAAACGGTCGACACCCATAATAAGGGCGATGCCTTCCAGAGGCAGACCGACTTGGTTAAGTACCATCGCCAGCATCACGAGACCAACACCTGGTACGCCTGCTGTGCCGATAGACGCCAGTGTCGCGGTCATGATTACCATCAAGTAGTCACCCATGGTGAGGTCGATGTTAAAGGCTTGTGCGATAAAGGCTGTCGCGACACCTTGCATGATGGCCGTACCATCCATGTTCACTGTCGCGCCTAGCGGCACCGTGAATGAGGAGACGCGGTTTTCCACGCCCATGCGGTTTTTCACCGTTTCCATCGTGACCGGAATGGTGGCATTTGACGATGCGGTCGAAAACGCAAACATGACCGCGTCTTCCATCTTCTTCAAGAAGGTGATTGGACTCAGACCGGTGAAGCCTTTCAGCATCACGCTGTAAGTGACTAAACCGTGCAAAATCAAGGTGCCAGCAAGGACAAGGAAGTACTCCGCCAAGTTGATGATGGCGCTAAGACCCAGACCAGTAAACAGTTTCGCCATCAAGAAGAACACGCCAAACGGCGCCAAGTTCATCAAAATCGCCACCAGTTTCATGATCACTTCATTGAGATCAGAGAAGAACGCTGCAATGCGCTCACCTGGCTTGCCCGCCGCGCTGATGGCAACGCCAAATAACACGGCAAACACGATCACTTGCAGAGTTTTACCTTCTGCCATTGCGCTGATTGGATTGGTCGGGAACATGTTAATGATCACCTGACCCAGTGATGGTGCTTCGGCGGACTGGAATGAGCTTGCTGCCGTAAGATCAGCGCCTGCACCTGGTTGGAACAGGTTACCCATGGTCAGCGCAAGCGTGATGGCAACCGCCGTGGTGATAATGTAAAACCCTAAGGTTTTGCCGCCCATGCGGCCCAGTGTAGAAAGATCTTTCAGTGAGCTTGTGCCACACACCAGTGAAACAAAAACGAGAGGAACAACAAGCATTTTTAAGCTGGCAACAAATATTTGGCCACCAACTTCAAACAGTCCATTGACGATGTATGTGTCGACAAATCCGTTGTCGGCAAAGAGGGTGCGAATTGCAAATCCTGTCAAGATACCTGTAACCATACCGAAAATCACTCGGCCGGTTAGCGACATGGGTTTCTTGGTATTCATAGTGAACACTCCTAATAGTTATGCGCCTAAAATTCACTTTAAGGCGGGCAGGGAGGTTAGCAGGCAGGATGAAAAATCAGAAAGCGAAAAAGCGCTGACGATAAGGAGATGTGACCTGGGTCACTGCTATTTGTCAGTATTTAACGCCAGGTTAACGTCTTAATGTAAATTAATTGACGTATTTTTATTGTTTTTAACAGTTAAAATCCCGACCATTAATACTTGGCTTCTTCTCACCGCATGGGAATAGAGACGATGTGTCCACTTGATTGATTTAGAAAATGCATAGATAAGCATATTTTATTCACTTTATTGCCTATGTCGGCGTAATTGCCGTGAACAGCGACCTTAGGTGCATTTTTGTCGAGCCTCGCAAGAAAAATCTTGTTACTCTCGGCCATTATAGAATGACATCATCAGGCTTTTTTCATGATCAACACCGCTTTATTAGGGATGTTTATTCCCACTTTCTTTTTTGTCTCTATTACTCCCGGCATGTGCATGACATTGGCGCTGACGCTGGGGATGAGCATTGGTTATCGTCGTACCTTGTGGATGATGGTGGGTGAGTTGATCGGCGTGGGTTTGGTGGCGGTGGCGGCGGTGCTCGGTATCGCCGCGGTGATGCTCAATTACCCATGGCTATTTACCGCGCTTAAGGTACTCGGGGGCGGCTATCTGTTCTATTTAGGGATTCAGATGTGGCGCTCGAGAGGCAAGCTCGCTTTAAATCTTGATGAGACGGTCGAATCAGCCCCTCACAGTGACTGGGATTTGGTGGTACAAGGTTTTGTGACCGCGATTGCCAACCCGAAAGGCTGGGCGTTTATGATTTCTCTGCTGCCGCCTTTTATCGATCAATCGGTGGCGCTGACACCGCAATTGGTGGTGCTGGTATCGATCATTCTGCTGTTTGAGTTTGTTTGCATGACGCTCTACGCCACAGGTGGTAAAGGCTTGAAACGCATGCTAGGTCAATCGCATAATGTCCGATTGATGAACCGAATAGCGGGCACCTTGATGATGGGTGTCGGTGTTTGGTTATGGGTGAGCTAGGACAAAGGAGCCATATGTTGGGATCAATCGGTCAGTGGTGGACGTCGACCAAATCCGAATTGCGTGAGGTGCTGGAGTTCCAGTCCCGTGTCTGGGTGGTGAATGTGTTCTCAGGGCGCAACAAAGGTGAGGCGTTTATCGTCAATGAAGACAGCTTTAACGAGCCAATGCAATGGATGAAACGCAAAGGTTACCCTAGCGAGCAGTTAGCGAGAGTGAGTGAGATGAAGCGCTCTCAGGTGCTTGAGATAGAACTCTCGAACGTTAAACATCGCGTGATGCGAGTAAAGTAAACCAATCAGGCCAGCGTAACGCTGGCCTGATTGGTTTTTGGTTGGTCATTATGGCTCGCCAAGAGAGTGGAGCCTCTTGGTTATCGAGAGGGCGTTAGATTTTTGCCCATTGAGTTCGGCGGTCTAGCGCGCCGCTAAAGCGAGTCAGCAGGAGTGCCAGAGCGACAACAATAGCGCCGACCCAAGGTGTGTTCATCAGCCCAGTTTGTTCAACGACTAAACCCCCACCCCAAGAGCCCAGAGCGATACCGACGTTAAAGGCCGCGATGTTGAGTCCGGAGGCGACGTCTACGGCATCAGGCGTATAACGCTCGGCTAAGTTCACCACGTACACTTGTAGCCCCGGGACGTTACCAAACGCAAACGCACCCCAGATAAGAATCGTCACCACCGCGGCAATCGGTTCGTAAGCGGCAAAGTTGAACACCAAAAGTACGGCGCCAAGGCCAGTGAAAATGATCGTCAACGCTTTGATGGGTCCCATGGTATCGGCCATCTTTCCACCCCAAATGTTGCCAAACGCGACAGACACGCCATACACCAACATGATGAGGCCGACAGAGCTGGCTTCAAAGCCGGACACTTCCTGCAAAATGGGCGCAAGGTAGGTGAACGCGGTAAAGGTGCCGCCATAACCCAGTGCTGTGATCGCATAGACCAGCAGTAAGCGAGGCTGAGTCAGTACGCTCAGTTGTGCGGAGAGTTTGGTCGCCGGAGGCTGTTTCAGATTACTGGGTACTAAGAGCGCACTTCCTACCCAAGCGATGAGACCCAAGATGGCGACGATCAAGAAGGTCGCTTGCCAGCCAAACGTCTGACCGATGTAGGTGCCAAGAGGCACTCCCGTCACTAAGGCGACCGTGAGGCCAGTAAACATGATCGCGATGGCGCTGGCGGCTTTCTCTTTGGACACCAAACCTGTCGCGATGGTCGAGCCAATCGAGAAAAACACGCCGTGAGCAAGACCCGTTAGGATCCGAGCTGCCACCAGGGTGTTGTAACCTGGCGCTTGCCAAGCCAGCAGGTTACCCGCGACAAACAGGGCCATGACGGTCAATAGTACCGTCTTACGGGGCCAGTTTCCCGTCAGCGCGGTCAGCACCGGGGCGCCGACGGCAACGCCAAGGGCGTATAAGCTGACCAGCAGACCGGCTGAGGGCAGCGAGACCGATAAGTCAGCGGCCATGGTTGGGATCAACCCAACGATGACAAACTCAGTGGTGCCGATGGCAAACGCACTGAGGGTTAGAGCAAAAAGAGCAATAGGCATACTTTCATTCTCAATGATGTGTTCAGTGGCGGCCATTATCGAGCTGAATTCTTTTGTGAAAAACAGCGTCTTTTGCAAATGACTTTTGTCAAAATTATGGGTAATTAACGGTGAACTGACCGGTGAGGCTTTTTCGTCGGCGATGTTATTCTCTATAATCGAGCCATAAGCCTACGGGTTTAGCGTCACCTCTGCCAAGACAACTACAGGACACTGACATGACCACTCGACTACTACTCAACGGAAAAAAAGCGGCGCAACAAGATATTCGCGATGCGGTGATGGCCCTGCGCAAAGAAGGCCATACGCTCGAAGTACGGCCAACATGGGAAGCAGGAGATATTGAGCGCCTCGTGTGCGAAGCCGCTGAGCAGCAGGTCACCCGGGTGATTGCAGGAGGCGGTGATGGGACGGTGAATGAAGTGGTTGACGCGATTCTCAAACATCAACTGGCGTTGGAGGTGGCGGTGTTACCACTTGGCACGGCCAATGATTTTGCCACTGCCTGTCATATTCCGACCGATTCCCCGTATCAAGCCCTCAAGCTGGCGCTTAGTGGAGAGAGTTACCGAGTGGATGCCGCCAAAGCCAACGAGCGTCACTTCATTAATATTGCGACCGCGGGTTTTGGCGCGCAGGTGACCGCCAATACGCCGGTGGCGCTGAAAAACTTCTTGGGCGGCGGCGCATATACGCTGTCGGGGTTGTTGCAGGCGATCAATTTTCAGCCTTTTGAAGGCACAATTCGTTTTGATGACAATACGCGCGAAGCCGGTGTCGTGGTGGGGGCGGTGTGCAACGGTCGCCTAGCCGGTGGCGGCCAAGAGCTGGCACCCAATGCCTATATTGATGATGGGTTGCTCGAAGCAGTATCGATTGAAGCCTTTAGCGCGGCCGACATCCCTGTCGTGCTCAGTGAGCTTCAGCAGCAAGGTGATGGCGAGACGCAATTTATTCATCGTAAACAGGTCAAGCGCATTGAATGGCTCTCCAGCCAAGTTATGCCGATCAACCTCGATGGTGAGCCACTCTCTTGCCCCGAAGTGGTGATGGAAGTGTTACCGCAAGCCCTCGCCCTTGTACTACCAGAGAGCACGCCGGTATTAAGCCGTCATCAAAAGCGTAATAACGCCTAGGCTAAATAGGTGGGGATGGATGCGAATGTAAACGTTTCCATCTTTTTTGCCTCTGCTCACAGAATCACAGCGTGATTGCGTTATGATATTCGGCTCAATTCATACAAAGGATGTCATGATGGAGCCAACGCAACGCATAGAATTAGTCGGGTCGCGCACGCAACTGCTGGTGGAGATCGGTGAGCTCGCCGAAGTCTTGCACTGGGGTAAACGTCTGCCAAGTCCAGAGCATGGGTTGCCTAACGCCTCTTTGGCGCTGCAACGCCCGGTGCCGTTTGGCCGTCTTGATAAGGATGTTCCGGTCTCTTTGCATCCCGAACTGGGGCGCGGATCGTTTGGCTCGCCTGGCCTTGAAGGACACCGTCATGGTCTAGCGTGGGCGCCGGTTTTCTCTCTTACCCACTGCGAACATGACTTACATTCACTGACTCTCATCTACCAAGACGCACAGGCTGAGCTGCGTTTAACCATTGACGTGCATCTTGGTGAGGATGACGTGCTCAAAACTCGCCAAACGGTCACTAATTTAGCGCAGGGCCCCTATTGGGTGACACGCTTTGCTCATACCTTGCCACTCGATAGGCGCGCTGAAGAACTGCTCACCTTTCATGGTCGCTGGGTTAATGAATTTCAAACCGAGCGCCTTACGCTCCATCACGGTGGTTACCAACAAGAGAATCGACGCGGGCGCACCTCGCATGAGCACTACCCGGCGCTAATCGCGGGCACACCAGGCTTTGGTGAGCTTTCGGGTGACGTATGGGGCTTTCATCTGGCATGGAGTGGCAATCACCGCCTGCGAGTGGACGTCAAAGCGGATGGGCGGCGCGTAATGCAGGCCGAAGCGCTCTATTTACCGGGCGAAATCGCACTGGCTGAAGGAGAGTCGATATCCACCCCTTGGCTCTATGCTACCTACAGTGAGCAAGGGCTGAGCCGCATGAGTCAGCAGTTCCATCGCCATGTGAGAGAGCAGATTGTCGCCCGTTCAGTCACACAACAGCCTCGGCCTATCCATCTCAATACGTGGGAGGGGATCTATTTCGATCATGATCCCCAATACATCAAACAGATGGCGACTGAAGCGGCACGTATGGGCGTTGAGCGTTTCATCATTGACGATGGTTGGTTCAAAGGGCGCAACAACGACAAAGCCGCATTAGGCGATTGGGTGTTGGATGAGCGTAAATACCCCGAAGGGCTGACGGACATCGTCAACCACGTCAACGAACTAGGCATGGAGTTTGGTCTTTGGTTTGAACCTGAAATGATCAACAAAGACTCGGATCTCTATCGTCGCCACCCCGAGTGGTTACTGGCGGTGGAGGGCTATCATCAGCCCACCGGCCGTCATCAATATGTGATTGATTTACAAAACCCTGAGGCGTTTGATTACCTATTTGAGCGTTTGGATCATTTTCTCTCCAACTATGCGATTGCCTACATCAAATGGGACATGAACCGAGAAGTGGTCCAACCGGCTCATCACGACCGTGCCGCTGGGCACAAGCAGGTCGAGCGCTACTACCAACTGGTCGATAAAGTGCGCGCTGCCCATCCGCAGGTAGAGATCGAATCATGCGCTGCAGGCGGAGGGCGGATTGATTTTGAAGTGCTCAAGCGCACCCATAGATTTTGGACGTCTGACAACAACGACGCGCTCGAGCGGCAAACCATTCAACGCGGCATGAGCTTGTTGTTCCCGCCAGAAGTGATGGGCAGCCATATTGGTTCTGGCCACTGTCACAGTACCCGCCGCAGGCACAGTATCGAATTTCGCGGCCTCACCGCGCTGTTTGGTCACATGGGGATAGAGCTTGATCCCGTTTCTGAATCTGAGCAAGAGAAAGCGGGATTTGCCCGTTATGTGGCGCTGCATAAGCAGCTTCGTCCGCTGCTTCACCATGGCGTTAACTGGCGTTTACCCACCGAAGATAGTGCGCACCAAGCCTACTGCGTTGTTGCAGACGATCAATCGCAAGCGGTGGCCGTAGTGGCGCAACTGGCTATGCCTACTTATGCACTGAGCGGCCAATTAAGATTTGCAGGGCTGTACGACAGTGCTCAATACCATGTCAGCTTGCTTGATAAGCCCCTCAACTTTGACACCATGGTGTGCCGTCAGCCCCCTTGGACAGCACAAGGTTGTACCCTGTCTGGCGCATGGCTACATCAAGTGGGCTTAGCCATGCCGATATTGGATCCTGAAAGTGCGATTTTGATTGCGCTCACGCGGGTGGACTAGCGTTCTACGTGTCAAGTTCGTGGTGGGTTTACAGTGTAAAGCCAGCGCGGACTTCGCTATACTCTGGGCATTCGTAGTCACCACTTTAGGTCTGACATGCTGACACGCTCCGATGATTTACAAATATTGCTCAGTGTCGTCGATAGCGGCGGTTTTTCAGCGGCGGCTGACGCGCTCAACATCCAAGTGGCGCGTGTCTCTCGTGCGGTGAGCAAGATCGAGCAGCAACTTGGTGTGTCCATCCTTAATCGCACGACGCGCCGTGTTGAGCTTACGGTAGAAGGCAAACTGTTCGTCGATTCGGTTCGCCAAGGGTTACAGCTGATTGGTCAAGCCGAAGCGGATTTGATGTCTCGTGGTGAGTTGCCCAAAGGGCCACTACGCGTTGATGCGGCCAGCCCGTTTGTGTTTCACCAACTTGTGCCGTTGATTCAATCGTTTAAAGTCGCGTATCCCGATATCGAACTCGAACTGACGTCCAATGAAGGTTACGTCGACTTACTTGAAAAACGCACGGACGTTGCGATTCGTATCGGCCACCTTAAAGACTCCACTTTACACGCCAGTCCGCTCGGTAAAAGTCGACTCTATATTGTCGCTTCGCCAGATTATCTCGCGCGTTATGGCACACCCACTCGCGTCTCACACTTATCCTCTCACCAGATCATTGGTTTTACGGCGCCGAAAGTGCTCAACCATTGGCCACTGAAAGGACTAGAGCCCATCGCGCCGACGCTTCGTAGTGCGAACGGAGAGACGGTGCGTCAATTGGCACTCGCGGGGAATGGCATTGCGTGTCTCTCCGGTTTTATGGTCAATCAAGATTTGGCGAATGGCGCCTTGGTGTCTTTGTTGGAGGAATGGCGAGTGGAAAATACCGCGCGCGAGCAGGTCAACGCGGTATATTACAAATCTTCCCACGTCGCCAAGCGCATTTCGGCGTTCATTGAATTTATCAAACCCCGTTTGACACTTTAGGCGGCAGCGCCATTGATGTCAGCGAAGGGCACTTAAGCAAGGCAAGGAGAACCGTATGATCAAAACTACTACCTCAGTGGTCGAGGGCAAACCTGTTGACGCCTATCTTGGCGTTGTGGTCGGAGAGGCAATATTAGGTGCCAACATCTTCAAAGATATGTTTGGTGCTATTCGAGACGTCGTAGGCGGTCGCTCTGGTGCTTACGAGCGAGAAATGGGCCGCGCTCGAGAAATCGCTTTTGCCGAGATGGAGCAACACGCGCAGTCTCTGGGCGCCGATGGTATTGTCGGTATCGACATCGATTACGAAGTGATTGGCAGCGGCGGCAGTATGATGATGGTCAGTGTTAGCGGTACCGCCGTTAAATTTCGCCAATAACGCGCGATAACTTTTTATTCGCGATAACGTAAATTAATGAGGCAATCAATTTGATGAAAATATGGGTGGATGCGGATGCGTGTCCTGTGGTGATCCGCGATGTGCTTTACCGCGCGTCGCAACGCACTGGCGTCGAAGTGACGCTCGTCGCGAACCAGTTTATACGCACGCCAGCGTCACCAAAGGTGAACATGTTGCAAGTTCAGCAAGGGTTTGATGTGGCAGACAATGAGATTGTTAAGCGTTGCCAAGCGGGCGATTTGGTCATCACCAGTGACATCCCTTTGGCCGACGAAGTGATCACTAAAGGCGCACAGGCGCTCAACTCGCGCGGTGAAATGTACAGCAAAGAAAACATTAAAGCGCGCTTGAACATGCGCGATTTTATGGACACCATGCGCAGCAGCGGCGTCCAGATGGGCGGACCACCGCCACTTAGTCAGGCGGATAGGCAGCAATTTGCTAACCAGCTCGACAAATGGCTGGTCCATTGGCAACGTTCGGTCAAGGCCACAAAACCCGAGTAGGCTTTGCTTACCCAACAATCAGTTTACTCAACATCAAGAGGAGGGGGGATGTCTCTGGTCAATCAATTGGCGCTGTTTATCGATGTGGTGCAGCAAGGCTCATTTACCAAAGCGGCGGCGCTTCATAATATGGATAACTCCTCGCTCTCCAAGCAAATTAAAAAGCTTGAGAGTGAGCTCGGTGTGCAGTTACTCAATCGCTCCACGCGTTCCTTTTCGTTGACGCCGGCGGGGGAGGAGATCCTAGAGCAAGCGCATAATCTGCGTAAAACGGTAGAAGACGTCAAACTGATTGCCGACACCTACCATGCTGAGCCCAAAGGACGCATTCGTATTACGGCGCCTTTGCACATTGGTCAGCAATATTTGCAACCGGTGATCAACGCGTTCATGCGCCGTTACCCAGAGGTGGAAGTGACGCTGCTGATGGACGACAAACGCTCAGACATTATCTCTGAGCATTTTGATGTCGCATTTCGTCTCGGAATCTTGCAAGACTCAAGCTTGATCGCCAGTAAAATCGCAGAGATTCGCCCGGTGATCCTCGCCTCTCATGACTTCATTGCCCAGCATGGCGAGCCTTGCTCACCACAAGAGTTGGTGCGCCTGCCTTCTGTGGTCTACAGCAACGGCTCAGTGACCATTGACACAGTGCGCTTAGGGGCAATGTCCGACGCCTCCGATCTGCACAGTTACAAAATGCAAGGGCGATACAAGGTTAACGACGTCCGCACTCTACTCGATGCCGTGCAAGCGGGGCTCGGTTACGTGATGATCTCATCCAGTAACTTAACCCAGTCTGTCGAAACCATGAACCTCACCCCGTTGCTGACCGATTACCGGCTATGTAACCAAGGCACAGCGCTGTATGCCCTCTATCCCCATCGCAAACAAACGGTATTAGTGCGCGAGTTTATTCAAGCCGTCAAAGCCTTTATCGGCCTGCCACCGATTTGGGAGCAGCATATTGAAGGCTTTGAGGGGATGTATCTTGGTAAGGGGTGACTGTTAACGCTCGACTATCCCTTCTATCGCCTCGATCACCGCCTGCACCTTTCTATCATCTAGTGCATCTGGATGAGGCTGCGCAAAGGCTTCAATATCGTTGTCGTAGTAGCGTCCGCCTGCGCCTCTGAAGGCGTCATCTAGGCTGGCGCTAACGAGAATGTCGGCGCCGAGGGAGAGATCGCCACCTGCAATACCAAACGCCTCTTTGACCATTTTGCTACCGAGCAGTGATTTCGGGTTAACCGAGACAATCATTGGCCCCGAGTGTCGATGTGCTTCACCCAGTGCGCGAGACCACATGGTAATCGCTAGCTTGCTTTGCGCGTAAGCCTCTCTGTCAGACAAGTGACCTTTTCCTTGCAGGGCTTCAATGCTCACACTGGCTTGCGCTGCAGAAGAGAGGTTCACTACGCGCCCATGGGCAGGAATGAGTGGCAACAATCCTTGGGTCAGCAGATAAGGTGCGACCGTATTGACGGCAAAGCGAATATCTAGGCCATCGGGCGTTTTGTCCGCTGGCGCGTTGAAGATACCTGCGTTGTTGATCAACACGTCAAGTGGTGTCTCTCCCAGTGTGGCGCTCACTTGTTCAATCAATCGCTGCACATCGCTGAGGACAGAAAGATCGGCGATAAAGGCTGTGAGTGTGGTGTTATGTTCTTGATTAAGCGTTTCAACCACTTTGGCGAGCTTGTCAGGGTTGCGGCCATGAAGCAATACGCGATGCCCTTGCTTTACAAGTTGGCTTGCAGTCAATAGACCAATACCATCGGTCGCGCCTGTGATTAGAATAACTTTTTGTTCGTTCATGATTGTGCTCCGAAGGTAAGTGATGACAGTGCTATTGTGCACAAAGGCGGTGTTAGATGCATTAGCCGAGGCGCCCAATCATTATGGACAGTTTGTTCCAAAATGAGCAACCAGCAGTGATGAATATAGCTGTGGCCTACGTGATTCAAAAGGCACAAAAAACGGCGCAGAGCGCCGCTTTGAATAAAATCTGCTGGTTACCTATTTTGGCATAATGACCGTATCAATCACATGAATGACGCCGTTGCTTGCCTTGACGTCAGTCATGACAACGTTAGCGTTATTGACCATCACTTTGTCGCCCATCACTTTAATCATCACATCTTGGCCTTGGACGGTGGTGGCTTTATCCATTTTGACGACATCGGCAGCCATCGCTTTCGCTGGAATGACGTGGTAGGTCAAAATAGATACGAGTTTGTCTTTGTTCTCAGGCTTGAGGAGCATCTCTACTGTACCTTCAGGCAGTTTGGCGAACGCATCGTCGGTGGGCGCAAGTACCGTGAAAGGACCGTCCCCTTTCAATGTCTCTACCAGTCCTGCTGCTTGGACAGCGGCGACCAATGTGGTGAAGCTACCATTCTCTACGGCGACATCGACAATGTCTTTTTTCATGCCGTGGTGGTTAGCGTTTGCAGTCGACATCATCAAAAGGCTGCTCATAGCGATAACGAACGTCATTAGTGTTTTGCGAATCATAACGAATGTCCCTGTGTTGTGTTGGATTCGCTGGTTGATACGTGTGCAGTTTGGCACCGATCAGGATTATTTTTTAAATTTTTCTAGGCTGAACTTTTTCTCGTGACCGACGTAAAGACTGGTTTAATCGCATAAAAGTAAAGTCGGTAAGAGAGGTGGACATGGAGATGCCATTGAGCAAGTTGGAGCAATTTTTTTATCTCGATAAACTGATTATTCACTCACTGGATCTGGCACTTTATCAGGCCAGTGTCGAAGTGGATGGCGAGCGATACTCTGTGATGGACAATTCTGGCAAGCGCTTAGTGACACACTCATTAGTGGAGATGCAAAAGCGCTGTCGAAAACTCAATGCGACGCAGCAGCTTCTCAGACACGAGAGTGCGTATGATGAGATGGTGGGGGGACCTGAGAAAGGGTCGACCAATGCACTCGAGGTGCCACTGAAAGATCATCAACTCTACTAATAAGGCGTCTTGCGGTTAAACCCGAGTTCATCACCGAGTGATACTGCATCGGATCCTGACAAATCGATGAATGTCCCATTTCTGATCGGCAAGAGGTGCTAAGGTTAAAAAACGTACAACACAACCGACAGGACGAGGTGCAAATATGCTAGGTGAAGACCATTCTCTACTTAAAGAGTTTCCAGAGCATAAGGATGACATTTTATCGCTCGCAGAAACCGACCTAAACTTCAACGACCAGATGAAAGAATACAACGCCATCGACAAACAAATACGTACCCTCGAACTTCGAGACTCTCCTATCAGCGACGAAGAAATGCACACTCTCAAACTGCGTCGCGCGCAAATGAAAGACGATTTATTCCAACAACTTCATAAATAAAGACGCCCATCCCTGATGATGTGAGCGAGCGGTATTGCGTGTTGCTCCGACTTGGGTAGACCTAAGCTCCATGTCATGCGTGGAGCTTTTTTGATCCGTAGGCCTGTCTTTCTCCGATTAACTGTTTGGATAAGCGATGTTACGGTGCGCTAGAACGAGGGTTTACTGCGTAGCGCCTTGGTACTGGCCTTGATGCCTTTGGCTTTCAGACGACGCTCTTTGGAGGCGCGAGTCGGTTTGGTTGGGCGGCGTTTCTTTTGTACCACCATCGCGCTGCGGATCAGGTCGGCTAGGCGGGTCAGGGCATCCTCACGATTTTGTTCTTGGGTGCGATACTGCTGCGCCTTAATGGTAATCACGCCCTCTTTTGAAATGCGAGAGTCCGAAAGCGCCAACAGACGCTGTTTGTAGACATCGGGCAAGGTAGAGCGTTTGATGTCAAACTGCAAGTGAATGGCCGATGACACCTTATTCACGTTCTGGCCGCCAGAGCCTTGAGCGCGAATGGCGGTTAATTGGATTTCCCAGTCACTCAAGGTGACGGTATTGGATATAACTAACATGACAATACAGTGAACCGACAGCGCAGAAGCTGTTGTGGCTACTTAAATTCTTCTCCGTGGTTATCAAGTGTCAGATGCCCGCACGTTTGGCACTGCTCGTAACGATCAATCAATTCTAACGAGGCCAACGCCGGGCCCACGACCATACCGCTAAAAAAGCCAGAGAAAAAGGCTTTTACGGTTTCTTTTCGGCTTTTTCCATACGGCGAGGGCTTTTGCTTGATGCACTCTTTGTACTCGGTTTCACTCTGACATTGCGGGCAGAATCGAAGACTCATATCGGTCGCTCCCTATTCCCTATGCTAACTGGCTGGATAGTAACGACTTATTGCGATGGCAGTGGCGAGAGATCTCTCATTATTCAAAAATTTCGAATATCTAGCTCAACCTGACCGAGTCTTCTTTAGTGATAAGAGGCGATACACTGTTTTCATCGCCTAACAGGAGACCTGTGATGACCACCCAACGACAAATTCGCCAACTGATCCCTGCCCACGCCACCTCTGACGGCGATGGTGTGAAAATTCAGCGTGTCGCTGGATTTAACAACACGGCATTTTCTCCATTTTTGATGATGGATGAACTGAAATCTGATCAAAAAGCCGATTATGTCGGTGGGTTTCCACCTCATCCGCACCGTGGTATTGAAACCCTGACTTACATGATGAAAGGGCACTTCCAGCACCGTGACCACATGGGCAACGTTGGAGAGCTACGCAGTGGTGGTGCTCAGTGGATGGCCGCAGGCCGTGGTGTGATCCACAGTGAGATGCCGATTATGGAAGAGGGCGATCTGCATGGTTTTCAAATCTGGATCAACCAGCCCGCTAAGAACAAAATGCAGCCTGCCAAGTACTTTGATTTTCAGCCAGAAACCATTACCGAGTATGTCGGCAAGGATTCAGGTCTGTTTCGTATCTTAGCGGGTGAGATTGAGATTGACGATGAGGTGCAGCGAGGGCCACTGACCGATACGGGTGTACCCCTGTCCGTGACAGACTGGCGCACCCAAGCTGGTCAGCAGGTCACCATTGGCACACCGGCACATCACAATATGATGCTGTTTGTCTATCAAGGAGAGATCCAATTGGGTGGCCAGTGCGTAAACCAAGGTGAAATGGCTCTGTTGACTCTTGGCGACTCGGCATCCTTGATCGCCAACAAAGATTCTGGCGTTTTGTTGTTCGTCGGTGAGCCCATCAACGAACCGGTCGTGCATTATGGTCCCTTTGTGATGAACAGCATGGCAGAGATTGAACAAGCAGTACGCGACTACAATCAGGGTGTATTTGAGACCTATTGATTAGGTCGTAAAGCTCATGGCTGAGAGGGGCAGAAATGGCGCCTGCTAGGCAAAATCGAGTCGAAATGAATCGAAGAATTTCGGTTGCCGAATTGGCGACTGGTCAGTGCAAAAAGTGAATAATCCACTGCCTTACTTTTTGTTTGTGCCACACCCTAGGGTGTGGCTTTTTATTTTTGATAATGCGTTGCTTAGCTTTCGGTCAGCAAGCCTAATTCACGCGCCTGCTCAAGTGAGATCTGGTTAGAAATCAAGTTATGTAAAGCGGCTTCGCTTAACTGAACAACGTTAACACCCTGCGGTGGTGGCGTGACATGGACGACCATGCTTTGCTCACTGCGCTGCGACCACAACTGTCTGTCGACCAGATACACATACGTACCAGACGGTAACTCTGGGTAGATGTCGACCATCAGATTGAGCCACCAACTGGCGCGTCTTAGGCCTTGGGCGCCATCAAGCTTTTCAGGCAATTGGATAGACTGTGCACGTAACGCTTTTTGCGTGGCGATGGAGACATCCAGTGCCCCAGGATAGCTCTCACTAAATGGGTTGCTGAACAACCCATCGTAAGAGCAAGCCCAACTGATTGGGCTTGCCAGCGTGATGACTGAGCAGGTGAGCAACGTCGCGACCTGTTTCATCATAACGCCTCCTTAAGGTGTCACAATGTTGAACCAGAAGTTGAAGGTATCAAGCATACCGACAAAGTCTTTGAACACATCGCCGTCACCGTCGAGCGTGATAGAACCATCAGCAATGGCTTGCTCAAGAGTGATGTTACCCAATTGGACGTCATCCAGTGTCGCTTTGGTCAGCGTCAACGCCACATCCGGCTTCTCTGCTTGCTTATGAGTGTGATTGAGCACAGAGTTCTCAACGTACAAGGTGTACTTCTCATCTAGGTCAGTGAAGTTAATGTTGATGGCGTAGTTCTTCCCAGCCGCTTTTTCTGGTAACAAACGTACCGCGAGATAATCAAACAGCATTTCTGGTGGCATGTTCTTGATAATATCTGGCGATGCAGTGTTGGTACCGCCCGCACTTGGTGTGCCGTTACGCAGCTCGTAAGCGCCTTGCAAGTAGACAGAACGCCAAGGGCCAGATTCCGCTTGGTAACCCAACTGCTCATAGGCATCAGCGAGGAGTGCTTTACCGTTTTTGCTCTGTGGATTAGCAAACACCACGTGTTTCATCACTTCCGCGACCCAGCGATAGTTACCCGCGTCAAAGTCGGCTTGTGCTTTTTTGATCGCTTCGCGTTCGCCGCCCATGTACTCAACGTACTTCACAGCAGCATTGGTTGGCGGCAGGTTGTTCAGATCCGATGGGTTACCGGTGTACCAGCCCATGTAACGTTGATAAACCGCACGGCTGTTATGGCGTAGGGTGCCGTAGTAACCGCGGTTGCTCCAGGTCTTGTCGATTTCTTCTGGGAATTGGATGATTTCAGAAATCTCAGAACCCACATAACCTTGGTTCATCAAACGGACCGTTTGGTCATGCGTGTACTTGTACATATCACGCTGTTTCTTAAAGTATTTGACGATGTCGCCTTGGCCCCACATTGGCCAGTGGTGACTTTGGAATTTCACTTCGACATCATCACCCCATAGTTCAATGGTCTCTTGCAAGTAGCTTGACCATTTCAGCGCATCACGCACTTGAGCGCCACGGAGTGTAAGGATGTTGTGCATGGTGTTGGTGGTGTTTTCCGCCATCCACAACGCTTTTTTCTGAGGGAACCAGACGTTCATCTCAGTCGGTGCTTCTGTGCCTGGTGTGTATTGGAAGACCATTTTCACGCCATCGACCACGCGTTCGTCACCGGTTTTCTCAATGGTGTCGGTTGGGGCAATCATGGTCGCAAGACCGGTTGACGTGGTTTGACCCAAGCCACCGTTGACGCCGCCTTTTTCGTTACGTGGAAGCAGGGCGCCATACATGTACACTGCGCGTCGACCCATCGCATTACCTGCAATCACGTTTTCAGATACGGCATGCTCGGTAAAGCCAGGGGAGGCCATAATGGTCACTTTTCCGTCGATGACATCTTGCTCATCGACGATACCGCGCACCCCACCAAAGTGGTCAATGTGGCTGTGGCTGTAGAAGACACCCACAACAGGACGCTCGCCGAGTTCACTGTTAATGAAGTCGAGTGCCGCTTTTGCGGTTTCTTGAGAGATGAGTGGGTCGAATACGATCCAGCCTGTATCCCCTTGAATAAAGGTGATGTTCGACAAATCGTAGCCGCGAACTTGGTAAATACCATCGGTGACCTTAAACAGGCCGTTGATCATGTTTAATTGCGCATTACGCCACAAACTTGGGTTGACGGTATCGGGTGATGGCTTATCAAGGCCGATGTACTTTTTGTAGGCTTCTAAATCCCAAACAACATCGCCGTTTTGGTTTTTAATGGTAACGACATCCTGAGTCGCGATAAGCCCTTTTTGCGCGTTATCGAAATCTTTGGTGTCACTGAATGGCAGACTTTGCTTGAGTTGGTTGTTCGCATCAATCGTTGCCTGTGTCGCGGGTTTGGGCTCTGACGCAGTGGCATTGGTGGCCACTAGTATCGCCATGGCTAATACTCCCATTCGCTTCATAGCACTCTCCTTGTATATGCACTTTTATGAGCAAGTTAAGCATACGTGAAGAGTGATACAATTCACACTACAAATGCCACCTCAATGTGAAATTTCTGTGAAGATCTCACATTTGTGAACCTCTATATCCCTAATTTTTGGAATGGTATTTCACCTTTACCTTGTTATTGACTCGCTGATCAGAGCGCGAGCGCTGATTTCAGGTGCGTGACGAACGCTTTGACCTGAGAAGGGATAAAGGGCGATTGTGGATATTGGGCGATGATTTGACCTTGATAGCTGCCCGCTAATTGCCAGTCGCTCAAAATAGGTTGTAAAACGCCTTGTTGGCACTCATTTCTGAACACAAATTCAGGGAACAACGAAATACCCAGCCCTTCGAGTACGGCTTGGCGACGGATCTCACTGTGATTCACGGCAAGATGACCGCTGACAGGGACAGCTACCGTTTGTGTTCCTTGAGTCATCCGCCAGATGCGATCTTTGGGGGATTCACCCAAACAGAGACATTGATGATGGCGCAGGTCATTGGGGTGTGCGGGCGTACCATGCTTCGCTAGGTACTCTGGGCTGGCGCACAGTACAAGTTGGCAAGGGGCAAGCGTTACCGCGACTAAACCTTCCACAGGATTCGGTGTGATGTGGATGACCACATCGACATCGTCATGAATGGGATCGAGATAGCGGTCTTCCACTTTAAGGGTCAGATTGACGTTGGGGTACTGTTTAGCAAACGTCAATATGGGTGACATAAGCACTTGCTTGGCAAGCGCTTTCGGCACGGCAACGCGAAGCGGCCCTGCGATCGCCTCTTTGTTGGCGTGTGCTGCGCTCACAGCAAGTTTGGCTTGCCCTAGCATAGTTTGACAAAGGTGGAACACCTCTTGCCCAGTGACGGTTAATCGCATCTGACGCGTGGTGCGCTCCAAGAGCTGCTCTTTCAGCGCTGTCTCAAGGCGCCGCAGTGAGCGGCTGACCGATGAGGGCGCCACACCCAATTTCACCGCCGCATTGGCGAAGCTTCCTTCTTCCACCACAGTAACAAACACCGCCATTTCAGCCAGTAAGGGGATAAGTTTATTCGTGTCCATGGTGCAATTATCCTTTGCAAAATCGACCAATTGTTTCATTTAAGTTACTTGTGGATACTGGGAGGGTCAACCACTCTGGGAGAAAATGATGCAAGGAACGCAAACTCTGCCGCTCGCACAGCGGCTACCCATTACTGAAGGATTACTGCTGCTGGTGGCGATCTTTTGGGGCACCAGCTACGGGTTAACTAAAAGTGCGCTGCTTTACACCTCGGCGTTAATGTTCATTACGTTACGTTTTTCCATCACTGCCTTGGTGTTGTTGCCATTGGTGGTGAGAGATTTCAAAGCAGGGCTCAACAAAGATTGGGTGGTTGCGCTGCCAACCGGAGCAATTTTAAGTGCTATTTTGCTGTGTGAAGTGTTTGGCGTTGCGCATACCACAGCGTCGAACGCGGCGTTTTTAATCAGTCTTTGCGTATTGTTCACTGCGCTGGCTGAAGTGTTGGTGAACCGCCAGAAGGTCGCCTGGTCTCTGGTATTGTTGTGTGTCGCCAGCGTGGTTGGCGTACTGCTGCTCACCGGTAGCGATGGGGCGCGTGTCGATTTCACGTTGGGGGATTATCTGATTCTACTTGCGGCGCTGCTACGGGCACTGATGGTGACCACCACCAAGCGATTCAGTCTCGGTCGCGCCGTGACGACCACCACACTCACCGCCATTCAATCAGCGGTTGTTGCTGGCGTTGCCGCTATCTTGGTCTTGAGCACGTTGCCCCAATCTCAATGGCACCTGCCCACAGAGTCCAGCTTTTGGGTGACGCTGCTGTATCTGGTCGCGTTTTGCACGCTCTTTGCTTTTTATGTACAGAATTACGCGGTGCGCCGCACCTCTCCCACTCGTGTCGCGCTGTTGATGGGCAGCGAGCCACTTTTCGGTGCTCTGTTTGCCATGTTGTGGCTGCAAGAGACGTTTACCTTCGCGCAAAGTCTCGGCGCGGGGTTAATTTTGCTCAGTGTGATGCTGACTTCGCTGCGAAGGGAGTCTGGGCAGCACTAGCGTTGGCGCTTCAAATCCAGCCCAAGCCTCCACGCAAAATAACTGAGGATCAAAAAAGCGCCAGTGTTGCTGGCGCTCAATATAGGGAGTAGAAAAGGCGTGTCAGTTAGGCAAAAAACGACGACACCACACCAATCAAGCCGCCAAATACACCGCCCCATACCACCAACCAGCCTAGGTGCTGTTTGATCATGGTTTGAACCATCTCTTTGACTAGCGCAGGTGTCAATTCATTCAAGCGTTGATCGATGATTTGTTCAATGTTCTGTTTGATCTCATCCATCATGGCAGGCGCTTCAAGCTGCGCTTTGATCGCTTGCTTGACGTTGTCGCTCTGGCTGATTTCAATCACCGATTGCTGCATTTTTTCAACGAAAGGCTGCTTAAGTGGTGCCAGCGCGTCACTGCCACCAAACATCGCCAACATGCCGCCGAAGGATGAGTTGGCGATCACCTCAACCAAAGAATCGAACGTGGGGTTAAAGTCGATGGTCTCTATTACAGGTTGCAGATTGAGCGTGTGCTCACCGGCCATCTCTTTGTTGAGGAACTTGTCGATGTTTTCATCGGTAAAGAACTGACTCATCATCAGCTGTTTGATGGCGGCTTTAAACTCTTCAAAACGCGCAGGTATTACACCCGAGCCATACAGCCCCGGCTCCTTTTCAAACAACATGTGGACAGCTAACCAGTTGGTAATGGCGCCTGAAAAGGCAAACAGACCCGCATAAAACGCGATCTGATGACCGGATTGAATCCCGCCAGCAAGCAGTGCAAGGGCGATGAGATTGGTGAGTAGACTTTTGTTGATAGGTTGCTTGTTCATAAGACGATAACAGTCAAGGTGTTAATGGGTGGAGCGCAGTATACACCAAGGCGGATTCAATCAACCAGTGCGTGATGAGCGTCACAGCAAGGGTTGGAATAATCGGTATTCCGAAAAAAAGGGGAACTCTCTCTACACTAGTAGCAGTTTTTAAATTGCACACTTTCAGTGAGACTTTTTTATGTTCAAACCCAACTCAATTGCTCGTTCAATGAAATGGCCATTTATGACGGCAGTGGCGTTCTCCTCTGCGATGGCAAGTGCCAGCGGTATTCTACTTCAAGAAGCTGTGGTGGCGAATGCAGGTACTGCAGGTGCAGGTGACGGTGTTTACACCGGTTCTGCTGCTGCAATGTGGACCAACCCAGCGACGATGTCATTTATGGGTGAGAGCAAGACGACAGTGAATGCGATGGGGTTTGATCTCAAACTCAATTACAGCGATGACAATGATGGTCCAGATGGCTCGAGTCATTCCACACAACCAGCAGTGGCGGTTTTCCACGCTCGTCAAATCACAGATGAGATGCACTTTGGTATTGGCTTTGGCGCTGCGGGTGGCTCTAGCCTTGATTACGGTAAGCAATGGGCAGGTGCTCCGTTTCTAGAAAGCACTACATTGATGCTACTTCAGATTAACCCAACGCTCTCTTACCAAATTGATGAGCAGTGGTCCGTGGGCGCAGGCGCTCAAATCAACTATGTATCGTTTGAGCAAGACACCTTACTCATGTCTATCGAGCAAGAAACCGATTGGGCGATGGGTGTGACGTTTGGTGCGATGTACCGTCACAATAACGATCTGGATTTTGGTTTTAGCTACCGCTCTAAGGTGAAACATAACATCGATGCGAAGGCAACAGGTTCACTGCTTGTCGATGGTAACCTCTATGAATTAGTTGGGGCATCGACTGAAGTCGCATTGCCAGCGATCTACGATATTAGTGCTCGTTGGGGTGTGAACTCCGACCTAAACCTATTAGCCAGCGCGCAGTGGCATCGATGGAGCGAGTGGAAAGAGTTGCCACTTGAACTGATTACTACAGCAGGCAATGCGAATGGCTCAATCGAGCGCGATTGGAGCGACGTTTGGAAACTAGCATTGGGCGCAGATTACCGCCTCAACGCGGACTGGCGTCTAAAAGCGGGTATCTCTTACGAAAGTTCACCGCAAAACGACGCCTCACTACAATGGGTTGACGTGCCAGTAGGCGAGCAATGGCGCTACTCAGTGGGTGCAGCAACCGAGTGGAATGGGTACACGTTTGACATGTTCTACGAATATGCTGATTTAGGTGAAGTAGACATTGAACGTGCAGGTATCAAAGGCACCTTCGACGGCCGTATTCACTTTATTGGTCTAAACGTGACGTTCTAAGTCGCCTGTGATTGATGACAAAGCCCTCCTCGTGAGGGCTTTGCTGTTTATCGGCCCTCAGACCACACTGCAAACTCATTGCCGCTGGGCTCTAGAAAATGGAATCGACAGCCCCCGGGGAAATCGAAAATGGGTTTGATGATATCGCCGCCACTGGCGATAACTTTGGTCAGTGTTGCTTCTATGTCTTGGCTATAGAACACCAACAGCGCGCCGCCGGATGCAGTTTGGCTCTTGGCGTCGGCTCTGAAGAACCCGCCGTCGAGCCCTTGGTCGGCAAACGCCGTGTAGTCGGGGCCGTAATCGGTGAAGCGCCAATCAAACGCTTGGCTAAAAAAGGCTTTGGTGGCTTCAAAATCGTGGGCGGCCAATTCGACGTAATTGAGTTTCTCGTGTTGAGGCATGCTGTGCTCCTTGCAGGGTGTATGGCTTTATCTTAGCGCAAACCCCGTGCGGAGCGTTGGCATTTATCATTTGCCGCGCTACAATCAGCGCGCTGCACAAGCAGCGATTACTTTATTCTCAGGGCGGGGCGAAATTCCCCACCGGCGGTATGCCCGAATGGGTGAGCCCGCGAGCGCTCGATACGTCGAGGTCAGCAGATCTGGTGAGAAGCCAGAGCCGACGGTTACAGTCCGGATGAGAGAGAATGAAACCAAGCCGCCACCGTCGTGGGGGCGATTTCGTTTATCTGGCGCTGACGCCAGAACTCTTCTATGCCCTGATTCTGGTGAAATTTAGGAGTTAACCATGAATCAGTCATCACTACTTGCCGAATTCGGCGACCCAATTACCCGCGTTGAACGCGCATTGACGGCCTTACGTGAAGGTCGAGGTGTGTTGTTACTCGATGATGAAGATCGTGAAAACGAAGGGGATATCATTTACTCGGTTGAGCACCTTACGGATGCGCAGATGGCGCTGATGATCCGCGAATGCAGCGGTATTGTTTGCTTGTGCTTGACCGAAGAGCAAGCTGACAAATTGGCCTTGCCACCGATGGTTGAAAACAACAATAGTGCCAATCAAACCGCGTTTACCGTCTCTATTGAGGCCAAAGTGGGCGTGACAACGGGCGTGTCGGCGCAAGATCGCGTCACCACCATCAAAACCGCCGCTAACCTTAATGCGAAGCCTGACGATTTAGCGCGCCCAGGACACGTATTTCCGCTGCGCGCGCGCAAAGGTGGGGTGATGACTCGTCGTGGCCATACTGAAGGCACCATCGACTTAATGCAAATGGCGGGTTTGCAACCTGCTGGCGTATTGTGTGAGGTGATGAACCCGGATGGCACCATGTGTAAAACGCCGGAGATTGTCGCGTTTGGGAAATTGCACTCGATGCCAGTTCTGACCATTGAAGATATGGTGCTCTATCGCCAGCAACACGAGTTGAAACTGGCGTAATTCGCCTGCGATAAGCGAAGCTACAATACCAATAGATAAGCAAAAAGGTGTGGCCTCAAAACCACACCTTTCTATTTTTTTTGACACATTGTTGCCTGATTGAGTCAATCACTACCCTTTTAATGACTGACCGATTGAGAAAAGACGTTCATCACAATCACGCCACTGATGATCAATAACATGCCAATCACTGCCGCCCAATCGAGCTTTTGACCGAACGCCACCGCACCGACAGCGGTGATCAACACAATGCCGAGCCCCGACCAAATCGCATATGCAATGCCAACGGGAATGGTCTTCAATACCATGGCGAGAAAATAGAACGCCACGCCATACCCCACCACGACCAAGAGACTGGGCGTGAGCTTGGAAAACCCGTCTGAAGCTTTCAGCGCGCCCGTCGCGATCACTTCTGCCACAATCGCAATGGTTAGATACCAATAACCCATACTCATTCCTCTACTTTACGAACGCCTGTAAACCGCAAGGGATGGTGCCATTTCCTATCGATGGCGGCAAGTCTGACTAAGAGGTCGATGCTTCTTGTCCGACACAAATCTACCCTGTAATGAAATTTTCTTCGTCTATTCCCTATCTTGTTCAATAAGACATCGTTGCATCGCGGGGTTCACAGTCGTTTTCACTGTGATTCTCCCCCGTTAGTGGCGGTGGTTATCAGGGAGCAGAGAAGGCAGATGGACATGGCACACACACTCAACGCTTGGATTTTGTCTCATTCCCATTCACTGGGGTGGATGATGATCGCGCTGATCCTCCTTTCCTATTTACTTGAAGATCTCGCTTTGGTGACGGCAGCGACCTTGTCGGTTAATCAAGTGATGGCGGTGGAGTGGGCGCTGCTGGCGATCTTTATTGGTATTGCCAGCGGCGATTTGGCGCTCTATGCCCTCGGGCGATTAGCACAGCGTATCGGTTGGTTGAAGGTTCGCTGTTTCCGACACCATAAAGCCCGTCGGATGTGTAAAAAGCTCAATGCCAACGCTTTTGTGACCTTGTTTATCGTCCGCTTTGTACCGGGAATGCGCAGCGTGAGTTACACCGTCAGTGGTTTTTTAGGCGTAGCGTTGCCGGTGTTTCTTTTGGCCGTTTTTATCGCCACAGCCATGTGGACGGCAGTGATCTTTACCTCTTTCTATCAAGTGGGCGGTTGGATAGGCAGTGAGGATGCATGGACTCGCTGGTTGATGATACCTGTGGGATTGCTCGCGCTTTGGGCATTAAACCGCGCAGCGCAACAGTTTTGGAGAAGTGAACAGAATGCACAATCATGATGTGGAAGTGATCCCGCAAGGGAAGGTCAACGCAGGGATGCCCGTACTGAGCAAGCCAAAAAGAGTGATTTCGCCGTTTGAGTTTCTGCCAGCGTGGCTTTTTTATACGCCGGTTGTGGTGCAAAGCGCGCTCCTCAGCGCAAGGCACCTAGATTGGGCACTGCCACTTATCGCTAACCCTGCCATCAAGTTAAGCGGCATGGTGGGCGAGTCAAAAAGCGACATTTTCGCCAGTGCCGGAGGGAAAACTCGCCAGTGGATTTTGCCCTACATCACTGTCGAAGTGGGTGACTCGTCAAACTCCGAAGATCTCAATAACGCGATGATGGCGCTGCATGATGCCGGGCTCGATTTTCCGCTGGTGGCCAAGCCTGATTTGGGGTGTCGCGGCGCTGGGGTCAAGCTCATCAATGACTCGGACGATTTGGCACGTTACTTAGCGCATTTTCCTGCCGGTGGCCGTTTTCTTTTGCAACAAAAATCCCGTTACCGCGCAGAAGCCGGGCTGTTTTACGTGCGTCAGCCAGGGGAGAAGCGCGGCAGAGTCATCTCCATGACACTCAAATACTCCCCCTTTGTGGAAGGCGATGGTGTTTCGACGCTTAGAGAATTGATCGCCCGCTGCCCACGCGCTGGGCGACTGCAACATCTCTATTTGCCGCGTCATGAGGCCAAGTTAGAGAGCGTGGTGAAAAAGGGCGAAGAGTATCCGCTGGCGTTTGCGGGCAGTCATTCTCGAGGCGCGATTTTTCGCAACGGCAACGCCTTTATCACACCGGAGTTGGAAGCGACGCTCGATGACGTGTTGGGTGAGTTTGAAGGGTTTCACTACGGCCGTCTTGACGTCAAGTTCGACACCATCACCGCGCTGATGCAGGGCAAGCGCTTTGATATTTTGGAAATCAATGGTGCGAGCAGTGAAGCCGCGCACATCTGGGATAGCGATACCCCATTGCTGCACATCTTTAGCACCTTACTGACACAGTACCGCTTGTTGTACCGAATTGGCTCTCAGCATAAGCAACGCGGGGTGAACACACCTTCTCTGGCGGCGTTATTCAACGCTTGGCGAGAGGAGAAAGCGTTAACGCAGCGCTACCCCATGACGGATTGATCAAAGGAATGATGATGAAAAAAGCGATGACTTCTCCCGCCACTCTCACCGCGAGAGCGACGCTCAGCGATAAACATAGGGCGAGCCTCTCTGGCGCGGTGCTAGGCGGCATTGAAACCTTGCACCAAGGTCAACGGTTTCTCAGTGTGCTTGGCAATGACGACTACGTTGCATTAGCCGCGCCCCATGTATCGAGCTCGATTGGTGAGCATTTTCGCCATTGGTTGGATCTGTTTCATGCCATTCGCCATGCACAGGGGCAAGACCAAGCAACACCAAACAGCGACATGAACAAAATTGATTACAACGTGCGTCGGCGCGGCCATCCCGTCGAGCGAGATTGCCGCGTGGCCGAGCGAGAGATAGCGCAGCTGGTGGATTGGCTATGCCAACTGCCGCCAGATGCACTCGAAGCGCGAGTGAGTGTGGAATCGGAAGTGATGATGTCTCAGCGTCAAGTCGAAGAGGTGGAATCCACCTTGGCACGCGAGATTACCTTTGCCGCGTTGCACGCCACTCATCACTTTGCGATGGCGAAAGTGGTGGCGTCTCTGCGCGGCATCGAAGTGGAATCGGGTTTTGGCGTGGCTCCGGCGACCGCGACTTATCAGAGGGCTCAATAACATGTGCACCTTATCTTGGACCTATCACGGCGTGAGTCATTACCGCGTCTACTTTAACCGTGATGAGCAGCGAACTCGGCAGCCCGCCACTGAGCCCCAAGCCATGCAGTTGGAGCAGGTTAACTGTCTGATGCCACTTGATCCAGAAGGCGGTGGCAGTTGGATCGCGACCAATGAGTATGGCGTGACTGTGTGTCTGCTCAACTTCTACCAAGGGCAGATACCCCAAGGACCACTGACAAGTCGCGGGCAAATCGTTAAGCAGCTTGCCAGCAGTGTATCGAGTCAAGAAGTGGACAGAAGAATGCTGGCACTGAACTTGAGTCACTATGCCCCGTTTACTGTGGTCTCGTTCGATACTCGTCGCAACGCGAATGAAACCGTGATGTGGACATGGGATGGCCAAGCGCTCAGCCATCATCGTGCGGTGGCGCCGATTGTCTCGTCCGGTCGGTTCTTTTATGACGCGCTCGACTATCGCACTAGCCTGTTTGCTGACTTGGCCTCTCAGTCGAATGATGACACGCTCGGTGAGCGTTTTCATACCCGACACGATACGCAGCGGCCTCATCTCTCGCCATTGATGGCCAGAGAGGACGCGCGCACCGTCAGTATTACGACCGTCCATGTCAGTCCTACCGACAAAATCATGGGCTATCAAGCGCTCGACGCAGGCCCTTTGGCCGATTTATCCCTAAATGCACGCCACTACCGCGTGCCAACCAATATTGACCTACCCACCAGTATCAAGGAGTCATGACATGAGACTACTACGTCTATTTGCGCTGCTTTTGGTCAGCGTCTCCGCCAACGCGGCGGATCTTATCTCCACCTCGTTTTTTAGTAATAAGGCGGTCAGCGGTTACGATACCGTGGCGTATTTCACTCAAGGCCAAGCGGTCAAAGGTGACAGCCAATGGACAACCGAATACCAAGGCGCGCAGTGGCTGTTCTCATCCGCTCAGCACTTAGCGATGTTTGAAGCAGAGCCGGAAAAGTACGCTCCGCAGTATGGTGGCTACTGTGCTTGGGCTGTGTCTGAGAAGAGCGACTTTGCCCCTTCCGATCCTGAGCAATGGGCGATTGTCGACGGCAAGTTGTACCTCAATTACAACGCGGACATTAAAGGGCGATGGGACAGCGCGCGCACTCTGCACATTCAACAAGCCGACCAAAACTGGCCAGGTTTGATTGCTCAATAGACCAGCGGCGAGTTGACGCGCCACGTTTGTTAATCAAGAGGATGTGATTATGTACGCCAGTCCATTTCGTTTACCACGTAAAACCCCGTTCGGTGTTGGCGAAAGAGCGCTTGAATGGGCGACCGGTTTGTCGCAGTTGGATGCCTTGTATCAACAAGCGGCGCTGCCACAAGACAGTTTTGAGTTTATGCATGAATCGCTGGCGAGAATCGGCACTCAGTATTCAGTTGATCACGGCAGTGTGTCGTCCATTCCACAGGAAGGCCCTGTGGTGATTGTCGCGAATCATCCATTTGGCGGTATTGAGGGCATTATTTTAGCCTCGCTGGTGGCGCAAGTACGCAAAGATGTCAAAGTGCTGGCCAATGAGTTGCTTAAGCGGATACCAGAGCTCGATTCACTGTTCATCGGCGTGGATGTGTTCGGCGGTGAGCGGGCAAGAACCACCAATCGGCGCGCGATTGCTGAGGCCAATCAGCACTTAAAAGAGGGCGGAGTGCTGATTCTCTTTCCTGCGGGAGAAGTGTCGGCATGGCAAGCCGATGCGAAGCAAATCACCGATAAAGCGTGGAGCCAGTCGGTGGCGAAGTTTGTCCGCCATGCCGAGGCGACAACCGTACCTATTTTTATTCAAGGCATGAACAGCAAATGGTTCTATCAAGCCGGTCGTGTGCATCCGCTATTGAGAACGGCCATGCTTGGGCGTGAGCTGCTCAATAAATCCGGGCAGACGATTTCTGTTTCAGTCGGAGCGCCGATCCCGTTTTCTGAACTGCAACATTTCGATGATGATCAGCAACTGACCCACTATCTGCGGCTGAACACCTATTTGATGGGCAGTCGAGAGGAGAATACAGCAACTCGGCGATCTCCTGAAAGTGCCCAGCAGCCGATCATCGCCCCCATTGCAGTAGCAGAACTCGAGCAAGAGATGGCGACGCTCAGCGACTTTCAACTGCTCGAACAGGGCGAGTTTGTGGTCTACTGCGTGCCCACCGCGAGGATGCCGCGCATGATGCAAGAGATCGGGCGAGTACGAGAGGAGAGTTTTCGCGCCGTCGGTGAAGGCTCAGGACGCGGCTGTGATGTCGATGATTTCGACCCCAAATACCATCAACTCTTTGTGTGGCATCGCGGCGATCGCGCGTTGGTGGGCGCTTATCGACTCGGTTTGGTGGATGAGCTCACCGCGCAAGGCGGCATTGAGGCGCTCTATTCTCGCAGCCTGTTCGAGTACGATCACGCGTTTGTTAGCCAGTTGGGGCAATCCATCGAACTTGGCCGCTCAGTGGTCGCCGAGCAATACCAAAAAAATCTGCACTCCTTGCTGCTTCTTTGGAAAGGGATTGCGGCGTTTGTGGCGCGCCACCCCCGCTATACCCATTTGTTTGGGCCTGTCAGCATTAGCAATGATTACAGCCCAGTGGCGCGACAGCTCATCGCATCGGTGATGACGGTGCATCATTACGATCAAGACAAGGCGAAACTGGTTCGACCCACCACGCCACTGAAAGAGAGCGGCAACACCTTCTGGCGACCCGACATGCTCAGTTCATTGGCCGAACTGCCGTTATTGTCGAAAGTGTTGCAGCGCTTAGAGCGTGGGGTAGGGGTGCCGGTCCTGTTGCGGCAATATCTGGGGCTAAATGGCAAACTGGTGTGCTTCAATGTTGACCCTGCTTTTCATTTTGCTTTAGATGGTTTGATTGTGGTTGAACTGACGTCATTACCCGCAAGAACTTTGGGCAAGTACATGGGCAGAGAGTGCGCGCAGGCGTATTTAAGCCACCATAACCGAAAGGCATGAGTCATAAGTGATTCGACTAAACCGCGCGGGCTTATTAGCTCGCGCACGCTAAGTGCTGGGGTATACTGGCGCTTCACGTAACGGACGCTCATACCCTCTTAGATTGGATTTTCTCGCATTATGCCCCACATGATGACCTTGTGCTTGGCGCTTACCGCCTTTGCCGCCAACTCCTTCTTTTGTCGTCTTGCATTGGCAAGCGGCGCGATTGACCCAGGCAGCTTCACCTTGCTGCGTCTCTTCTCCGGTGCGGTCACTTTAGCCCTTTTACTGTTTATGCGCGGTCACTTTCACGGTAAGGCGTCGCTCGGTTTTCTCCGTTCGCCGCTCAGTTGGTGGTCTGCTATCGCTCTGTTTGTGTATGCGGTGTGTTTCTCGTACGCCTATACCGAACTCAGCACAGGGACGGGCGCGCTACTGCTGTTTGGTATGGTGCAAATGACGTTAATTGCCTATCACGTAGTCTCAGGCAATGCGCTGACTAAGCTGGAGAAAGTCGGTATTTTGGCCTCGGTGACAGGTTTTGTGGTTCTGATGCTGCCATCCGCGCAATCACCGAGCCTTGGCGCAGCGAGTTTGATGTTGGCCTCTGGCGTTGCATGGGCGATGTTTACCGTGCTTGGCAAAAAAAGCGGTGTCGCATCCGTTGCGATTACCCACGGATTTATTCTCGCCAGCCTCCTCGCACTGCTCGCCAGCCCCGCGCTGCTTATGGATGTCACCCTAACCTCTTCGGGTGTGATGTGGGCGCTTGCCTCGGGTATCGCCGCCTCAGGATTGGGTTATATCCTTTGGTATCAAGTGCTCAAGCAGATCACCGTGCTCAAGGCCTCCATCGCACAACTCGCCGTTCCGGTGATCGCCTTTCTTGCCGGTTCTATTGGGCTTGGTGAGTCCATCACCTATAGCGCTGTATTGGCTTCGGCTTTGGTGCTTGGCGGGATTGCGGTGATTTTTGTGGCGAAGGCGGAGTGAAAGCGGTGACGAGTATGTGCAGATGTTGATGTTCGACTCTTATTGGTTCGAAAACCATGTCATCCCAGTCAAGCGTACTCTCCACCTGAAACAAGAACACCTATGTATAGAGGTGCTGCCCCTGATAGTGATAAGATCTCCGCGTCAAAATCAACGAGAAACACTATGTTCATCCATCATGTAAACGGTATCGACTGGCTGGTGATTACCGCTTTTGAAGAATTTAAAACGTTATTCATTGAAGACGCAGGTGAGATACCCCGTTGCTTTTCTACCGCCAGCGAATTGAGTTTGATTGATCAAGCTAAGCGCACGTACGGTTGTTTGCCTAGGCTCAGCGGCGTTATCACCGACACCGGGACTTTTCAAAGCCAAGATAACCAAGAAGATCTGAACCCACAGCTTGCTTGTTTAGTAGAGGGACGTGGCCGAGTGTTTATCTATCACGGCGGCTTTGTCGCGTTTGTGGATGACGAGCAGACGTTTATTACTCGGATAGATTGAGCCTTGATCAGGGCACTGAAATCACTGACTTTCCATCACTGCGGTTATCTCAATGCCGGGTTGTATTGGGCTAACGCGTATTTGGACAACACCTTCTTAGCTCATCTGCCTAAAGCTATCAGGTCAGATGAGGAAAAGTATCTTGTAGCCTTAAACACTTGTATGGCGCTCATCCCCAAAGGTTATTGCTTACTCAACAGGAACTTACGCAAATCTCGCTCAGCACGCATAACAAACAGAATATAGACTTTGTCACTGTCCTGTTTATAGAAAACACGACATGGATTAACGACAACTTCACGATAACTTAAATGTTCTAATTCTGGCGGAATACGACCTGATTCAGGGAAAGTTTCTAGGCGTTCGACTTTAGAGAAAATCGTTTGTACTAACTGCTTTGCCGCTACGACATTTTCAAGTGCTATGTATTCAGCGATATCATTGAGGTCAGATAACGCTGGCTCAGTCCAGATTATTTCAGCCATTTTGACATTTTGTCCTTGGCTTCATCATGACTCACCACTTTGCCGTCAGCTAGTGCGCGCTCACCTCGCGCAATACCCTCCAGAATAGCCAAACGATTTTGCATAAACTCGTAATCATCAACATCAACTAAATACGCGGATGGCTTACCATGTTCAGTAATTAACACTGGTTCTTTTGTGTCGTGGAGATCTGCGAGGATCTTAGTTGCTTGACGCTTGAGTGATGTAACTAGTTCTACTTTCATGAGAGCTGCTCCAAAGGAATACAAAAGTGATACTATTCTATCACTTTGAGTATAGCAAGCTCCATGACGGCCACTTGAGTAACTTGTTAGCTGATTAACTTAAACGTTTAAGTCAATTTGCAACTGCGAACAGTCGACGATATGGAAACCAATTTCTTTGTCACTTAATGATTCATGATCAATTACGGGTCTAGCTTTAAACTGAGTTGCCTCAACATCAACAACCTTCAATAGTTTGTCCCTAAGCTCTTCATCCCAAGTGACATTAAAACGCTGACAATCCGATACGATTGCACCTCGGTGACTGCTGACGGAAATCATATCCAATCGACCGATAATATTGAGTGTCGTGGGTATTTCCTCTTTGCGACGACCTAGTAAGTTCTTATTTTTTCATGTAATCGAAGATCATTTACACCCGAACCAAAGTCGACATATTCTACATTTGAGCCATCTATAGATTTTATGACATTATCAACGGCAGATTTGGTCGTTTGCGCAGCTAGTAAAATCTTCGGGTCACCAATTAAGATCGAACCATCATTCAGGTTGCAACAGCATCCCTTAACGCAATAGCGTCTTTGTACAATGAAACAATTGTATTGGATAGTTGATAGCCACCGTCGTCGGCAAGAGGCGCAAAAAGCGCCTTGTTGTTCATAACGAAATCAACCAACAGCTCAATAGAACCTTCTTTAATTTCTACTTGATAGTCAATTTGTTCACGTATATGTCTATCCGCTTTAGACTTTCCTAAACTAACAGCTATGAGTTGATATAGAATGTTTCGATAATTTGAAATAAATACATCGAGAGAGCGCAGGCTAAAACTACCTCCAGTAAATGCCAAGCCTTTGGCATATATTCTCAAATCCTCTTTCATAATACTCCTATCTCAATTATGTAGGTGTCAGCTAACGCTTTATAGGCGGACTTTTTCAGCCTTTGAATTCCGTATATTTTTCTGCCATTTGTTATGAAACTAAACTAATATCAGCCTGTTGTGTGAATCGACGTGTAATTTTGGGGGCGAGCTACGGAAAATTTCGTAGTATAAGAGATCAAAATACGGATTAGATTGACTTGGCCTATTGGTGTGCTGATCAGGTATTCTGTTCGCAGGTCCTGAGAAGGAGCGAGGCAACAATGAGCGACGAAAAATTTCACAGTTACAGCCCATGAATAATGTTCAGCAGGAGATGTCTAGTCGCAAGATAACAGACTACCCATTTCTTTCTATTCTCTGTTTTAGCACTGCTTGCATCTCCCGACGCTAAACCCGCGGCAACCTGACCAAGAATTCAACTAGTCTACTTTTGGTAACCTAGAGTCGCCTTTCCCCTCATATGTCTGCTCCAATGCAAAAAATTAAAGTCATATTAAACATGTAGTTAATGTAATTTTTATCAACCTTCAGGGTGGTTACTAAAAGTTAACTAATTGCACTCGAAATGTAGGTAACCATAATAAACCGCAACACAGCGAGATTATTGCTCGCTTTGTCATACAGCCAATTATTGAAGGGTTAATATCATGAGTCACGTTCTAATCATTAACGCACACGAGCCATCTCCATTTTCTGAAGGCAAACTCAATGCGGCTTTAGTAAAGAAAGCTCGCACCCAGTTAGAATCAAAGGGTCATGAGGTTCGCGTTGTCACAATGCAAGATGACATCGTAGTGGATGAACAACTGGCGAACTTTGAGTGGGCAGACCGAGTAATACTCCAATCGCCTGTCAACTGGATGACGATTCCGTGGTCTTTCAAAAAATACATGGATGATGTCTTCACGGCGGGAATGGGCGGTGCGCTGTGTGCTTTTGATGGTAGAACGCCGGAAGAGCCAAAGAAAAATTATGGAACAGGCGGCACTCGTACCAATACAAAATACATGCTCTCTTTCACATTCAATGCACCAGAAGAGTCATTTAATGATGATACTGAGTACCTATTCCAAGGTCGTAGTGTCGATGATTTGATGTTCCACATGCACGCAAACTTCCGCTTCTTTGGTATGTCTGCACTGCCAACCTTTGCTTGCTACGACGTGATGAAAAACGCCGACATTGAGAACGATTTTGCTCGCTTTGAAGCGCACTTAGACGCACACTTTTGAGAAGATTGTTCTGAGCACAGTGCTTTAAGTAAGGGACCCATATGAATAATACAATTAAGCTCGATATTGTTAGTGATGTTGTCTGTCCGTGGTGCATCATCGGATACAACCATTTAACAGCGGCGATCAAACAACTCGGCATTGAAGATCGCATCGAGATCGAGTGGCAGCCTTTTGAGTTGAACCCGGATATGCCTGCTGACGGTGAAAACCTTCGAGAGCACGTTGCTCGCAAATATGGCAGTACCGCAGAGGAAAGTCACAACGCGCGCCTTCGTATCGCCAGCATTGGCGCTGAACATGGCTTCAAGTTTAACTACTTTGATGACATGAAGATGGTAAATACGTTTGATGCACACCTTTTACTCGATTACGCCAAGAGCTTAGGCAAGCAGACTGAGCTAAAAATACGTTTATTTAGCGCATTTTTCAGTGAACAGAAAGATGTCTCTGACCGTGAGATTCTCAAGCAAGAGCTCATCACTGTAGGCCTAGATCCTGAAGAAGGGATGCGCTGGCTAGATGATGTTCAGCGACGTAACTCAATCCGCAGTACTGAGAAACAATGGCAAGAACTGGGCATATCGAGTGTGCCAACGGTGATTTTCAACAGAGAACATGCGGTGTCTGGTGCGCATCCTGTGGAAGGTTACAAACAGATCTTAACTGAGTTAATGGCTCAGACGAATCAAAGCTAGGTTACTAAAAGTATACTGGTTGCAACTGGTCTATTAGTATCTTATCGTTTTTTCTAGTTAGTAATGACTTCAATCCCAGGAGCCGAGATGACTTACTCACAAAAACTCAAAGCGGGTGACGCTTTTCCTACATTAGAGGCAACAAAGCTGGATGGAACCACAGTCAAGCTAGGCCAGCCTCAAGGTGATGCAACATGGCAAGCGGTGTTTGTCTATCGTGGTAAACATTGCCCACTTTGCACTAAGTATCTGAATGAAATTGATACCTATAAACAAGCCTTTAGTGAGGCGGGCGTTGATATTCTGGCTGTCTCTGCTGACTCGAAGCAACAATTGGAGCAACACCTAGACAAGCTCGATATCAGTTTCCCAATCGCCTACGGTCTTACTGAGCAACAAATGAAGACATTAGGGCTTTACATATCGCTACCACGCTCCGAAGCTGAAACCGACCATAACTTTGCAGAGCCGGCGTTGTTTGTTGTCAATGAACACGGCAACCTACACGTGGTTGATCTATCCAATAACCCGTTTGTCAGGCCAGAACTTGGAGCACTGACTCGAGGTTTGGCATGGATTCGCAATCCAGACAACCATTACCCTATTCGTGGCACGCTAGACTACTGAGCCGCTAGGTTCGAGATACAACAAGGCAACAGTTTTGGTTGCCTTGTTACGTTATAGAGGGAAGCGATGAAGGTTACGCACGCTATTTCAGCGGAACATTCATTATTTGAGTTGCACATTGTTGCTTTCAGACCATTTTCTCAACTCATCAAGAATCGATAACGCACTGCGGCCAAACTCAGTAAGTTCGTAGCTGACTGCCAGGGGTTTTTCATTGAGCACACGACGTATTACCATGTTTTCACTTTCTAGCTCTTTTAGACGCTGATCGACCATCTTCTTGCTAGCGCCGCCCAACATTCTGGACAGATCATTAAACCTCACTGGGCCATCTTTGAGATGGTAGATGATGGAGCCTTTCCATTTGGAGCCCAAAATCCTCATACCTTTTTCGATCGCACAAGGTTCGGAGCAGGCATCAACAACGCTCTTACGCCCTTTTGGGTCAACTTCAACTTTTGCTTTCATATAGCACCGCGTCATTTTAAGAAGCGACATAACGTCATTTATCAGCATTGATAATAAAAACGTCACTCATAGTGATTGAAGACCCACATCGAATAGGTGAACGAGTGGGCACCTAATTGCAAGTCTATTCCGGTATATATTAGTTACCTAGAGATTGAATGCAATCAGTATACTTTTAGTAACCTGGTGCATGACGAGCGGTAACCACTGACATGAAAGTTATTGGTATGAATGAAATCAACCCGAGAGATCATCGGTAAACTTGTACAGTTCCTCAAAGAAAGCTTGCGCCACGGGAGAAAGTGAATCAAGTGGCTGCTTCATCACGGCATAGAACTGGCTAGTTAGAAACCATTTTTCTGGTTGCAATGGAACTAAAGATTGGTCGTAATGGCCACGATCAATCAAGTGAGAAGGCAGAAAGCTCAAATGGGTGCCAGCCAGGGTGAGAAGCACGCTAGACTCTACATGCCAACCATCGTAGGGCTTAACTGAGGCATATTGCTCGACGTTGAGGAGTTCTAACATTTCGTCCTTGGCGTAGCCGCCCATATTGATACGACAGCCATCAAGGGAAAAATCTCGGTCCATGATTTTATCGGCTAGATCGCGGCGTGCGTAGAGGTAGCTTCGTTCATCAAACAATGGGTAACTATGCTTGAAGGCAGGCTTTTGATGTGTCCCCAGTACCACGACCATGATATCAATTTGGTTTTTGCCGAGTTTTTCGTTGAGTTGAGTGAAATCACCGACTTCAATGCTCACTTCGACGCTATCGCTGCGCTGATAAAATGACTCAACTGCTTTAGGTAGTGGGTTATTGGGGAGTGTAACAGTGTTGTCTAAGCAGCCAATACGGACGTGCCCCGAGAGTTCAGTTTTCACACCTCGTAATTTATAAGCAAAGTCAATAAGGGTAGATTTTATCTGATTTGCATATTTATAGACTTTCTCGCCCTCGTGAGTCAGTTCGAACCCCTTTCTTCCACGTTGGCATAGTGTTAAATCTAGACTCTTTTCTAATGCAATAAGCTGATTGCTTAGTACGGGTTGACTAAGTCCTGTACTTGCAACCGCTTGGTTGATGCCTCCTTGCTCAACAATTTCACAAAAAAGCTCTAATCTTCGTAGGTCACGCTTATCTAACTTATTGTTTGAACTCATTTTAATTAATACATTTGTTTTTTGTTATGTTTAAACTTTATTATATTCATTTAATAATAAAAAATACACCAGTATGATTTATTCAGGCTTATGGAATAACAATGCAAGGATGCAGCATGAGTAAAGAAACATACATAGAAGAAGAGACGACAGAGCCAGGCCAAAAAACTCAGACTCACAAGGCAATCGATGACTTCGAGTTAGAGCCAGTGCCAGAAAAAGCCAAGCGGTCTTGGTGGGTGATAAGCCTCATTTGGTTAGCGATTGGTATCGATATTTCTGGGCTTTTCTTGGGCTCTATCCTCAGTAGTGGTATTGGTTTTGAAGATGCCCTTATTGCAACCTTTGTCGGCTCTGGCCTGCTCGCGGTGATTGCGATGCTGTGCGCTAATATCGGCTTTCAATCTGGTGTGTCTACGCCTTTAGTGAGTAGCGCCGTTTTTGGTCGTAATGGTGGTAAGATTCTTGGGTTTATCAACGGTATCTCGCTGGTCGGTTGGTTTGCGTTCCAAGCAGACTTCTTTGCATTCATCCTCGTTGATGCTCTGGCAAACTATGAGATTGTGGTGTCTCATCTATCTGCGCTGATTGGTGGCAGTATTCTGATGATGGCGACGGCAATCTATGGTGTCCGTGCTCTGGGTAAGCTCAGTACTTACTCTGTGCCTCTCATGGTCACCCTCATTACTCTTGGCTTGTTCATGGCGGCGGATTACAAAGGTGGTAGCGCCCCTTCAATCACCGATCCCCTAACGATGGGGCAAGCAATCTCGTTTGTGATGTCCATCTGGATCCTAGCTGCCGTCGCCGCGCCAGATATTGCTCGTTACGCGAAGACCCGTAAAGATGCGATCTTAGGTGCAGGTATTGGTTTTCTCGTTGGCAACAGTGCCATCATCCTTATCGCTCTTATTTTGACTAAAATGACCGGTACTGATGACCTAGTTGAAGTCTTCTTTAGCCTAGGCTTGGGAATGGCTGCCATCATCGTGTTGGTATTCGCTCAATGGACGACCAACAGTAGCAACCTCACGTCTGGCGGCCTATGTATGTCGATGGTATTGCCAAATGTGCCACGTCCCATACTAGTGATTTTGATGACGGTCGCGGGTATCGCTATTGCCCAATTAGGCATGGTGGACAAGTTCACTGAGTTCTTGATGCTATTGAGTGTCACTATCGCACCCGCAGCGGGCGTTTATATCGCACAGTACTATGTGCTTGATTCGAACAAAATGAGCTTTGAGAACATTCAACAAGTGCCGGACTGGATGCTTAAAGGTTTGGCATCTTGGGTGTTTGGTACTGTATTTAGTGCTTGTACGGCCCCAGAGTTCTTTGACCTATTCTCGTTGACCAGCATTTCAGCACTGGATGGCATTGTTGCTTCAGGCGTGTTCTATCTTGCTCTGATGAAGTTATTCAAGCAGCAAAATCTTCCTAAGTGAATGGATATTAAGTAATAAGGAAAGTTGTAGTGATTATTACTGAACAGATGATTGACGATATCGCTCTGGGTGCCACCGTACTTGGCACCGGAGGTGGTGGTGACCCATACAGCGGCGCGTTGATGGCCAAGGTGGCGATTGCGAATGCAAAGCAACCTGTGCAATTAATCGCTTTGGATGACGTGCAGGACGATTGGATGACCGTTCCTTCGTCCATGATTGGAGCACCGACGGTGGCAGTTGAAAAGCTGAACTCTAAAGATCAAATGCTTATGGCGTATGAGGCGATGGAGAAGGCGCTTGAAACCGAAATAGCAGCGACATTCCCGATTGAAGTGGGCGGCTTCAACTCACTCATTCCTATCTTGGTGGCAGCACAAAAGAACATCCCTGTCATTGATTGTGATGCGATGGGACGCGCTTTCCCTGAAGCACAAATGGTCACGTTCTTTCTTGATGGCTTGCCATCGGCACCCAATACCTTAGCTGACGAGCGAGGCAACGTGGTCGCGCTCTATCCGGTTGATGGAATTTGGTCTGAAAAGTTTGCTCGCCCAATTACCGAGCAAATGGGCGGCTCTGCAGCCATGTGTGATTACCCAATGGAGGGGAAAACCCTCAAGCGCAGTGCTTTGCCAGCGACGCTGAGCAAAGCGATGAAAATTGGTGAATCAATACGCCAAGCCAATGAGCGCAACCAAAGCGGCACTCAAGCGGTGTTGGATATTGTCGGTGGTCATATCCTGATTAGCGGCAAGATCGTTGATATTCAGCGCCAAACCGATGGTGGCTTTGCCACGGGTGGGGTGGTGATCGAGAAACTTGCTCAGTTTGAAGACTCGGGGGTGGATTTAGTCTTTGTCCAGTTCCAGAATGAGCTTCTACTCGCCCATAAAGGACGCAGTAGGGCGGATATGTCACAAGAGAACTTGTTGGCATCAACTCCTGACCTTATCTCGATCCTTGACCATGAAACAGGCAAGCCCATCACTACGGAACAACTGCGATATGGTCAGCGCATCGACTTAATCGCTTACCCTTGCGATCCGAAGTGGCGCACAGCGAAAGGGATTGAAGTAGCAGGACCAAACTACTTTGGTTATACCGTGGATTATCAGCCTATCGAACAATTGAAATCGGCGCTTAGAGGGGAGTAATGGGATGATAAACAATAGATTAGATTACTGCCGTTTGGGTATTGATGTTGGCGGCACGAACACCGATGGTGTGCTGCTCGATGCCGATCTCAACGTGATTGCCAAGATCAAAACCGCCACCACTCATGATATTTCAACCGGGATTGATAATGCAATATCAAAGCTATTGGAGCAGGTGAACATTGATGGCTCGCATGTCAAGCATGCGATGCTTGGCACAACGCAATGCACCAATGCGATTGTTGAGAAAAAAGGACTCGACCGAGTGGGTATGATCCGCCTCTCTTTACCTAGTGGTGATAGCGTTCCGCCATTGTGTGGTTGGAGCCAATCATGGCAGAGATTACTTGGTGAACACTTCTATCAAACGCACGGTGGATATGAATACGATGGTCAACTCATCGCTGAGATACAAGAGCAGCAGATCCGCGATGTCTGCCGAAAGATGAAAGATCAGGTTGACTCGATTGCCATCTGTGGTGTGTTCTCTCCGGTGAATGGTGATCAAGAGTTGAGAGCTGCTGTGTGGGTGGCTGAAGAGCTTCCGGGTGTGAATATCTCACTGTCTCACAAGGTTGGAAGCTTAGGCTTACTCGAGCGTGAGAATGCAACAATCTTGAATGCAGCGCTTCAAGGCACAGCCAAGCGCTTTGTTGACGGATTTTGCAGTGCTCTAGTCAATCACGGTATTCAAACAACGCCTTACTTTGGTCAGAACGATGGCACACTGATGTCACAGCAGTTCGCATTGTTGTACCCAATCTTAACCGTCGCTTGTGGCCCAACCAACTCTATTCGTGGCGCGAGTCATCTTACTAAACTCAAAGATGCCATTGTGGTTGATGTGGGTGGTACAACATCCGATATTGGCGTGCTTACCCACGGATACCCTCGTGAGTCTAGTCTAGCCGTCGAAATCGGAGAAGTGCGTACCAACTTCCGAATGCCCGATATTCTGGCATTAGCGATTGGTGGCGGAACCAAGGTCGCCATTGATCAAGAACATATCGTTCTGGGACCTGAAAGTGTTGGCCACACCTTGACTTCCGCGGCGCGCAGCTTTGGCGGTGATGAGCTGACGTTAACGGATGTCGCGCTAAAGACAGGCAACATGCAGTGGCAAGCTGCTCATCCTTTGACAGATAACATCGGCATTACTCAGCAGCAAGCAAAGGCGGTTTACCAACAAATGGTGCTTGATGTGGAAGAGGGTATCGACAAGATGAAAACCTCTGCTGCCAGTGTGCCTGTGATTATGGTCGGGGGGGGCAGTGCGCTTTTCCCAGACCATCTCGAAGGGGTAAGCCAAGTGGTTCGTCCAGAACATTTTGAAGTTGCTAATGCGATTGGGGTTGCTCTTGGGGAGATTTCCGGGCAATTCGATAAAATAGTACCGATTGAACCCACTTTGCGTGAAGAAGTGTTGCTAACACTAGAAGAGCAGGCAAAGCAGTTAGCGATTGAAGCGGGTGCATGTGGGGAGAATGTCTCCATTATCGAGCGCAGTGAAATTCCACTGAGTTATCTGCAGGGCAATATGGTTCACGTAAAAATCAAAGCGGCTGGGCATATTAAGATGAACTAGTCAGGGCTCGATAGAACGGTCTCTAAATTATGATGCGACTTGCTCATACACGTAGCATCTCTCACTCATCGGGTTACTTTTTTAGGTTGCTGGCTACAAATAATAAATTTTCGTTATTATTTTTATAACTATCGATAATTTTTCATTTTGTTTGGTCGTCCTTATACTTCTCTCTATCGAAACAAAACACGCAACAAATAAATCAGTTTTTGGAGAAAGTTATGAAAATGAACCACGTTGGTATCATGGTGGGTGATATGGACAAAGCGGTCGAGTTCTACACGAAAGCACTCGGTCTTCGCATTGTGATGAACAACACCAAAGTGATCGAAGAGCGCGAATCTGCGATCGGTCGTATGTGTATTGCTGTCTTTGGTGAAGGCTTTAAAGGGTTTAACATTGCTCACTTAGTGACAACCGATGGGATCGGTGTTGAGCTGTTTGAAATGGTTGACCGTGAAGAGCGCCACAAGGTTGATTTCTCTCGCCTAGGTATCTTCCACTTCTGTCTTCAACTCCCTAAAGAGCAATTTGAACCAGCGATCAAGCGCGTAGAAGAGTTTGGCGGTAAAGTGCGCATGGATATTCACCGTTACCATCCTGAAGATGATTCTAAGCAAGCGCAAATGGTGTACCTAGAAGACCCGTTTGGTAACTTATTTGAGTTCTACTCGCACTCTTATGAAGACACTTACGCGTCTGATTACGAGTAATGCGTTGACTTGCTAAAGCGATGATGTTCGTACCCACTAGAGATTTGCTCTAGTGGGTATTTTTTTATCTATACGAGTTTGGTGCTGTCTGTATCGCTAGGGCTACCGCAGCTTGTATTGCGTGGGACAATAGGCCCGTAAAACGCGTGGATCTCGGCGTTGGAGGTGTTTGGTTGCCCGTCCGCTGACTCTTGCTCTCCAAAGCTTAAAACTGCGTGGTTTGAGGTGGAGACGCATCAACTGAATAACAGCGGATTCATTGAGACCAAATTGCCACTCAATGGCCTCAAACGGGGTTCGGTCTTCCCAAGCCATTTCGATGACTCGGGATTGCATTTCTTGAGATAGATTCATTAATCACTCGCAGAGGTTTTTTGACCTTTTACGCGTTGAGATGGACCTTGGTTCAAGTCTGGCGAGTGAAACGCTTTAACCTTTATGGCGTTTGGCGACTAAGGTAAATTTGTAGTCACTCGACTTAAAGTAGTTTCGGCTGTACTCAAACACGACATCACCAAGCAGGTAGCCTCGTGTGCGCTTTTCTATGATGGGGTCGGCTGGGTTTATGCCCAGTAGTTCGGCAATATCTTGCGGAGGTAAAACGGGAATGATCTCTTGTTCGCTGCGATCAATGACCAATCCTTTCTGCTTTTCAATATAGTCGTATTTTGACCCTTGCATCACTTGGTAGGTCAGATCAGGGAACATGGCGGTAGGCATCCAGGTCTCTTCGACGGTAATGGGGTTGTTGTCAAGAAAGCGAACGCGCTTGATATAAAAAATACGCTCTCCTTCTTTGATGTCGAGGTGTTCAGCCATCGTCAGCGATGCGGCTTGAATTTCAAAAGACAACACATCACTGTGAGTGACCCCATCTAAATGCGCCCACTTCTCTGCAAAGCTACTCTGTTGGTAGATGTCGTAGTTAACTTTGTTCTCTTTGACGTAGGTGCCACTGCCTTGAATGCTCTCCAGCTCTTCATTTTCGACCAGCAGTTTTAACGCTTGTCGAACCGTCACGCGGCTGACGGAAAAGGCTTCTCTCAGCTGTGCTTCAGTTGGAAGAGCTTGACCGACTTTGTACTCTCCCGAGCGGATCTTTTCTCGTATCGCATCTGCGATTTGTCGATACATTGGCAGTCTTGCCATGTGGACCTCGTTTGCTACTCACCCTTTGAGACAACACCTGCTGTACTGAGTCCCAAATACGCTATATTTTAGAGGTATCATACGAATTTAGTGCAATATGACAAGTGGTTGTTTGTAAGTTATTCCTTTGCTGATAATACAACATTAATACATATATTGACGCAAATGAGATCTCGATCATGGATCATTTGTATTTAAGATGTATTATTGGGCTCATTGTTGAACAGACAACAATACACGAATGAGACAATGGGACAAAAGTTATGAATTTGACATCTCTTACCAACCCATCGCTGATCAACCTACAAACGACGTTTAACAGTCGTGATGAAGCGATAAAAGCGCTTGCTGAACAACTAAACCAACAAGGCAAGCTGCATGATAAAGACGAGTTTCTCAAAGCGGTGTTTGTACGCGAGGAACAAGGCCCAACGGCGCTTGGCGAAGGCTTAGCTGTACCTCATGGCAAGACGGATGCGGTCAAAGAGGCGGCGTTTGCCGTCGCGACCTTAAAACAGGATCTCAAGTGGCAAGGATTAGATGAAGAAGAAGAGGTGAATCTGATCTTCCTTATCGCGATTCCTAATGCAGAAGCTGGGTCGACGCACATGCATTTGCTCACTGAGCTGACGACCACATTGGTCGATGATGACACACGTGAAGCGGTCCTTAATGCGACAACAGTAGAACAAATTCTCACGCTACTCAGTAACGAGCAAGAGACATCTAAAAAACAAGACAACTTAGATACAAATGCGCCGACAATTGTCTGCGTCACTGCCTGTCCTGCGGGCATCGCGCATACGTACATGGCAGCAGAATACCTTGAGAAAACGGGTATGAAGCTGGGCTATCACGTACATGTCGAGAAGCAAGGCGCAAATGGCATTGAAGATAGGCTTACCGCAGAGCAACTCAACAAGGCCACGGCTGTCGTGTTTGCTGCTGAAGTCGCCATTAAAGAAATCGAGCGTTTCAACGGTATTCCGCGTGTTGAAGTTCCCGTGGCAGAGCCAATCAAGCATTCTGAGCGTATTTTGCAACAGGCTGTCGAAGCAGGTAAAAAAGGTATCGGGGCTGAGCGCACTATCGCGACCGACGATAAACCAAAAAAACTACCACTGAAAACCGAGCTCAAACAAGCGCTGCTCTCTGGTATCTCTTACGCGGTACCTTTGATTGTGGCTGGCGGTACGGTCCTTGCTGTCGCTGTTCTTATCGCGCAAATTTTTGACTTGCAAGACTTATACGCCACCCAAGATTCTTGGCTTTGGATGTATCGCAAGTTGGGCGGTGGCCTACTAGGGACACTTATGGTGCCTGTGTTAGCTGCGTATACGGCTTACTCATTGGCGGATAAACCCGCTCTCGGTCCCGGTTTTGCAGCGGGTATTGCCGCGAACTTGATTGGCTCCGGCTTTCTGGGCGGCGTCGTTGGCGGTTTGATTGCAGGTTACGTGATGCGCTGGGTGAAAGAGAACATTCGTCTCAGCCCTTCATTTAACGGCTTTTTGACCTTTTATCTCTACCCTGTCATCGGTACGCTCGTTGCGGGTTCTTTGATGTTGTTTGTGATTGGTAAGCCAGTCGCATGGTTAAACCAAGGGCTCACAGATTGGTTGAACGGTTTATCCGGTACTAATGCGTTGCTGCTTGGCGCGGTCATTGGTTGCTTTGTCTCCTTTGACTTGGGTGGGCCGGTCAACAAAGCCGCTTATGCATTCTGTCTAGGCGCGATGGCAAATGGTGTTTATGGCCCATACGCTATCTTTGGCTCGGTCAAAATGGTATCGGCGTTCACTGTTACAGCGTCTACGCTTCTTGCTCCTCGTCTATTTAAGGACTTTGAAATAGAAACGGGCAAATCCACTTGGCTGCTTGGCCTTGCTGGCATCACGGAAGGTGCCATTCCTATGGCGATCGAAGATCCTATCCGAGTGATTGGCTCCTTCTTACTGGGTTCAGTGGTGACAGGCGCGATGATTGGTGCGGCGGGGATCGGCCTCTCCACGCCAGGAGCGGGTATCTTCTCTCTCTTCTTACTTCATGATTCGGGATTAGGTGGCTTTACCGCCGCGGCTATCTGGTTGGGCGCAGCGCTCATTGGTACAGCCATCTCGACTATCACTCTACTTATGTGGCGAGCACATGCGGTAAAAAAGGGCAAATTTGAAGCCCAGGTCGCTCAGTAAGCCGCACTCTCTCTAAATAAAAATAATAACTCAGGGCACAGGATAACTGTGCCCTCATTTAGCACACCTATTCCCTTGGTATACAACGAATTCAACACTGCAATGCAGTTCGAAAGGTACACACAATGACTACATCACGCGTTCATATTACTCCTCACATGCACTGGGATCGCGAGTGGTATTTCACCACCGAAGAGTCACGCATTCTTCTGATCAACAATATGGAAGAAATCATGCAACGTCTGGAGAGCGATCCCGAGTACAAGTATTACGTACTGGATGGCCAGACAGCCGTACTGGAAGACTACTTCGCGATCAAGCCGGAAAACAAACAGCGCGTTCAATCTCTTGTAGAAGCGGGCAAACTGATTATTGGTCCTTGGTATTCGCAAACCGACACGATGCAAGTATCGGGTGAATCGATCGTTCGTAACATGCTGTATGGCATGCGTGATTGTCTGGCGTTAGGGGAGCCAATGAAGATTGGCTACTTGCCCGACTCATTCTCCATGAGCTCACAACTGCCTATGATTTACAACGGCTTCGGAATTGACACCGCCATGTTCTGGCGTGGTTGTTCTGAGCGCCATGGGACCAACAAGACTGAGTTTGTATGGCAGTCTAACGACGGTTCTGAAGTTCTGGCACAAGTGCTGCCATTAGGTTACGCGATTGGTAAATACTTACCTCAAGATGAAGCAGGTTTGCGTGCGCGTCTTGATAAATATTTCCCGGTATTGGAAAAGCCATCAGTTACCAAAGATATTTTGTTACCCAATGGCCATGACCAGATGCCGATCCAAAAAGACATCTTTGAGGTGATGGACAAGCTGCGTGAGATCTACCCTGAGCGCGAATTTATGATGAGCCGCTTTGAGGAGGTGTTTGACCGCATTCGTGAGGAACGCGACAACCTAGATACCGTCAAAGGCGAGTTTAATGATGGAAAGTACATGCGTGTTCATCGCACCATTTCTTCGACGCGTATGGACATTAAACTGATCCACGCTCAGGTTGAGAACAAGATTGTGAACATTCTTGAGCCCTTAGCTTCTATCGCATGGACACTCGGTTTTGAGTATCACCACGGTCTGATTGAAAAGATGTGGAAAGAGAGCATGAAGAACCATGCACACGACTCGATCGGCTGCTGTTGTTCTGACAAGGTGCATGCGGAAATCCTCAACCGTTATATTCTCGCGGATGATATGGCGTCGAACCTCATCAACTTCTACAAGCGCAAAATCGTTGATCACATGCCTGAGCGCGAAGGGTGTGACAAGCTTGCGCTATTCAACTTGTCGCCCTATGAGCGCGATGAAGTGATCAACACCACGATTACGATTCGTGCCGATACGTTTAACTTGTTTGATGACCAAGGCAAACCGGTTGAGTACTACATCCAAGATCAGCGTGTGATTGACCCTGGCAAGATTGACCGTCAAATCGTTCATTACGGCAACTACGATCCGTTCATCGAATATGACATTCAAATCAAACACGCCGTTCCTGCAATGGGTTACACGACATTGCATATTGAAGCCAACCAAACCGGCACACAAAAAGGTGTGGATACCCCAGATCAGGCGCAGGTGATGGAAAACGAGTTTTACCGCATCCAAGTCAACGCCAACGGAACACTGACTATTTTTGATAAAGAAACGCACATGACGTTTGATCAAGTGCTGCGCATTGAAGATGGTTCGGACGATGGTGATGAATACGATTATTCGCCGTCGCGCAAAGAGTGGTTACTCTATTCTGATGAGTTTGATGCCAACACGTCGGTAAAACATGAAGGATTCCAGTCCGTTGCAACCATCGAAACTCGCATGGCGGTACCCGCAGATTTGACAGAACGAGAGGCTCGTAGCGGTCAAAATGGCTATGTGCATGTCCAGTGCCAAGTGGTGCTTGCGCAGGGCTCTCGCCGTATTGATGTGCGCATGCTGGTGGACAATCAAGCAGACGACCATCGAGTTCGCGTGTTGATTCCAACGCCATTTGTTTCAGAGCACGTTGTGGCCGACAACCAGTTTGGTTTGATTACTCGTCCAACGAATGACCCAGCGATGGCGGTGTGGGAGCAAGAAGGTTGGAAGGAAGCGCCTGTTCCTGTCTATCAATTGATGAATTTCGCTGCCGTGGAAAATCAGGCGGGCGGTATGGCTATCATGACTAACGGTTTGCGCGAGTTTGAAGTGATCGCAAGCCAAGGTGACGATCAGCGTGACACTTTCGCGCTCACCTTGCTTCGTGGTGTGGGTGTATTGGGTAAAGAAGAACTGTTGCTGCGTCCTGGTCGTCCATCAGGCATTAAAATTCCTACGCCAGACTCTCAAACCCGTGGACCGTTGGAGTGCCATTTCGCGCTGTATGGATTTGCGGGCAATCACATTGACGCCAACATCATGGCGCATGCACGCGATAACGTCACACCGATTGAGTGCTACAACAAGATTCCTTACAACGCAATGAAGTTGAATGTGGGTGAGCAAGACAAGCCGTTAACTTACTCACTACTGAGCAAGTCTCAACAAGGTGCGGTGCTCGGTGTGTTGAAAAAAGCGGAAGACGAGGATGCCTTAATTCTGCGTGTCTATAACCCAGCAGAGAGCGGTGAGATAGAAGACTGCGTGTCATTCACGCGTCCAGTCCGTTCATGGCGTGAAACAGGCTTGGATGAGCAAGTGAAAGAGAGCGAAGTCGAAATGCAATCATTCGCAACGCTTCAAGCCTGCCAAGCCAAATCGTTCCAAGTGAAATTTTAACTCCGTCGTGAACCCAATGAGCCTGCGTTCTCGCAGGCTCTTGTTAAGCTGTTGTGAGAAGCATCATGTCGATTTTTAAACTAGAAAACGTCATTCAAAACTACGCTTGGGGAAGTAAACATGCCATCTCCAAGTTATTTGGTATTCAGAACCCTAACGATGAGCCGCAAGCGGAAATTTGGATGGGTGCGCACCCAAATGGCTGTTCTAAAATTGCCGCCACGGGAGAGTTGCTGTCAGAGGTGATCGCGAAAGACAGCAAAGGTATGTTTGGAGATTACACGGCTGCTCGTTTTGGTGAGTTGCCCTATCTGTTTAAGGTACTGGCGGCAGAAACGCCGTTGTCGATACAGGTCCACCCGAGCAAAGAGAAAGCACAACAGGGCTTTGAGAGAGAAAACGCCTTGGGTATTGCCCTAGATGCGCCAAACCGTAACTACAAAGATCCGAATCACAAGCCGGAGTTGGTGTATGCGTTAACCTTCTACAAAGCCATGAATGGTTTTCGTCCTATCGCAGAGATCATCGCGCTGTTTAACGAAGCCAACATATCGTCACTAAGCCAAGAATTGGCGCAGCTTAAGCAGCAACCCAATAGCGATTCGCTCAAGTGCTTTTTTAGCGCGATTATGTCACTCGAGGGCGCTGCGAAGCAGTTTGCTCTCGAAGAGCTGTATGCCGCGATTGAGCGCCCTGCAAAAACCGCTATGTCACGTGAAGCATTTCAGTACGTTGCGGATTTTAAACAACACTATAAAGATGACATTGGCTTGTTCTCACCCTTGTTGTTGAACACGGTTGAGTTGGCGCCTGGAGAGGCGATGTTCTTACATGCGGAAACACCTCACGCCTATGTACAAGGGACAGGGCTGGAGATCATGGCAAACTCTGATAACGTTCTACGCGCGGGGCTGACGCCGAAATACATTGATGTTCCAGAGCTGATAGATAACACGCGTTTTGAGCCTATTGATCCTCGCCACATTAAGCTGGAGCCCGTACTTAAAGAGGGTAAGTTGAGTTATCCGATTCCTGTCGATGATTTCGGTTTTGATGTTCTGTCTGCGACGGATGAAGTGAAATCCATCTACCTGCGCAGCGCAGAAATCTTATTCTGTGTTGAGGGTGAAGCGGTCATCAGTGCCAATGATGAACACGTCACTCTGCGTCCAGGAGAGTCGGTGTTTGTCAGCCATAATTCTAACGTTTACCAATATCAAGGGAACGGTATCTTGGCTCGTGCTTACAACTAGTGCCCCCCGGACGGTTGTCAGCAATAAAGGTACCAGAGCCTAAACGGATAGGTTCGATTTAGGCTCAGTATTGGTTTGATGGTCGCTCACAACTCTGTCGAACGCAGTTTGACCATGCCGCCGCAAGGCGGTTTTTTTACGTGTTGGATTCCGGTCATTCTCCGCGTTCAAAGCAGCGCTTTTATCTCTTCCAACTTGGCAACAATCGCATTCTTGTCCAAGGGCTGGGCGACTTTCATCGCGCTACTCTCTCGTTGGATGAGGGTAACAGGTACGGTGATCTGGGCGCGCTGGTGAGGGTCTCTGTTGTCACTCTCAATCGCGATCTTGACCGCTTGTTGACCAATGGTGAAAAAGTCTTGCTCGACAGTGGTGAGGGCAGGGGTGAAATAGGCGCTGTCTTGTTGACCATCAAAGCCCACCACCGAAACGTTATCGGGTACTCGAATACCATGTTCATTGAGGGCGCAGAGAACGCCCAGCGCCATTTGGTCACTGGCCACTAAGACCGCATCGAATGAGAGACGCCTTGCAAGGGCGGTTTTGATGGCCAAATAGCCGCTCTCGGCCTGCCAATTCCCAGTTTCACACAGCACTACTTGCGCTTGATGGTTTGAGAGGGTCTCTTGCCAGCCTTGTAAGCGTAGGGATGACGCCGTGGATTCTTGTGGCCCTGAGATCAGCACAAAACGCTCGCGACCACAGTGAATCAAATGCTGGGCCGCAAGACTTGCGCCCTCATAGTGAGCGGCGCACACCGAGTGGGCTGGCGTATCGGGCGGAACGTCGATAAAGACTAAGCGAAGCTGCGAGAACTTCTCGACCAACTGCACCGCTTGGCCACTATCTAATGGGGCATTGATGATGATGGCGTCCACTTGCTGCGCCATCAGCTCACGAATGGCGCTTTTCATCGCGTCCATGTCTGTCTGGCTGACCACAGAGAGTGCGGTGCCATAACCCAACTGTTGCGCCTGTTGGCGAATTCCACTGTCAATCAGTGCCACGCCATGCAACGAGAGATCCAATGACACCACGCCCACCATATGACTTTTCGCTCGGCTGAGCATTTGTGCGCCCTTATTGGGCACGTAGCCCAACGCCTTGATCGCTGCGTTGACTCTATCGCGTGTGGCAGGGGAGACACTGTCAGCACCATTGGTGACACGTGAGACAGTCTGCGTTGATACACCGGCCAATTTTGCGACATCTTTAAAGGTGACGGACATAAAAACACCACTCCAATATCACGAACTTAATGTGATCATAACACGACAATTTTGTTTCCGAAAACAAATTGAAGTGGTGCACAGTCTTGTCAGTATGAGGTTAATATTGATCACATTTATAGGCGGGTGTTGTCGTATCGCTAGTGAAAATTAGCACAATGAATCTATTCATTATGTTTGCGAAAACATCAAGAGGGTGTATGAGCCAATTTATTCATTTATCAAGTCAACAACACAGCGTGATCATTAAAGTGGATCGCGTTCCTGAGATTCTTCATTGGGGAGCGAAGATTGCTCAAATCGATGAGGATTTACTGCTCTCTACCGAGCGACCAATATCTCAAGCTCGACTGGATGTCGATGTGCCTTTGTCCTTGTGTCCTGAACTCGGTAGTGGGCACTTTAATGCACCGGGTATAGAAGGGCATCGTGATGGAGAAGACTGGGCACCGGTTTTCCAGGTGACGGGAGTCTCTCACAACGATCACAGCGCAACCTTTGAGCTCAGTGATGATGTGGCAGGGCTCGCGCTCACGATTGAGTTGCAACTGGATCCTGTCAGCGATGTGCTGCAAAAACGTGTTGCGGTAAAAAATGTTGGCGCATCAACCTATTACCTTGGCAAGCTATCGTCGACGCTACCATTGCCGAATCACGCGAATGAACTGATGACCTTCCACGGCCGTTGGTGTCATGAGTTCCAAACTCAGCGTCAGCGCTTTGAACATGGTGGCTTTATGCAAGAGAATCGCCGTGGACGTACCTCTCACGAGAATTTCCCAGGCTTGTTTGTCGGAACCAATGGCTTTAGTGAGCAGCAAGGTCAGGTGTGGGGTGTTCACCTCGGTTGGAGTGGCAACCATCAAATGCGCGCTGATGTGCGAAGTGACGGACGCCGTTTTGTTCAAGCGGGTGAGTTGCTGCTCTCTGGTGAAATGCGCTTATCGCCCGGCGACATTTACCAATCACCTTGGCTCTATGGCGTGTACAGCCAAACCGGTCTCAACGGTATTTCTGAGCGCTTCCATCAGTTCGTGCGCTCTCATATTGTGCGTTTCCCTCAAACCAAGCCTCGTCCAGTGCATCTGAATACGTGGGAGGGCATCTATTTTGACCACAAGCCGGAGTACATCATGCAGATGGCCAGCGAAGCGGCAGAAATGGGCGTGGAGCGATTCATTATTGATGATGGTTGGTTTGTGGGCCGCGACGGTGAGCGAAGCGCCCTCGGAGACTGGTATCTGGATGAAAACAAATACCCCGATGGGCTCGAGCCAGTGATTGCACACGTTAATGATAAGGGCATGGAGTTTGGTTTGTGGGTGGAGCCTGAAATGGTGAGCCAAGATTCCAATCTCTACCGCGCATACCCTGATTGGGTGCTGGGCTTACAAGGCTATCATCAGCCGTCAGGTCGCTGGCAGTATGTGCTAGATCTGCAAAATCCGCTCTGCTTTGAGTACCTCTATGACAGGCTTAACGATCTGTTAAGCCGCTACAACATCACCTATCTTAAGTGGGATATGAACCGTGAATTGGTTCAACCTGGCCATCAAGGCAAACCGGCGGTGCATGGTCAAACCAAGGCGCTTTATCGCTTGGTGGATAAGTTACTTGAGTCACATCCAACAGTGGAGATTGAGTCTTGTTCATCGGGCGGTGGACGTATTGATTTTGAGGTCTTAAAACGAACCCATCGTTTCTGGGCGTCAGACTGCAACGATGCGTTGGAGCGTCAAACCATTCAGCGTGGCATGAGCTACTTTTTCCCACCGGAGGTGATGGGGGCGCACATTGGCCCCGCTGAGTGTCACTCAACCAACCGTCGTCACAGCATCAACATGCGTGGTGTGACTGCTTTGGGTGGACATATGGGGGTTGAACTTGATCCCGTGTCGGTCAGCAAAGAAGAAAAAGCCGCCTTTGCGCACTATATCGCCTTGCATAAACGCTATCGCCATTTGTTGCATCACGGCCGCTCATTTCGCATCGACCCTGCTGATGATCGCCAGCACATCTATGGCGTGGAAAACGGCGAAGAAATGCTGCTGACGGTGTGTCAATTGGCGATGCCGAATCACGCGCTACCTTCGCCGCTGCGTGTCAGCTGTGTGGATGAACACGCGCGTTATGAAGTGACGATCGTCGAAATGCCGCAAACCAGCTTCCAACTGATGAAACAAAGACCGAAATGGTTGGATAAGACGCTGAAATTAAGCGGCGACAACCTCAAAGAAATTGGTGTGACTTTACCCATTTTAGACCCGGAATCGGCGTTGATTGTCCATCTGAAAAAGACCCATTAACGTCACAAGTTTACCATCACGCTAGGCTTTGCCTGCTGAGCTTCTAAGCAGACCCCCGGCACGGTTTAGCGTGATCCCCTACATAACGAAAAAGCGATCCCCAAGCGCTAATTAGAATATTTCAATAATGAAGGAAACAAGATGTCTATAACCGTACTGCTGTCGTTTTTGCTGTTTACGGGCTTTGTGGTGGTATTTACCTACAACAAAGTGCGTAACGATAAGAACAATTCTGAAGAAGGTTTCTTCCTCGGTGGACGAAGCCTGACCGGTGGGTTGATTGCTAGCTCACTGATTTTGACTAACCTCAGCGCCACCAGTTTTGTCGGCATGAGTGCCCAATCCTATACCCACAATATGAGTGTGATGGGGTGGGAAGTCGCGTCCGGTGTCACCTTGGTGATCATCGCGCTACTGCTGGTCCCGCGATACCTTAAACAAGGTATTACCACCATTCCGGACTTTCTCGAAAGCCGCTATGACATGTCGGTGAAAAAGTTCGTTACCTTACTCTTCCTCTGCCAATATGTGATTAACATTCTCCCGACCACCTTGTACGCTGGCGCAGTGGTATTGGGTGAGATCTTTGATGTGCAAGGTTTGCTTGGTATTTCTGAGTTTGGCTCGATTGCGTTGATCTCCGCGACCATAGGTGTACTCGGATTTTTCTATGCTATTTATGGTGGCCTGAAAGCGGTGGTGATCGCTGATACTATCAATGGTGTTGGGCTGATTATTGGGGGATTGATGATCCCAGTGTTTGGCTTAATGGTGCTTGGTGGTGGCAGCTTTGCCGAAGGGTTGGATATTCTACTAACGGCGGCGCCAGAGAAGCTGCAATCGGTCGGTACCGAAAGCGATCCACTGCCGTTCTCAACCCTATTTACGGGTTTGTTGCTGGTGAACCTTTACTACTGGGGAACGGATCAATCGATCATTCAACGTGCATTGGGCGCAAAAAACCTCAAAGAAGGTCAAAAAGGTGTGATTTTGGCCGGTGCGATTAAGGTCATTTCGCCGCTGTTTTTGATCATTCCCGGTATCATTGCGTTTCACATGTTTGGCGCCGATGCAGGCAATCCAGACTCAATGTACACGCGCCTTGTCAATGAAGTGTTGCCTAAGCCATTGGTGGGGTTCTTTGTTGCGGTCATGTTTGGTGCGATATTGAGTACCTTCAACGGGGTACTCAACAGCTCAACCACGCTTTTTGCACTTAACGTTTATAAACCTTTGTTTGGCAGAGATAAAAGCGACGAGGAGCTGGTGGGCAAAGGACGTGTGTTTGGTGTGTTGATTGCTATCGTCTCGGTTTGCATCGCGCCATTTATCATGTACGCACCGGAAGGTTTGTTCCAATACTTGCAGATGGTTGCGGGCTTCTTTAGTGTGCCGATCTTTACTATCGTATTTGTCGGTTACATCTCTAAACGTGTGCCTGCACTGGCGGCGAAAGTGGCATTGGTGGTGTTTGTGTCATCCTACGGGGCCATGCAGTTGGTGTTCGATACGCCGATTCACTTCCTGCACCAACTGGCCATTCTATTTGTTGTTTGTACGGCGTTGATGTTCATCATTGGCCGTATTGCTCCTCGTGACACCGAGTACGAGATGCCTATCAACGAGTCAATGGACGTGACACCGTGGGCATTTCGCTTTGAAGCGTCAGCGATCATCTTATACATGGTGTTGGGTGCGTATGTGATGTTCTCGAATGTAGGTTTTGTCTCCAATGACCCGACGGTAATGCAGGTGTACGGTGTCTGTGGTTTGGTGATGTTGGTCGGTATCGCTTTGAGAGTCGCCAAGCGCCGTAAATCGACGTTGCTAACCACTCAAACAGAGTAACCGCCTCGTGACTGTTAACAAATAATAAAATCCCCCGCTTATCAATGGATAGGCGGGGGATGTTTATCATCTGAATTTGCCTGCTTGTTGGGCGAGACTTAAGCGATTTTCGTCATCTTATCGACGGAGAAACGCTCCACCATGCCCTCAACTTCGGCGCCGTAGGCTTGAAAGTGCGCGCTGGCGGCGTGCGCTTGAAGTGCTTGCTCGGATTGCCAGATTTCATACACAACGAAATGGGCAGGATTGTCGTTGTTTTTGTGCAAATCGTAGCAAATACACCCTACTTCTTTGCGAGTTTGCGTCACTAACTTGGTCAGAGCGCCTTCTACCTGTTCAATATCGTTCGTTTTGGCGATCACATTGGCGACGACAGTAACGGGTTGTTCAGTCATTTTGATGCCTTACAACGTGGTGATTACATCGTCTAGCGCCAAGCGCGCTTTAGGCAAGCCGTGGTTATAGTCTTCACCGTCTAGGTGGTAACCCATCGCAAGTGCGACTTCTACCACGTGACCGTCGAGCTCTTGTTTAAACTCTTCACCAATCAATGCCGGGTCCACTCCTTCCATTGGCGTAGAATCAATGCCAAGGCGAGCTAAGGTGTGAAGAATATTGCCCAGGGCTAGGTAGACTTGGGCTTTGGTCCAGTGACCATTGAAGCCGGTCTCATCGGTGTTCATGTCAGCAAACGCATAGGCACCCATAAACGCATCGTACATGTCAGCAGGTAGGTGGCCCGAGGTAACTTCAGCGTCAACACGTTTGGCGAACTTCTCCTTGGTGAACTTAGGATCGTAAGCAAACAAGATGGTGTGTGAGGCCGCGGTCGCATGCGGTTGGTTGAATTGGTGCATGTTCGCGAACGTATTATGAAAACGCTGCTTCGCTTCGTCAGACTCAACAATGATGAACTTCCAAGGTTGAGAGTTGATTGACGAGGCCGATAAACGCAATGCTTCTTTGATCACCGCCATATCTTCTGCCGAGATACGTTTGCTCGGGTCGTATTTTTTCGCGGTGTAACGAGAGTTCAAATCTTGAATGATTGGGTGAGTCATGTTGGCTCCTAAATTGTCTATGTTGTACTGATGACTAGGGCTGATGTTCACAATGGTCAACCACCACTTGGCCCGCTTATCAAAAGGTTTTCTGCGCTGCGTTGAGGCAGCGAAGCGATGGCGTTACTATAAGCGCGGTCTATGAATGGAAAAAGTGTCATCCTGTCCAATCACTTTGGACGCAATCGTCCATAATCTTTCTAGGACACTGAAAAAATAAGGAAAAATGACTGATGTCTATCAAAGGGTTCCACCATGTCGCCATTATCTGCTCTGACTATTCGACGTCGAAAGCGTTCTACACTCAGGTGTTAGGATTTGAAGTGATCGCGGAAAACTATCGAGCGGAAAGAGCCTCCTACAAACTGGATTTGGCTTTGCCTGGTGGTGGTCAAATTGAGCTCTTTTCCTTTCCATCACCGCCTGAAAGACCAACCCGACCTGAAGCGCGAGGATTGCGTCATTTAGCCTTTGTGGTGGATGACGTTGAGGCGTACGGGCAATATTTAACAGAGCAAGGGGTAGAGGTGGAACCCATCCGAGTGGATGAGTTCACAGGTAGAGCCTTCACATTCTTTCAAGATCCCGATGGTTTACCGCTGGAAATCTATCAAGCTTAGTGGTGCTCATCGAGGAGCAGGGCATCAAAGCGTGGGTTGCCATGTAGCCCCTCCAAATCCGGCTCCGTATTGATCAATTCTCGAATCGAAGGACTTGATTCAATCGCTAATTCCAAATCCAGAATTGCCTGCTCTTCAATCCCCAAACGAGAGTAGGCACAAGCACGCTGATAGAGTGCAGGGCCATTATTGTTGTCGAGGTTAAGGACACGATTACACAGACTCAACGCCCAGTGGTACTCGCGAATTTCCATCGCTGCATCCGCCTTGTAGGTCAGCGCTTCAAGATCGCCCGGTCGCATGGTCAAGATCTCATCATACACATCAATTCGCTGCTCGGCGGTCGGCATACTTTGCGCTCTTAGCCATAAGTTGTGGATTTCATTGATCTTCTCAATCTCTTTGTTGTTTTCACTGATCACGCGCGTCTTACGTTTTAGATCGCGTTCCAGTGCACTGAATTTCTTCTCGTACTCTTTGGCAATCGCATCGAGTCGCTTGTCGGCCATGTCTTTGGTGTTGTGCTTGAACTCTCGCAGAGATTGCCAACCAACAAAGGCAATCAACGACGCGACACCGGCGATGATGTAGAAAAAGTAGGTCACGGTGACGTTGGCGTAGTTGAGGGATTTGTCGGCCACTTCGAGCTCTCGGTCGGTAATTTGAACCACCAAGCGGCGCTCTAAATCTTGTTGGTCTTGGCGCAGAGCTTTGAGCTCATCGAGGATATAGCGCTCCATTAGCGGGCGATCGAGCATCTCGGAGTCGGAGTATTTTTCTTGCTCCGCGAGGGTAGGGAAACTCAGTGAGAGGAGCATGAGAAAACTAATTAGGGTTCGAATCATCGGGGGTTCCAATCGAGTCACTTAAGATAAATATAAGCTTAGTTAATCATAGACGCGCGCGACATGATACTCCGAATGAAATAATTTAGTGCACTAACCATTGTTAAACTTTATGTGCAATTTGGGTTTATGTGATTTTAATCACAAAAATGCGGTTGATTCGGCGCCAGATTTGATTTTTGGTGCCCGATTTTGCTCATAATAATGGCGAATTTAATTAGAGTTCAAAGGAAATGTATCTGCACATGATTACGTCAGCGCCCTGGGTTATGTATCCGGAAATTACACAACCCCAACGCCCAACGTGGCGGTTTAGAGAGCCGAGTGATACCGATGGCGACCAGATTTTCCAACTCATCAAAGATTGTCCGCCACTGGATGTTAACTCTTCGTACTGTAACTTTCTTCAGTCTACCCACTTTGCGGACACCTGCATTTTGGTTGAGATTGATGATGAGGTGGCTGGATTTATCTCTGCCTACCGCAAGCCACAACAGCCAGATGTGCTGTTTGTTTGGCAAGTGGCGGTATCGAGCGATCACCGAGGTAAAGGCATCGCTTCGAAAATGTTAGACCGCCTGCTCGCTCGCGACACCTTGTCCGACATCAACGCGATAGAAACGACGATAACAAAGAACAATACGGCGTCGTGGATGTTGTTCGAAAAGCTGGACAAACGTCATGGCAAGCGCGGTGAGATTTCGGTTTTCTTGGACCAAAACACCCATTTTAAAGGGGAGCACGATACTGAGTATTTGTATCGCATCCCACTTTCTCGTGCTCACGCACACTCGTCCCAATAAATAATTGAGGAACCCAAACGGTCTTATTATGGATATTTTTAATAAGCAAGAATCAAAAGTACGTTCATATTCAAACAACTTTCCGGTGGTATTCACCAAAGCCAAAGGTTGCTGGCTAGAAACTGAAGGGGGCGAGCGCTATCTCGATTTCTTAGCCGGTGCGGGCTCATTGAACTATGGCCACAACAACCCGGTACTAAAAATGGCCTTGTTGGAGTACATCGAATCTGATGGCATCACGCATGGTTTAGACATGCATTCCACCGCCAAAGCGGCGTTTCTTGACGCGTTTAATCGCATCATCCTTGCGCCGCGTGAACTCAACTACAAACTGCAGTTTACTGGCCCAACGGGCACAAACGCGGTAGAAGCCGCGCTCAAATTGGCGCGTAAAGTGACAGGACGTAGCTCGATTGTCGCCTTTACCAACGGTTTCCACGGCTGTACTGCTGGCGCACTGGCTGCAACGGGTAACCAGCATCACCGCCAAGAAATGGGCCAAATGCAGAGCCAAGTGACGCGTATTCCATTTGATGGTTATGCCGATATTGATGGCTTAAAACTGTTTGAAACCATGCTGCAAGATAACTCAAGCGGTATGGACAAACCTGCTGCTGTACTGCTTGAAACCGTACAGGGTGAAGGGGGGTTGAATGTGGCCTCTAACGCTTGGCTACAAAAACTCGATGCACTGTGTAAAGCCAACGGTATTCTATTGATTGTTGATGATATTCAAGCGGGCTGTGGCCGTACGGGCACCTTCTTTAGTTTCGAACCTGCAGGGATCACCCCAGATATCGTGACGCTCTCGAAGTCGATTGGTGGGTACGGCTTACCGATGGCCGTCGTACTGCTGCGTCCGGAACTGGATATTTGGAAGCCTGGTGAGCACAACGGTACGTTTAGAGGTAACAACCATGCTTTCGTCACCGCAGCGAAAGCGCTTGAGACCTACTGGGCCGATCCACAGTTTGAAGCCCACGTGAAAAACTGCGCCGACAAAGTGACGCAAGTGACTACTCGCAGCTTGAAGCGTCACCCTAACTTGTTTGAGCAAGTGAAAGGTCGCGGCATGATGCAAGGTATTGAGTGTGTCAACGGCGACATTGCCAGCGAGATTGCTAAGCACTGTTTTGAGCTCGGCATGGTGATCGAGACAGCAGGACCTGACGATGAAGTGGTGAAGTTTTTCTGCCCACTGACCATCACAGAAGAAGAATTAGAACAAGGTCTGCGCATCTTTGAAGAGGCGGTTCAACGGGTCGCGGTTAAGCAGTTTAAGCAAGCGTCTTAAGTTCAAAACAACGTCGTACCGACCCCATTCGGTTGGCAGAAAAAGAAAATGAAAAGGAACAGAGAATGATAGTCAGAACCTTAGATGAATGTCGTGATAGTGAACGTCGTATCGCGACGGATAATTGGGAAAGCGTGCGTATGTTGCTCAAAGACGACAACATGGGTTTTTCTTTCCACATCACGACGATTTACGAAGACAGCGAAACGCACATTCACTACAAAAACCACTTGGAGTCTGTCTACTGCATGAGCGGTAAAGGTGAAATTGAAGTCGTCGGTGGTAAGACATACCACATTGAGCCGGGCACATTGTACATCCTCGATAAGCACGATGAGCATTATCTGCGCGCCTACAAAGGGGCCGACATGGTGATGGCCTGTGTCTTCAACCCGCCACTGACAGGCGCAGAAGTGCATGATGAAAAAGGGGTCTATCCCATCGCAGATTAGGGGCAATGAGCAGGAACAACGCACCTAATCCTAACCATTAAATCGAACGAAAGGCGATATTATGACTTATACCGTAGAGAAAATCGGCGGTACCTCAATGACGGCATTTGATGCCGTGCTAGAAAACATAATCCTGCGTCCCAACCGGGACAACCTCTATAATCGAGTGTTTGTGGTGTCCGCGTATGGCGGCATCACGGATGCGCTGCTGGAGTGTAAAAAGACCAGCAAACCTGGGGTGTATCAGCTGATCGCGAAACGCGATGACAGCTGGAGCGATGCATTGGCAGAGGTTGAGCAGCGCATGCTGCTGACCAACGAGCATATGTTTGCCGACCCCATGAACCGGATGCGCGCGGACAAGTTCATTCGCTCGCGTATTTCTGAGGCGCGCAACTGCATCTCAAATATTCTGGAAACGTGCCAATACGGCCAGTTCACTTTGCGCCACTACTTGCCTCAAGTACGTGAATTTTTGGCGTCAATAGGTGAAGCGCACAGTGCATTTAACACGGCATTAAAACTGAAAAATATGGGCATTGAAGCGCGTTTTGTTGACCTCTCAGGCTGGAGCTCTGACAAAGTCGAGAGCTTAGATGAGAATATCCTCAACGCCTTTAAAGAGATTGATGTCAGCCAAGAGCTCCCCATCGTCACGGGTTATGCGTCATGTAAAGACGGCCTGATGTCGACTTTTGATCGTGGCTACAGCGAGATGACGTTTAGCCGCATCGCCACACTGACCAATGCGGATCTCGCCATTATCCACAAAGAGTATCACCTTAGCTCGGCGGACCCTCGCGTCGTTGGCCCTGAGAAAGTATTGCCAATTGGCCACACTAACTATGACGTGGCGGATCAGTTGGCAAGTCTCGGGATGGAAGCCATTCACCCGAATGCTGCGGCAGGGCTGCGTGAAAGCGGCATTGAGCTGCAAATCAAGAACACGTTTGAGCCTGAGCATCGTGGTACTCTGATTTCCAACCAGTTCCAGCCGACGGCGGACAAAGTGGAAATTATCGCCGGTAAGCAGAAGGTCTTTGCGCTGCATCTCTTTGACCAATCCATGGTCGGCGAAGCAGACAACTTCAGCTACGAGCTGATGGAGATCATCTCGGATGCCCATGTCAGCTTGATTGGTAAAGAGATGAACGCCAACTCTATTACCTATTATTTGGGCGGTAACAGCGATAGCCTGAACAAGGTGTTGTACAAAGCGGAAAAACGCTATCCGAATTCAGAAATCAAAGGCCGAATGGTGGCGCTGATTTCGGTGATTGGTTCGCAAATCGATACCAACAAAGCGTTAGCGAAAGGAGTGAGCGCCCTCATGAACGCTGACATTACGCCTTACGCTTTGCACTCGTCGATGCGTAACGTCAACGTGCAGTTTGTCGTCAGTGATAAGGAGTACAAAGCGGCGATTTGTGCCTTGCACGAAGAGTTTTTCGACAACCAGCTACAAGGTATGGCTCCCCGCGACACGAAAGTGGCGTAATCTAAGTCTCACCTTCCCCTATCGAGCAGGCATCGCCTGCTCTTTTTTTGTATCTTAACCCTCTCTTAACCCCGCCTTGTTTACTCTTACCGTTATCAGATGGGAGAGATGTAAGCATGACCTTTCGAACAACCTTAATCAGCCTTGTCGTGGCGAGCCTTCTGGGCTGCAGCTCAGGCAATCGCACCGATTACGTAGACCAAGCGCAAATCAGCAATGAGCTGGCCATTGAACAGCTAGTCAGCAAGTTGGTGGATGAACAGTCACCAAGTGATGAGCCTTTGCAGGCGATCACCGATTTGGTGAACATTCCAGCGCTAGCGCCCTATTTAGCGGCGGCCATGGAGAATAATCCCAGCCTTCAACAAAGTATTGTTGCCCTGAAAATGGCGTATGCGCAGCACGGTATCACCGCGGCGGACCAATGGCCGACACTGAGTGCTGGGTTGTCTGGTGAGCAAACAGAAGGCAGCGATGAGAGCTACACGGGTGAGCTTAATGTCAGTTGGGAGCTGGATATCTGGCGTCAATTGGCGGATAGCAGCGCCGCCGCGCAGAGAGACATCGCCGCCACACAGGCGAGCTTGCAGGCGGCAAAAGATCTGCTTGCGGCCAACGTGATGCGGGGCTGGCTTGAAATCAGCGTCAATAAACAACTGTTGGATATAGAGCAGCGACGCTTGGACATTCTCGAAAACAACGAAGTGCTGGTGCTAGAGCGCTACAAAGTTGGGCTAGGCAGTCTAGAAGAGATCGACAGTGCAAAAACCAACTCCTCTTCCACGCGCGCGACCGTGGCGGAATATCGAGAGAACCTGGCCCAAAGTCAGCGCAACTTAGCACTGCTCACTGGGCTGCGTGCCCCTCAATTGAGCGGGGACGAAGTGCCGACGGTATTTGCGACGGTGCTCAATCCGCTCGACAGTCTGGGCGTACAAAACATGGCTGGTCGACCTGATTTACAGCAAGCCTTTTACAACATTGAAGCGGAAGCACTGCGCACCGATGCCGCTTACAAAGCGATGTTGCCCTCATTTAGTCTTTCAGCCAGTTTGACCGACCTAGCGCAAACCCCGAGTGAGGCGCTACTCACCAACCCTGTGTGGAGCGTGTTGGGTCAGATTTCAGCGCCGATTTTTCAAGGTGGTAAGTTGAAATCTCAAGCGGAGTTGGCCGAGCTGACCACCGAGCAAACCTACTGGGTTTACCAACAGACACTCCTTGATGCCGTAAGTGAAGTAGAAACCGCTGTCGGCCAAGAACATGCTTTGGAGAAGCAGCAGCAATATCTCGAGAGCGCGTTACAGAGCGCGCGCCGTAGCGTCGAAAGTTATGAACAAAAGTATCGAGAGGGGCTGGTGGATATTTTTGACCTTCTCACTGTTCAGCAGCAAGCCTACGACATCGAAGCGCAACTCACGAGCGCCACGTACCAGCGATTGTTAAACCGAATTGATTTGGGCCTCGCGCTAGGCCTAGGAGTATCTTGATGAAAAAAAATGCACTGACCCTAGCCGTGACGCTGGTTGCCGCGGGTTCGATTTTTGCCGCTGTTGCCTACAATGGAAGCCAACTGGCGCCGCCCAAGGGCCCTGGAGAGACCCCCGCGCAGGAAGCGCAAAGGGTACAACCAGAGCAAAGCGCATCGGCCAGTCGCGTGCTGTCACAAGTTGCGGTACAGACCACTCAAGCTAACCGCTATCAGGCGCAAATCACCAGCTACGCTGAGTCGCAGCCGAGATACAACCTCAGTTTCACCAGTGAGGTCAATGGCCGCGTGGTGAGCTTGGCTGATGATTTTGAAACGGGGAAAGTGGTGAAAAAAGGTCAGATCCTTGCCACGCTGGATAATACGCAATACCAGCAAGCGGTCGCGAGCGCAGAAGCGGACGTCGCGGCGGCAAAGCTTGCCTACCTAGAAGAGCAGCGTGAAGGTGAACAAGCCAAATCAGAGTGGCAACGCTCTGGATTATCCGGTGAACCAAGTTCCACCTTGGTGCTACGTGAACCCCAGCTCGAGAGCGCTAAAGCGGCATTGGATAACGCAGAAAAAGCCCTCACGGCTGCGAAAAAAGATCTCGAGGACACCCGCATTCGTGCCCCATTTGATGCGCTGATTGTAGCCCGCTCTATTCAGCCGGGCAGCTACGTCTCGACTGGCGATAGCATTGCGACGCTCTACAGCGTGGATCGTGTTGAAGTCGAGTTAGCCTTGTCGGAGCAGCAGTGGTTGACCTTACAAGCAGACGGCCAGAGTGATGTCACGCAGTGGCAAGTTACGTTGACGGACAGTCAAAGCCAACACCAATGGCAAGCGCGCGTTGATCGCGCTAACCAACATATCACAGAGACCACTCGCCAGCGTTCAGTGATAGCGGTAGTGGAACGTCCTCTTGAGCAGGCGTCTCCGCTGTACCCGGGTACATTTGTCAAAGCTACTTTAACTGGGCCTGAGGTCGATAACCTTTGGCAAATTCCTGCATCTGCGTATTCGCAGCAAGGGGAAGTCTGGATGGTCAACCAACAAGGCAGCTTGGTCAAAGCCGCCGCAACTAAGCGATTTGAGCGCAACAATTTCGTCTATATTGATCCGCTGAGCGAAGAAGCGGCTCAAGTGGTGATGCGTCCGTTGAGCAGTTTTCAAGTCGGCATGAAAGTGTTGGCTAATGAGGAGGGCAAATTATGAGTCAGTCGAATCACTCTACGGGTGTGATTGCGTGGTTTGCTCGCAACCCAGTGGCGGCCAACTTATTGATGATGGGTGTCATCATCGTGGGGTTGTTTTCCGTCAGTTCGTTGCGTAAAGAGGCATTTCCTACTCTTGAACCTGATGTGGTCAGTGTTGCTGTCAGCTATGACAGTGGCGATCCGGTTCAGGCGGAAGAAGGGATCGCGATAAAAATTGAAGAAGCGCTGGAAACCGTACCGGGCATCAAACGCATTACCTCCACGTCGGATTCGACTGGCAGCTATGTGTCGATTGAAAAAGAGAGCAGTTACGATCTGGATACCTTGCTGACGGATGTCAAAAACGAAGTGGATGCCATCAACAACTGGCCAGCGGAAGCGGACAATCCGGTCATCGAAAAAGCACGTCGTCAGGATCATGCGATTTGGGTGCAACTGTATGGCGATGCGGACCGTTCGACATTGCAGATCTTGGCTCAAGATCTGAAATCCGATTTGTTGAGTGAGAGTGCGATCAGCGATCTCTCTATCAATGCAGAGCTAGAGCGGATGATTTCGGTGGAGGTGAATGAGCAGGCTTTGCAGGCCTATGGCTTATCACTCACGGATGTCTCGGATGCCATCAACGCAGAAAGCGCGACGGCCATTTCGACCAGCCTGCGCAACAGCGAAAAAACCGTGCGCCTCAAAGCGTCAGAGCAAGCGTATCAAGTGGAAGATTTTCGCCAAATTCCCATCATTACAACTCAGTCAGGCGCACAGATTCTACTTGGCGATATTGCCATGGTCAGCGACACGTTCGAAGAAGATAGCTACTCGTTGTCCCGTTATAACCAGCAACATGCCATCGGCATCCAGATTTTGATGGATGACAGCAGTGATGTGGTCAACATTGTTGAGCAGGCCAAACAGGTGGTTGAGCAGTGGCGAGCAAGTAACGTATTGCCTGACAATGTCGACATGGAAACTTGGTATGACAAAAGTACCATGATCAAAGAGCGTCTATCACTGCTCGCCACCAACGCGCTCACCGGTATTGCGATGGTGTTTATTGTGTTGGCGCTATTTCTTAACCTGCGCGTGGCATTTTGGGTCGCAGCTTGTTTGCCCTTTGTCTTCTTTGGCACCTTGTTTTTTATGACCGACTCGTTCGTTGGGCTGACCATCAACGAGATGACCACCTTTGGTTTCATCATGGCGCTCGGCATTGTTGTGGATGATGCGGTGGTCGTGGGCGAGAGCATTTACGCGACCCGCCGAGCTGAGGGGGACACCATAGAGAGCACCATTAAAGGCACGCTCAAAGTGGCGGCGCCGACCGTCTTTGGGGTTCTGACCACCGTGGCTGCCTTTTTGTCGATTGCCGCCATTGATGGCAACATGGGCAAAATTTATGCGCAATTTGCCACCGTGGTGACCATCTGTTTATTGCTCTCATTGGTGGAGTCTAAGTTCATTCTACCGGCGCACCTGGCGCATATTGACACTCACCGGAAAGACAACAAAGGGATTTGGAACCGCATTCAAAGCGGCGCGGAGCGAGGGTTAAATGGCTTCAACCAACGCGTGTATAAGCCGCTGATTAAAATCGCACTGCAATTTCGCTATGCCGTCGTACTCAGCTTTTTGGCGTTATTCATTTTAGTGATTGGTATGCCGCTCACCGGCGCCGTGCGCGTTGCGTTTTTTCCAGACATCGCCGGCGACACCGTCTCGGCTGAAATGTCGATGTACAACGATGTCAGTTTTGGTCAAACCGAAACCAATTTACTGACCCTCGAGCGCCATGCGCTTACGGTGGATGCCCAATTGCGAGGCGAGAGCGATACGTCGGCGATTGCCAGTCTACAGGTGTCGGCCACGGCCGACCGCTCAGGCTCTATCCAAGTGGAACTAGCGCCAGAGGCGCCGTATAACATTGATGAGTTTGCTGATGCATGGCTGGCGATGTCGGGTAACATGGAAGGGGTTAAAAAGCTCAGCATTCGCTCTCATCAGGAGATGGTGGACAACTTTAAAGTCGAACTCAAAGCGAGTAGCGACGAGATTGTGACTGATGCCGGGAACCGAATGAAAGCGGTACTGCAATCGATTGACGGGGTGAGTGGTATTGATGACAACCTTGATTTAGGTGAGCCGCAGTATCGATTTGAACTGACAGAGCAAGGCCGTGCAATGGGCATGGATACCGCCAGCCTGTCTCAGCAAGTCTTACAATCGTTTGGTGGCGACATTGTACAGCGTTTTCAGCGGGGCAAAGACGAAGTCAAAGTCCGGGTCCGTTACCCTGAGGGTGAGCGTCAAACGCTAGCGGACATCGCGCAATCAAGCGTGCGAACCAGCGATGGTACTGTGGTGCCCTTGTCGGCGGTGGCGAAGGTGTACTCGGATTATCAGCCGTCAGAGATCACCCGTATCGACAACTTACGTGCGGTGTATGTCAGTGCCTCGGTGGACAAAGATATCCTCGCCTCGAATGAGTTAGTCGCACAACTTGAAAACACCTTGGTGAAGACACTGAAAGCGGATTATCCGACGCTCAAAATCGACTTTACCGGTGAAGCTGAGCAGCAAAAGGAGTCCACCGACTCAATGGAGTCGACGTTCGTGCTGGCTCTGATCGTCATTTTTGCGCTGCTTGCGATTCCACTCAAGTCGTACGTTCAGCCCTTGATCATCATGGTCGCCATTCCGTTTGGGATTGTTGGCGCTATCTTGGGTCACTGGTGGAACGATTTGACCATCAGCATCTTGTCACTGAATGGGGTGTTGGCATTAAGTGGCGTCGTGGTTAACGACAGCTTGCTCCTCGTTTCTCGTTACAATAAGCTGGTCGAAGAGGCCAAACTGTCGGTATCAGAAGCGATTGAACAGGCATGTTCAGGTCGACTGAGAGCGGTGCTGCTCACATCCGTGACCACGTTTGCCGGTCTTGCGCCGCTGTTGAGTGAGACTTCGATGCAAGCGCAGTTTTTGATCCCTGCCGCTGCAGCGCTGGGTTACGGCATCTTGTTTGCTACTTTGATCACTTTGATCTTAACGCCATCACTGTTGATGATTGATCAGGATTTCAGAGCGCTCTTGTTGGCACTCAAGCAGCGCATCAGTGGAGCGGGACGTCGAGTTACTCAACAAGTGAACTAGGCTATGATTGTCTAAGCCCTTATTATGTAAAGAATGAACATCGATGGTGGGTGTGGAGGAGAGCATGAAAAGCGACCATTTACAGTGTTTACTGGTGGAAGACGATCTCGATTTGGCCACTGCGGTTATCGACTACCTCGCGCTAGAGGGCATTGAGTGTAACCACGCGGCGAATGGTGTGGCGGGGCTCAACCTGATACAAAATCAGCGCTACGATGTGGTGATCCTCGATTTAAATTTGCCCAAAATGGATGGTCTAGAAGTGTGCGCGAAACTGCGCGCCAGTGGCCTTGATGTGCCGGTTCTCATGCTGACGGCACGCGATACCTTGGACGACAAACTGGGTGGCTTTTCCGCCGGGGCAGACGACTACCTCATTAAACCGTTTGCGATGGAAGAGTTGATCGTTCGCGCGCAAGTGCTTTCGCGTCGGCGCAGTGGCGAAGTGACGCTACTGAGTGCGGAAGGAGTCGAACTCGATCTCACCACACAAACCGCGACCTGCGATGGGCAGGAGATGAAACTGACACCGATAGGCTACAAACTGCTGGAAACGTTACTGCGCGCCAGTCCAAACAGTGTCTCGAGAGACAAACTGGTGCAGAGCGTCTGGGGGGATGAACAGCCCGACAGCAACAGCTTGAAAGTGCACATGTACCACCTTCGCAAGGCGGTGGATGGCCAAAGTGGAATCAAACGGATACAGACTCTTGTGGGGCGAGGCTTTGCGCTTAAACGTGAGGAGCGAGTATGCGATTAAGGCGCAGTCTACGGCTCTATTTTGTGTTGGCGATGGTGGCGATGGGCAGTAGCGCGATTGTCGGGATGTCAGGCGTTGCGGTGAGCTACTTTTTCTCAGGGATGGATGAGGCCATGCGCGGCTTTGTCCATTCTCAAGCGTTTCATCTCGACGTTGCGCCGGGTCAGGTCACACAGCAAGATGACCTCTTGGTTGCGAAGCGATGGCAAGACATACCCACCCGTATCACGCAGCATTTTGATCAAGAGGATTTGGCCGATGGCCGCCTACTCAAACACATCGAAGGCATTCCCTTACTCAGTCCGCCGAAGAAAGGCTATTTTGTTATGCAGCTTGAGCAAGATGGCGAGCGCCGTTTTGCCGCTATAGAGATAGGCGAGCGTGATCGCACCACGCCGATGAGACGTGATGAGCTGCCGCCATTTTTCTATATCGTTTTTACCGCGATTGGTGCGATAGCGCTTTTTTCCGTGGTGTTGCTGATGATTATTCGTAATGTGTCGGCACCTGTTGAACAGTTGGGCGCATGGGCGAAATCGCTGGATGAAGATAAGCTGGATGCGGCGATACCCAATTTTCACTACCGAGAGCTTAATACGCTCGCCGAGATGATTCAGTCGAGCTTGCGCTCGGTACAAGCCAGTGTCGAGCGTGAAAAGCGTTTTCTTGGCTATGCCAGCCATGAGCTACGCACGCCGATTGCGGTCACGCGAACCAATACCGAGCTGCTGGGCAAAATGATCGAGCGTCAGGTTGAGCCCGCTAAGCAGCGTGAGGTATTGGCGCGCATTGAGCGTGCTTCGCTGACCATGACCGATCTCACCGAAACCCTACTGTGGCTCAATCGTCGTGAGGAGAAAGCCTTGCCCAGCACCTCGTTCGCCATCGGCCAGTTAGTGATTCAGATCCGTCAGGAGCTCAACTATTTACTGCATGGCAAAGCGGTCACCGTTGCTGAGTCGACCGACGATACTCAGGTGACACTGCCCAGTGGCCTGACGCGTATCGTCATCACGAACTTAGTGCGTAATGCCTTCCAACACACGCAAAAAGGCCAAGTGGTCATCTCGCAAACGGGTGACACATTGGTGATTGAAAACCACAGTGACACTGACCAGGAGAGAGACAGCGATCTAGGCTTTGGGCTAGGGCTGGAACTCACCGATAGGCTGGTTAAGCAGCAAGGTTGGTCTTATTGCAATACCGTCACCGCGAACGGGCGAGTGGTGACGGTACGATTTGGTGGCTAACGCATCGCATACATCTCTTCGTGATAGTGATGCGCGGTATCGAAACGATGGCGTTTAATATCATTTTTAAGCTGAGCAGACATCGACTCTGGCCCGCAAAAATAGACATCGTAGTGGTCTAAATGCACAAAGCGCTGCGCTAAGCCTTCGATGGTGAGGCGCGGTTGGTATCGCGTATCGACAATCTCCAACGTCACCCCACTGCGTGTCGCAAGTTGATGCAATTCTTGGAGCATGGCCGTATCCATTCCGCGACAACTGAAGAAAAAGAAGACCGGATAGCGTGGTGGCTGCTCGGCATAACCGTGTAAAGCCGCCACAAAGGGTGCCACGCCGACACCGCCAGCGATCCAAATTTGTGGGCTGGATTGATGGAGTGAAAAATGCCCATATGGCCCTTCGACGCGAACCGAATCTCCTAGGTTGATACGCTGATTTAGCCCAGTAGTGAAATCGCCTAACTCTTTGATAAGAAATCGCACTTTATCCCCTTTGCAGCCAGACACTAGCGTAAACGGATGGGGATCTTCATGGCCAAATTGAAGATAGGCGTACTGTCCACAGCGATGGCCGGGCCAAGAGGTGGGCATATGCAGTTCAAGATCTAAAATGCGGCTCAGTGGGTGATATTGAACGCGGCTAATCCGCGCATCATATTGATGGTAACGGCCAATCAACCCCAGCAAACTGTATAACGCTGCCAAGACGCCAATCACGATGAATGCCATGGTGAGAAAGTAAATTGGCGTGCCCCAATAGCTGTGTTTGAGAAGCAGTGCAGAGTGTGCGGCGACCATCAAATAGGCCACAGCCATGAATTTATGTGAGACGCGAAATGGGCGATAGCGGAGGGCGGTCCAGAGCGAGAGCGCAATCAAGGCAATCAACAGATAAAATCCCCACTCACCTAAAGCGAGACCGGTTGAACGAAGTTCAAGAATCCAGCTTGAGAGTAGGTCGTTACCAAGGTGCGCAGGCCCACGGCCAGAAAAGCGTTGCGGCGCAGTGAGAATCCCTGCACTGACCAATTGAATAGGAAGGTGATAGAAGAGCCAATGGATGATAGCCAGTACGCCACCCGCGATCCCCGTCCACTTGTGAAGTCGGTAGGATTTGTCTAACCCTTGCGTGACCTGTTCAACCCAATCTAGGCGCAGTGCCAATACCATGGTGAGAGACATCAACATGATAGCCACAATGCCTGAGTACTGAATCAGTGCCGAGCGCCATTGAAATATGAGCGACGAACTCAATAGTGACGGCTCAGCGAATAGCCATAGCCCCGTCACGAGAGCAGTCATCATTGCGATGCCGACGAGAACCCGTTTCATGACACATCCTCCCTCTATCTCGCTAATTTAAGCGTAGCAAGCCGGGTGTCAAGTAAGGTCAAGTCGTGTAAATGTGGGTAAAGGAGAAGAGTAAACGTCATACTGCGCGACGCTTACTCTATCAACGCCGAGGTTAGCTGAGAAGGGTGGCCTTGATCACCTTAAACACCCCTGCCTCTTTATTGCTCGGCGCAAGAAAACGGGCGACCTCTTTCACTTTCGGATGCGCGTTATCCATGGCGTAGGAGTGGTAGCTCACTTTGAGCATTTCTAGGTCATTGAGGTAGTCGCCAAAACTCATCGTCTGTTCGAAAGAGAAACCCAGTGTGGATTGTAGATGCTCGATCGCCGCGCCTTTGGAGGCGTGTTTGTTCATAATGTCGAGCCAGATTTTTGCGCTCACCACCACTTGGTGAGAATTGCCAAACTGTGAGGACACACTTGGGTAAACCAGCGCTTCGCTGCCACCGAAATGCAAAATGGCGACTTTGATAAAGTCATCGTCAACGTCGAGAAGATCCTCGACATACTGATAGCGATGATAATACTTTTTGAACTCGTTGAGCGCTTCTTCTGCTTGGGTTTCGATGTATGCCGATTGAGTACCACACAGCACGATGTAGGCGCCGTCTATGCGTCTCGCCTCTCGAATAATATCGGCAATATCTTGCTTGTCGATTTCACAGCGGTAAAGCTCTTGACCTTGATGCATCACCAGCGTGCCGTTTTCGGCAATGAACATCATACGATCTTTTATTGGGGAGAAGGTTTCCATCAGGCTGTAGTACTGTCTGCCTGAGGCCGCCGCGAAAATGATCTCTTTCGCTTCGAGTTGTGGATAGAGTTCGAAAAATTCCGGATTCAGCTGGCTGTTTTCATCGAGCAGCGTACCGTCCATGTCGGCAGCAATGAATTTGATCGGGTGTTGAGGCATAAGGTTAATCATTGACGAAGTGGATTTTCGGCCATGATAACATTGATTGATCGTCAAAACAGGCGTTAGCCAATGGATTTCTGTTCAAGCTTGGCAAACTTCATTTCGTACATATTGGCATCGGCAATCGAGATGAGTCGGCTCAGTGATGCACCATCATGCGGGTAGTGCGCAGTACCAATACTGGTCGATAGGGAGACTTGGGTACCCGCGCGGATAGCAATAGTCTTTCTAAAGCAGCTTTCAATCTGCTTCCAGTGATGCTGTGGATGCGTATCCCCAAGGTAGACCAAAGCAAACTCGTCGCCACCGATTCGATAGCAGTAAGCTTCCAGTTTATTGAGGCGATTAGCAACAGTGGCGAGCACTTCATCGCCCGCTTGGTGACCATGACGATCATTCACTTCCTTAAAGCCGTTTAAGTCTAAAAGGTAGAGGTTGAATGACTGGCCTTGTTCCACCCACTCGGCCATATCGTTGAACATGGCCAACCGATTGGACACTCCGGTGAGAGAATCGGTGAGCGCCAATTGCTTGTGGTAAATGGCCTCTTTGTGAATGATGTAGCCGACTAAACACGCGCAGACAAACAGCAATACCATCAAGACAAATTGCGCCTGAGTTAAACTTTGCGCTTGGCTCATTTGTGACAGGTAGAGCGGACTTTTAATTCTAAAATTGGTGTTGACGTACTGAATCATCGACATGTAGAGCGCGTCAATATCATCGCACAGCGCTTTGGCCTGATCCGGTGAGTTGAGCGCTATGAGCTCGGGTTCTAGCTGCTTAAACTGACTGAACAAGTCACTAAAGAATGCGGCGGCACCGGGAAGGGTAATCAGGTTGTCCGCCTCTTTGCTACTGAGAAGTATGTCGAAACGGCTCCAGGTCAACTCATATTTGAGTAGGGTGCGATCGTAGTACTCTTCACTGTCCGCTGCGAACGGTGTAATCGCTCTGAGTTCAGAAAACTCTTTGTTCAACTGAAACAAAAACCATGTGGCTTGGTTTTGCTGTTCATTGTAGGAGGCCGCTAACTGGCGTGTTGAGGTAAGAAAATAGAGATTAATGATGAACAGGGTTGCCGAAAGCACGATTAACAGTACTTTCGCTTTGGCAAGAATGGCGTGTAAGTGGTCGTCTTTACTCTTTGGACTCATCATCGGCGGTATGCACTAATATCTCATCGATCTGCCACACCATTTGTGAACGAAATGCAGCATTATCTATTTCAGGGAACTGACTTAAGTTAAAGACCAGCCAATAGGGGCCTTTATTTCGCACTTTCATTTTTTCTCCATCCATTTCGTACGCCACGATAGGATCGTACTTAAGAATATCTTCGATTCTTGAGCTCGCCGCGTAATCATTTAGGGCGACAAAAGAGACGGAGAAGGTATTGTTCGCGCGGTAGTAATCAACTAACGATGAGACTTTGAAGCCGGTGAAGGTTTTTTTGCCGTCGAACCAAGGTAGGGTCGTAGAGAAGGTAGAGGGTTCGAAATTCGCTACGATGTCTTCATGAGAGAGGGTGATAGGATCGCGATCGGTGATGCGAATCACTAAGCTAGAGGCTGAAGCACTAAAAACAGACAACGCAGCGAACAGCGCAAGCACTCTTCTCATGATCTCTCCCCAAAGGTACGGACAATAACGTCTTTTTAATATAATTATTGATTATATGATTGTTTTGCAGGTGAGCAAAACCTTTTATCAATATTGATTCTTATTTATTGAGTATAGACAACGCACAGAAACCGCAAAGCCCCGCTATGAAATCCATAGCGGGGCTTTGCGTCAATCGTCACCAGAGGCGCACATTAGAAGATCAGATGCGCGACACCCGCAATCACAGGTAAGGTGATGAGCGTACGCAAGATAAAGATGGCGAACAGCTCAAAAATATTGACAGGAATTCGGCTCCCAAGCAGCAGTGCACCCACTTCAGACATGTAGATTAGCTGGGTCACAGACATCGCAGCGATGACAAAGCGCGTCATTTCGTTGTCGATAGAAGCTGCAAGGATGGCAGGGATAAACATGTCCGCAAAACCGACCACCATGGTTTGCGACGCCGCTGCGGCTTCTGGGATTTGTAGTAGCTCTAGGAATGGGATGAATGGCTGGCCTAAGAAGGCAAACACCGAGGTGTACTCAGCAATCACAAGTGCAATCGTACCCAGACCCATAACCACTGGCAGTACGCCAAACACCATGTCAACAGCGTTACGCACACCTTCAGAAAACACGCCTTTTAATGATGTCACTTGTGAGGCTTTCTTCAGGGCCAACTCTAGACCCCAAGTGAAGCTGTTATGTCCAGCTGGCAGAGCGTCCGCTTCGGCATCCGGTTTAGTACCGTCGATGAAGGTGTCTTTCTTGTAGCTTAGGGGTGGCAGTCTTGGAATGATGATCGCGGCAACCACACCGGCTAAACAGATAGCGCCGTAAAAAGGTAGGAATAGGTGCTCAAGTTCGACTTGGGCCAATACCACCAAACTAAACGTAATGGAGACGGCAGAGAAGGTCGTACCGACGACCGCCGCTTCGCGCTGCGTGTAGAACTTGTTTTCGTACTGCTTACTGGTCAGCAGGATACCGACGGAGCCATCGCCTAGCCAAGAAGCCATACAGTCAATCGCACTGCGTCCAGGTAGATTGAATACTGGGCGCATGACTTTGCTGAGCAAGGTGCCAAACAGTTCTAGCAAGCCAAAGTTGAGCAGCAAAGGAAGCAGCAAGCCAGCAAAAATGAACACAGAGAAAAGAGTTGGCAACAAACCTTCCAGCACTAGGCCGCCGGTGTTTTCTTCCCAAATCGCCTCTGGGCCCAGTTGGAAATAGGTCATCGCAACGGCAAGACCACCGATCACACGCACAGCAAGCCAAAGTGGTGATGGGTTAAACAGGCCGTTTAAAAAGTCGCTGTTGGCAATAAAAGCTGGCGTTTTAATACGGCAAAGCAGCGAGGCAACCGCCATGAAGCTAATGATGGACGTCACCATGCCGACCAGAGCGTCACCGAACAGTGCCTGAATCGATTTCGCCAATACGGCCACAGGGATAGTGATGTCACCGTCAAACGTGATCGGCGCCATAAAGACAAACAGACCCAACAAAGACGGAATAAAGAACATCCAGAAGTTCTTCTTCCCTTTTGGCTGATTGATAGATTGAGCGTTTTCTTGCATTACAAATCTCGTGTTACATCTGGTCAATAGTATTGCCGTATCCCTTGGCATACATATTCACTAAACATCCCTATTTAGTCATGGGGCGCAAGATTACTGCCTTTTGTCATACCGTGCAATACTATTCAATAATTATCCCTAAATATTCAGAGATAAACTCGATATTAGCTTGGCAATGCAGTAATTTGTTTTGTGAATGTTAAATTTTTTGGGGTTGTGTTGCAACTAAGCGGGTTTATTTGGGTGAAATATAGAGGTAGAGCCAATAGCTGAGCGCGAGACACAAGGCAAGGGTAACGGGCGCAAGCAGTGCTGCAATGCTGAGCTGTGCATATAAACCCGCTCCGGCAGTACCGCCGAGTAAGAATCCGGCGAAGATAAAGGAGAAGAGTTTGGCTTTGCGATAATCGAACTTTTCCCCGCGCAAGCGCGCACCGATCATAATGCCCAAATCAGTGACGATACCCGTCATGTGGGTGGTGCGCACAACCGCGCCGCTGAAGGTGGTTAACATGGCGTTTTGCAGCCCACAAGCAGCAGACGCGAGATACTGACCACTGGTGTGTTCCTCCTTAAGCAGCAGGTAGGCGAGCAAAAGTAGCCCACTTTCAAAGCAGAGTGCCACCCCGTAGCGGCGGCCCAATTTCAGCGCAGTGCTTTCGATAAAGACGCCACTGAGTATCGCGCCGAGCAGAAAGCTGAGTACCACCCATAGGAGGTGCTGCGTTTGTTGATCGAAGAGGTAGAGGTTGGTGCCCAGTAGTGTCACGGTACCCGAGATATGAGACACGGACTGGTGCTGGAAACCCAACAAGCCAATCGCATTGACGGTTCCGGCCAGTAGTGCCAATAAAAATGCGCCGTGCTCCACCCAGCGTGGTAGTTTTGAAATCACCGTGATCCCCCTTTTGTTAAGCAGGACATTATACGCGTCAGCCCAAAAGTTGCAGCTGACTTATGTGGCCTCCTTATCTGGCTTCTTAGCAGAGCGCGCATGGTGATTTCGTGGTGGCACAGAGCCGCAGGCGAAATTAATCGTGGATAGGCGTTTTGCCTCACTGACCCGCCTGTTACTATATGTTTGAAAATACGATGTGTTTGAAAATCACCCTCTTTGAAGAACTCTGTTGTGAAGTGATCATCATGAAAAAGCGCCGACTTCCCATTCCCCTTATTTTATTGATTCCGATTGTCCTGCTGGTGGTCGTTGCCGCAGCCGGTCTTTACCGCTTCAGTTTGTCTGATGAGGAGATTCGAGCGAAGTTTCCTCAGCCTACACCGACGCAAGATGCTCTCATGCAACAGGTCTTTGGCATTGCGACGCCCAATCCCTGGACGATTAAAGTGCCAGAAACCACCGCCTACAGCTTGCTTACTCGACGTCAAGACGCAAGAGCGATAGGACAATATCAAGACGGTGAAGTACGCGGTGATATTTGGGTCGACACGCATCAATTGATCGAACTGGGAGAGGGCCGCTACGCCGCGCCGCTCATCGTATCCAATCAAGGCAGTGGTCTTTTTTACTATCTAGCCCTGTTTGAATATGATTCCACCCGCCAGAGAATGATCTCGCGTGATGCAGTGCTGCTGGGTGATCGAATCGTGGTGGAAGCGGTAGAGCGCAATCAGGATGTGATCGCCGTTACACTGCGAACTCGTGAGGAAGATCAACCTATGAGTGAGGAACCCAAAGTAACGCGCACTATAATGATGACTGTGACCGAACAAAATAGTTGGGCAATTCGACCATAATATTCATAGGGTTTTACATTGTTTTTGATGCAAACTGTTGCGCATATTTGTAAGCTAACAAAGATGAGATGGACATTTTAACGTCGTTAACGGAGTAAACTATGATCAACAAACGTTTTTTCAAAACCAAAGATGAAGTCGAAGTCACCTTCGAGTTGGATGCAGCAAACGCTGACCAATCGGTGGCACTCGTCGCAGATTTTCTTGATTGGCAACCGGTCGAAATGAAGAAAGTGGCGAAGTCGAAAAGCTTCAAATTCAAAACCCGACTACCCAAAGACCAACACTTCGAATTTCGTTATTTGGTCGACAACAACAAGTGGGTCAATGATGCCAATGCAGACCAATATAAGCCGAATGGCTTTGGTGATGACAACGGCTTGCTATCGACCTATCAATAGAGCTTTTAGGGTTTTAGCGACATCAACTGCAAAAAGGCGCGTAAGCGCCTTTTTCGATCCAATCTTTACATTAGAAAAGATGACTTTTAGTGGATAAATTCGTAATCTTACGGCTTCGTTATTTCTCTCTATAGGTAGCATTGTGCAAGCGAAAAGTCTGACATTACGCTTGAAAGAGCTCTCTAAGCGTAAAAAGATGGCCGTATTAAGTTTACCGATTTTTATCGCTGTGGCTTTGTCGTCTGCGCCGAATTCAGGTCGCTATCATCGCACTATTGAGCTTTCTCTCCCAGAATCCACACTGATGAATGACTGGCTCGCTGAACACGACGAGACGGTGGATATCCCAGATTACGAATACGTGATCCAATCAGGCGATAACCTAAGCACCATTTTTAATCAATTGGGTTTTGGTTATAGCGAGCTGATGCAGATCATGGAGACGGATTTAAACTATCTTGCTCTAGATACACTGCGCCCTGGTAATACCTTGCGTTTTTGGCGTGATGAAAACCGTAAACTGGCGAAGATGGAGCTTGAGTTTAGCTTGGTCGAGCGTGCAGTTTACACGCGGTTGGATGATGGCAACTATGAGTACAGCGACGTCAAAATTCCAGGCGAATGGAAAGCCTTTCCAATGGTGGGCGAAATTAACGGCACCTTCTCGCAATCTGGCTACGCGCTTGGCCTTGGCAGCAGCGAAGTCGACCAGATTGTCAGCTTACTGAAAGATAAGATCAATTTTGCTCGTGACTTGCGAGCGGGCGATCGTTTCGAAGTGGTACAGTCTCGTCAATACGTCGGTGAAACGTTGACGGGTAATCGCGAGATACAAGCGGTTAAGATCCACAATCGTGGTCAAACCCTCTCGGCGTATTTGCACAGTGACGGCCAATACTATGATGCGAAAGGGGACAGCCTACAGCGTGCGTTCCAACGTAAGCCAGTCGGTGGCAACTATCGCTTAAGTTCGCATTTTAACCCTACTCGCCTGCATCCTGTTACCGGACGTGTTGCACCGCACAACGGCACGGACTGGGCAACCCCAACCGGTACTCCGATTGTCTCAACGGGCGATGGCGTTGTCGTCATGACACGTGACCACCCTTACGCAGGTAAATACGTGGTGATTGAACACGGCAGCCGCTACAAAACGCGTTATTTGCATCTAAGTAAAATCTTAGTTCGCAAAGGCCAAACGGTAAGTCGTGGGCAGCGAATTGGTTTATCTGGAGCGACGGGGAGGGTAACCGGCCCCCATATCCACTACGAACTCCTTGACCGCGGCCGCGCGGTGAATGCGATGAAAGCCAATATCCCGATGGCCAACTCGGTTCCAAAAGCAGAAATGGCGAGCTTCAAGGCGCGCAAAGCAGAGCTTGATGAGATGCTGCGTCAGCAAGAGATGGAGTGGGCCAGAGAAGGGGAATCTGCGCCAGCGAGTTGATGCGCTGGCGCTGGTTGTTTGTGGCTGGTTGTTTGTGATTAAGGAGCAGACGCGAGCAGTAATTACTTGGCGGGATAGATGCTAATTTCTACCCGTCGGTTACAGGTTCGCCCTTGTGCGTTGTCATTGCTACAAATTGGCGTACTTTCGCCCATTCCAAGGGTTGATAAGCGGTTGGTCGCCACTTTCTGATACATCAAATAGGTTCTCACTGACTCCGCGCGTTTGAGTGAGAGACTTTGGTTGTAGGCTTCACTTCCTGTGCTGTCCGTGTGTCCTGCAATCATCAATACGGTATCTGGATATTCGACCAATATACGCGCGACGCCGTTGAGCGTGTTGTAGATCGATGCGTCCAACTGGTAGGAATCACTGGCGAAACCAATTCCGTTTTCCATCACAAGTTGGATTTGATCTTCTCCCACCCGTTTCACCTGAACCCCTGAATTGAGTAACTCTTCACGCAGCGCCGCTTCTTGCTGGTCAAAGTAATAACCCACTCCAGCACCCACCGCGCCGCCCGCTGCGGCCCCTGCCAGTGCACGTTGTCTGCGTTCTGTTGCGTTATCGCCTGTCGCTAGGCCGACGAGTGCGCCTGATACCGCGCCAATTAGGGCACCTTGAGTGGTTGCATTGGTTTCGGTTTCACCTGTGGTAGCGTTCTGACGCTGTGTGGCTTGGCACCCAGCGAGTAGAGTGCAGAGAGAGAGTAAAGTGAGGGATTTGTTCATCATAATAGCTCGATTCATCCTGTTTCAAGTGTGTGCTTACCTTAAAGGAACAGCGTCATTTTGTAAGTCTGACAAAACGATAACTTACTAAAAATTAACACTTAAGTGACGTATGGCGCTCGGTATCATAACAAAAAGCACCGCCTTTGAAGGCGGCGCGAGAGGGGCTAGCTAAGTTGACTACGCAGCCTGGGCTACTGGTTTGGTTTAACCGTCCCCAGTTTTAGCCAAGTATCGATCACCGTGTCAGGATTAAGAGAGACGGAGCTGATCCCTTGCTGCATTAGCCACTCGGCAAGGTCATCATGATCTGATGGCCCTTGACCACAGATCCCCACGTACTTGCCCGCTTTGGTAGCCGCGTCGATGGCCATTTTCAGCATGGCTTTGACCGCCGGATTTCGCTCATCAAACAGATGTGCGACATCGCCAGAATCACGGTCTAACCCGAGGGTTAACTGCGTCATGTCGTTAGAGCCAATCGAGAAACCATCAAAGTATTTTAAAAACTCGTCAGCGAGCACTGCGTTTGACGGCAGTTCGCACATCATGATCACTTTCAGCCCTTGATCGCCGCGTCGTAAATCGAACTTGGCGAGAAGATCGATCACCGAAGCAGCTTCGCTTGGTGTGCGAACAAAGGGGATCATGATCTCAACGTTCTTTAATCCCATCTCGTTGCGTACGCGCTTGATGGCTAAGGTTTCCAGCTCAAAACAGTCTTCGAATACAGGAGATATATAGCGCGAGGCGCCACGGAAACCGAGCATGGGGTTCTCTTCATGAGGCTCATAACTTTGGCCGCCGATGAGGTTGCTGTACTCGTTCGACTTAAAATCCGACATGCGCACAATGACGCGTTTGGGCCAAAACGCTGCCGCTATGGTGGCAATCCCTTCGGTCAGTTTGCTGACGTAAAAGTCGATAGGGTCGTGATAGCCGCGGATACGTTGGCGGATCTGAGTTTTGAGCGCGTCGCTTTGCTGGTCAAAATTGAGCAATGCTTTCGGGTGGATGCCAATCATTTTATTGATGATGAACTCCAATCGCGCAAGACCAACGCCCTCATTGGGGATTTGGGCAAAGTCGAAAGCGCGATCTGGGTTACCGACGTTCATCATCACTTTGGTTGGCAAAAGAGGGAGCTCATCGACCGAAGAGCGTTTGATCTCAAACGTCAGCTCGCCTTCATAGACATAACCTGATTCGCCTTCTGCGCACGAGACGGTGACCGCCTGGCCACTGCAAAGGCGCTCCGTGGCGTCGCCGCAGCCAACGATGGCAGGAATGCCAAGCTCTCTCGCAATGATGGCCGCATGGCAAGTTCGCCCACCACGGTTGGTGACGATGGCTGAGGCTTTTTTCATCACCGGCTCCCAATCGGGGTCGGTCATGTCGGTAACCAGCACGTCGCCTTCTTGGACTAAGCTCATTTCATCCAGTGAGTCGACAAGACGCACAGGACCTTGGCCGATACGTTGCCCAATCGCGCGTCCTTCGACCAGCACGTTTGCTTTGTCGTTAAGCTCATAGCGCTCAATGACGTTTTGTTCATTCTGAGAGCAGACTGTTTCTGGCCTCGCTTGGACGATATAGAGTTTGCCATCAATGCCGTCTTTGGCCCATTCAATGTCCATCGGGCGTTGATAATGACGCTCGATGATCATCGCTTGTTGGGCAAGCTGTTTGATTTCTTCATCGGTCAGAGAAAACTGTTCCCGTTCCTTCTCATTGGTATCGACAATCTCGACTTGTTTGCCAATCGTGGTGTCATTGGCGTAGATCATCTTGATCAGTTTTGAGCCAAAGGTTTTCTTCACAATCGGTTGGTGACCGGCTTCGAGAAGCGGTTTATGGACGTAGAATTCGTCTGGGTTTACCGCCCCTTGAACCACCATTTCTCCCAACCCCCACGCCGAGGTGATGAACACCACTTGGTCAAAGCCCGATTCGGTATCTAAGGTAAACATGACGCCGGAGGCCGCTTTGTCGGACCGCACCATGCGCTGGATCCCTGCAGACAGGGCGATGCCGCGGTGATCAAAGCCTTGGTGCACACGATAAGAGATCGCGCGGTCATTAAAGAGCGAGGCATAGACGTGCTTGGTCGCTTCGAGTACGCCTTCTACACCGGTGACATTGAGGAAGGTCTCTTGTTGTCCGGCAAAGGAGGCGTCGGGAAGATCTTCGGCAGTGGCAGAAGAGCGCACTGCGACGGAAAGCTCGGGGTTACCGTCGACCAATTGCAGATAATGCTCACGTATATCGGCTTCGAGGTCGGCGGGGAATGGGGCATCAAGCACCCATTGTCGTATGGTGGCGCCGGTTTGGCGTAGGGCTTCAACATCGTCGACGTTCAGGTCATCGAGCAGTTGGTGAATTCGGTCATCTAGGCCTTCAAAGTCGAGGAAGCGGTTAAACGCATAAGAGGTGGTGGCAAAGCCGTTGGGGACGCTCACGCCCGCATTGGCTAGGTTGGACACCATCTCTCCGAGGGACGCATTTTTACCGCCGACTTTGTCGACATCATCCATGGATAGACCATTAAACCAGAGGGTGTTCTTTTGCATGTCTTTCTCCAGAAACATTGCAGCTTGTAGGGACTTAAAGCAAACGATTACGTATCAACTTAAAAAAGGCGAACCAATTTAAAAAGCTGTGGGGGACGTAATAGTCAGCAGGGTTTTATTATCGATATTATGAATGTCATCCTACTCAACATTATTTTAGCTATTCAACAAACCATGCAAACTGATAGTCAAAGTCGTGATGTATTCTATGTTTCTGATGGCACGGCACTCACGTGCGAGACATTAGGGCATGTCGTTTTGGGGCAGTTCTCTTTTTACGCGAATGAAAAGACCTTTCCGTTCGTGGAAAGTGAAGAGAAATTGGCGGCGCTAGTTAAAGAGATTGACGCCTCGTATCGTACCCACGGAGTCAAGCCGCTGGTGTTTTTCTCTATGGTGATTGGTGAACTAAGGGCCAAGCTATTGCAGGCTCCGGCGCATTGCTACGACGTATTGGAAAGCTTGGTGCAAAAAGTCCAAGACGATATTCAGATGGAGGCCAAACCCAAGTTGCAACGTTCGCGTAGTGTCAGTAAAGATTCACATCGCTATTTTGACCGCATTGCCGCCATTGAATACACCCTTGCACATGATGATGGCATTACTCTCAGAGGCTTGGATGAGGCGGACATCATTTTATTGGGCGTGTCGCGCAGCGGTAAAACACCGACCAGTCTCTACATGGCGATGCAGTTTGGTTTGCGGGTCGTGAACTACCCGTTTATCGAGCAAGATATTCAGCGTTTGAGGTTGTTGCCGGAGTTTGAAGTGGTGCGGCACAAATTGTTCGGCCTCACTATCGATTCTGAGCGCCTAACGCAGATTCGCCAGAACCGACTGGCTGACAGCGATTACGCAAGTAGTCAGCAGTGCCAACAAGAGCTTGAACATGTTGAAGCACTGTTTCGCCGTGAGGCCATTCCCTACATCAATACCACCTCGTTATCCGTGGAAGAAATTTGCGCGCGTGTATTGGAGCGCGCCGGCTTAAGACGGCGCCTGCTCTCTTAAGATTTACGCAGCGGGCATTACCATGGGGAAGTCCAACGAGGGATGGCGATTGACTAATGCTTGGTAGCCGTACACCTGCTCGATGAGACTTGGAGTTAACGCTTGCCAAGGTTTGGCGTCACAAGCAATTTTTCCCTGATGCAGAATCACAAGTCGATCGGCGTATTGCGCCGCGAGGTTGAGGTCGTGCAACACGACGACGACGGCGGTATGGTGTTCATCGGCTAATTGGCGTGCAATTCGCAGTGTGTTGTGCTGATGGGCCAGATCCAGTGCGGAGGTCGGTTCGTCGAGCATGAGGATTTTTTTCTCAGCGGACTGATCGAGTTGGACTAACACTCGCGCGAGATGCACGCGCTGTTTCTCTCCGCCAGACAGGGAGGGGTACAAGCGTTCACTCAGGTGGCTGACATCGGTGAGCGACATGTACTTAGCCGCTACCGCTTGGGTCTGTTTGTGCGCCAAGTTGAGCGGTATTGCCCCAAGCTCCACCACTTCATGGGCAAGAAACGGAAAACTCAGGGTACTGTGCTGAGGAAGCATGCCTAAGTGTCTGGCCAGTTCATCATTTGGCCATTGGTTTGCTGCGCGGCCAAAATAGCGAATATCGTGACGTGAAGGGATCTCCCGACACAACAATTTCAGCAAGGTACTTTTCCCCGCGCCGTTTGGCCCGAGCAGCGCAGTCACTTCTCCGGCGTGAATATCAAGGTCGATGTTATCCAATACACAGCGCTGACCAAAGTGCATCGACAGACCTTGAGCGGAGATGGATGGAGCGTCCATTACAAAATCTTCCCTTTTTGTTGAAACAGCAGATAGATGAAAAACGGTGCGCCAATGATCGCCGTGACGATGCCTACAGGCAGTTCAGCTGGGGCGACCGCAACACGAGAAAACATATCGGCAAAGGTGAGCAGCAGTGCGCCCATCAGTGCAGAAATGGGCAGCAGGCTGCGGTGGTCTGGTCCGGTCAACATGCGTCCTAAATGGGGAATCACTAAGCCAATAAAGCCGATCATCCCTGAGACGCTCACCGTGACCCCAACGCCAATGGCGGTCAGTAGAATCAACTGACGTTTGAGACGCTGAACGGCGATGCCAAGATGCGCCGCCTCCGCTTCGCCAAGCAAGAGAGCATTGAGCGCCATCGCCCGTCGATAAAAGCAAGCGCCAAGAATCAGCAAGGTGACGCTACAAAGCGCAAGGCTTGTGAGGTTTGCGCCCGCCAGTGAGCCCATCGACCAGAGCGACAGATCGCGCAACATTTGATCGTCCGCGATGAAATTCATATAGCCAATGCCTGCCCCAGAGAGGGCACTGATCGCTACCCCTGCTAGCAGCATGATGGTGACAGACGTCCCGAGCTTACTGGTGCCCAATTTGTAGACCAGGACCGTGGTTAACGCGCCGCCCAAAAAAGCAAACATGGGCAGTGCGGCGATATTCATCAAGGTTGGGTATTCGGCGAACACATCGGCAAACATCACAATGGCGATCGCTGCCCCTAAGGAGGCCCCAGCAGAGACACCAATGATCCCCGGCTCGGCCAGTGGGTTGCGAAACAGCCCCTGCATCACCGTGCCGCACAGGGCTAAAATCGCGCCGACTAACATACACAGTAGGGTACGCGGAAAGCGAATTTCATGGATCACCAAATGCACGTGCGGTGCCAGTTGCTCCGATTTAAGCAACAAGCTCTGTACACTCTCGATAAATCCAATATTCATTGGCCCAACGGTGATTGAGCTGATCGCTGTGATAAGCAGCAAGACAGCAAAAAGACCGAGCGTAATGGGTAGCGGGATTCTTTTCAAAATCATAGGTTTAATATCATAGCGTTAAAGTCACAATCCAGTCTTGTATGTTGCCAGTCTGAGGCTTGTCGCTTGAGTGGCGGGTTATAGCAGCAACGCGCTGATGCGCTCCGCTTCAGCCAAACTTTTCAGCCCCAATCCACCGACTAAAGCATGACCATCAATTTGGATGAAGGCTTTGTTTTGACCCGCAGGTGTGGCGGCGAGCATCGGTAACTTTTTTAATATCTCATCCGCACCGCCCAAGCTTTGGTAGCTGCGGCCACTGACGAGGATAATGTCGGGTTGCATCTCGACCATCGCCTCACTCGACAGCGGTTTGTAGGAAGAAAGTGTCGAAGCTGCAGGGTTAATGCCGCCCGCAAGTTCAATAATCGCGTTAGGCGTGGTGTCGGCACCGGCGACGTTGGCGGGGCGACCTTCATGTATCAACAAAAACAGCACTTTTTTCGGCGTCGCGATCTGCTGACGGCGCTGCTCTAAATTGGCCAGTTGACGCTCGACATTCTGCTTGAGTTGCGCAGCATGCTCGCTAGAATCCGTCAGCGCGGCAATCTCATCAATGCGCTCAAGTAGACCTTCGGCAGTCGGTTTGGTGTTGACAATATCCACCGCGACGCCCGCTGATTTAAGCTGAGCGAGCGCAGAAGCGGGGCCCATTTCATCGGAGCCAATGAGTCGATTCGGGCCTAAAGCCAATAGCCCCTCTGATGACAGTTGGCGATGATAGCCAATTTTGGGTAGTGTGAGTCCCTCTGGCAGCTCACTGGTGACATCCACCGCAACGAGACTTTGCTGCTGGTCTAGCGCAATCAATAGCTCAGTAACGGCGCTGCCGGCGCTTATGATGCGCTCACTTGCCATCGCATGGTGAGAGAAGGCGGTGAGCGAGAGCGCACACAGTGACACCGCCGCAGTGAGGCGGCCGATCGTGCGTCCCCATCTTGCTTTTGAGAAAGTTCGTGTAGCACGCGCTGTCTGGCTAGGGTGCTGAGATAGTGTGGTACGTTGAGTCATAAACAAGGTTTGCCTTAAATTAATTGGGCTGCTCAGTCAGCAGCTGCGTGGCTTGAATGCCGTTTTCTTGTAAGTAGGCCAGCAGTTTGACCAAATGCTGAACGTCGGCGGTTTTCTCTGCGCCGATAACGATCGGTTGCGGGTTCGATTGGTGTTGCTCGAGCAAAGCGAGCGTAAAGTTGTGCCAATCGAGATAGGTTTGGCCGTCTATCGCCCAATGCGGCGCCGCATCGAGAATGTTGATGGTCAGAGAGCGCTTATCCACCGTAGACACCTGATTCGAGTCTGTGGTGGGCAGATCCACTTCCAATGAATCAAGTTTTACCGCCGCGGTCAGCATCAAAAACACCATCACGATGAAGATGATGTCGAGCAGTGGTGTGAGATCCGGTGTCAGCCCAAATCGTGATTCATTTTGGGGTAACTTGATCATGCGTTCACTCGCTTTTCTCGGATGGGGTGAACATGCTCATCAGAGTTTTTGGTCACGGTCATCGGTGGTGTATTGGCTTGCACGCTGACCCCTTCCAACCATAAATTGACGTAATTTAATGTGTGCTCGAGCTTGGCGGTAACGCGGTCAGCCCACAATCCCAGCAACTGCGCGCCAGCGATGGCGGGCAGCGCGATCAAAAGCCCTGCAGCGGTGGTACGCATGGCGAGGCCAAGGCCGTCAGCCAGATCATTGGGCGTGATGTTACCCGAAGAGGCCGCCACGCCTTTAAACATCTCAATCAGCCCAAGCACGGTGCCGAGCAATCCGATCAACGGGCTGATGACGCCAATCAAGGTCAATAGGCGCAACCCAGAATTGAGCTGGTGGCGTTTTTCTTGTAACCACATCCCGGCCACATCTTCTCGAAGTGACTTCGCAAAGGAGTGGTGGGCTAAGACCATGGCCACACCCTTGAAAAGTAGCGGGCGACGTGGTGACCAACGTTTCGCAAGTTGCTCAATGGCTTGATTGTCCGTCGGGCTCAGTTGGTTGAGTTCTCTTGATACGGCGCGCTTGCCAACACCGGTGCTAACCAGAACTTGGAACAAGCGTTCGAGGATGATCATGACCGTCAGTGCAGAGCAGAAAATCAAGGGCCAAGCCATAAGGCCCAGTTGTTGCTGTATTTGTTCAATGTGTTCCATTATCGATCCAACTTAAAACGAACGGGAATATGCACGCGGTGGGCCATGGAGTGCCCATTCACAGTGTGAGGAGAAAACTGCCACTGCTTAATCGCATCCAACGCGGATTTATCGAGCAAGGTGGCTCCGGATGAGCTGATAAGCACCTGTTTGACTTGATTTCCTTCATCGTCGAGCCAAATTTCATACAAAGCGACGCCTTCCAAGCCCCGTTTTCTCGCCAGTCTTGGGTAGTGAGGCGCGGTTGGGCGACTCAAGAAAGAGGGCTTCTCGACCAAGATGGGCTGCGCGCTGGCGCCTTGATTGGCTTTTTGTGGGACCTTTGCGGTGTCCGTTGGGGCAGGCTCAGCCGGTGTTGCTTCTGTTGGCTTGGCGTTGGCAGGCGCTGCCTGAGTATTGGCCACCTTGGCAGTTTCTTTCGGCTTAGGCGCCGCCTTTTTTGGGGGCGTTTTCGCCACGACTGGTTTCGTCGTTTCTTGTTTGGCGACCACCTTTTTGATTGGGTCTTTGCTGACCGGCTTTTTCACTATTGTTTTTTCTGGTCTAACCGCAGCTTTGTCTGGCCTCACTACAGCTGTGTCCGGTTTCACAATAGCTGTGTCTGTCTTCACCGCAGGTTTATCTGGCGTGGACATCGGTGTCGGGATCGGCTCGGCAATAGCTGCCGCTTCGATCGGTGCAGGTTCCGGTTTCACGGGCAGGTCGGCCTCTGGCGAGACACTAGGCGCTGGAACTGCCGCTGCTTTAAAGTTAATTGAGACACTTTGAGACTGCGTTCCCGCGGGCATCGCAAATACTTTCGCTTCATGAGCGACGAGTAATATGGCCCCGTGAACCGCTAGTGAGAGCGTTCCTGCGATAGTGTAGCGTTTGACATTCACGGTGAATTCTCTTGTCCGACATCAACAAATTGCCAAGATTATTACTTACAATGCAAATAAGATCAATTATCAATTGCATTATCATTAACGCGGAATTATGATCTTGTCCAGTTTTTAAGATTTTGGCGCGAAGCAAGAGCTGACAAGCGCTAAGCGAGTAAATAGCATGTTGGATATCCATCAATTTGATGAATCAGTGCTCGGTAAAGAAACCTCTGATCCGTTGCATTTTGCCTTCGCGGATAAAACCTCAAGACTTGGCACAAGCGGCGATCAAGGTTCTACAATTTTATTATCAACCCGCCTCAATGAGCCCTCATCATGTCGGTTCAATCGCTTAGAAATGGAACGTTTATGGATTCAGTAATGACAAAGACCCAACAGCCAGACACGCTTGCTCAGCAAGTCGCAGCGCTATTAGACAGCGACCCAGCATTATTGCCTGCTGCCATCGCAGAGCAGTTAGGAGTCAGTGAGTATGACGTGGTGGCCGCTTTGCCGACGGAGATGGTGACCTTGATCTCGGGCGACCATGCGCAAGCTATGCTGGAAGCGTTGGTTGACTTTGGGCCAGTGACGACAATAGTCCACTCATTTGGCTCTATTTTTGAAGTCAAAGCGCCGTTTCCAAAAGGGAAAGTGGCCCGCGGCTACTACAACCTAATGGGACGCGAAGGTCAGATGCATGGGCATCTCAAACTCGACAACGTACGTGCGATTGCCTTAGTCAGTAAGCCTTTTATGGGACGTGAGAGCCACTATTTTGGTTTCTTTAGTCAAGAGGGCAACAACATCTTCAAGATCTACTTGGGGCGCAATGAAAAACGTGAACTCATTGCGAGTCAGGTTGAACAGTTTCACCAGTGGCATGCGCATTATAAAGGTTTATCAAAGTAACCGCGCACCGCCAGGACTTAACAACAATCATAAAATTGAGAAAGACAATCAGGAGCTCAACATGGAACAACAGGTCAAGCAGGAACGCTTGCAAGGTCGCTTAGGTCCAGAAATCAAAGAATTTCGTCAAGCGCGTAAGACATTGCAGTTGGCGACAGTCGACGAACATGGCAAACCCAATGTCAGTTACGCGCCGTTTGTACAAAATCAAGAGGGATACTTTGTGCTGATTTCTGAGATTGCCCGTCACGCGCGCAATTTGCAGGCGAACCCGACGGTGTCCATCATGTTGATTGAAGATGAAGACAGCTCCAAGCAACTCTTTGCTCGCAAGCGCTTAACCTTTGATGCCACTGCACACGTTGTGGAGCGAGAAAGCGAGCAATGGCGACAAGTGATCGCGCAGATGCAAGAGCGCTTTGGTGAGATCATTGATGGCTTGAGTCAGTTGCAAGACTTTGTGCTGTTTAATCTCAAAGCAGAGCAGGGCTTGTTCGTTAAGGGATTTGGTCAGGCGTATCAAGTATCTGGTGACGATCTGGTGGATTTTGTCCACCTGCAAGAAGGGCATCGCAAAGCCTCTAACGCGTAATATAGTCAGGTGCTTAAAGTCATCATCTGCTTAAAGCCATTATCCGCTTAAAGAAAGCTGCTGCCTAAATCAATCAGCGAAAAAGACAAAAGGGAGCCTGTGAGGGTAATCACAGGCTCCCTTTTACTTGTCTAACAAGACTCAGTGAGAGGATTGAGCGATGAGGCTTGCCAAATCCTCAATACCTTGCTGCCAATCCGCGGTGGTGGTTAAGTTGGCGCAGCTAAAGCGCATCGAGTGTTGGAATTGCGTGCCGGTGGCAAAGAGTGAGCCGGGGAGAAGGCTTATTCCACGTGGCTTCGCGTGTTGATAGATGGTTTGACTGTCGCAGTGGTCGGGCAAGGTTAGCCAGACTAAAAAAGAGCCTTGCGGTTGGTGTAGTGAATAGCGACCTGAAAGGGTGGGATAGCGCTGCAAGGCGAGATCCAACTGGGTGATAAACAGTTTAGTGTTGTGCTGATAGAGCCGGCGCATTTTCTGCACGTGCGAGCGGTATTTACCGGTGGTGAGAAACTCTGCCACGGCAGACTGCATCAGGTTAAGGCTGCCCATGTTATCGCTCATCAGGTAACGCTCAATCTGCGCTTGGTATTGACCCGCCATAATCCAGCCGATCCGCAACCGCGAATCGAGCATCTTCGAGAGCGAATTGACATAGATGACCCGGTTGTCCTTATCGAGTGTTTTCAGTGGCGTGATGCTTTGGTCGTAGGCCAATGCGCCAAACACATCATCTTCAATGATGGGCACCGCGCCTGACACCTCTAGTAATCGAATACGGGCCGCGAGTGGCATGCAGGCTCCCGTTGGGTTGGTAAAGTTGGGAGTGACTAAAATCGCCTTAATATCCCAGCGGTCAAGTGCTTGTTCAAGTGCGTTCGGATCTAAGCCATCTCGAGGACAACTCGGCACTTCTACCACTTTAAGGCCCAGCGATTCCATCAGTAGCAGATTGCCAAAGTAACAAGGCGATTCGACCGCGACGATGTCGCCTGGCTGTGTCAGTGCACGCAGGGCGAGGCTGATCGCTTGTTGGGCACCATGGGTGACAGACAAAGACTCACCGCGTGCATCCACCCCCAAATCATGACTTATTTTCGCCAGCTGCCGGATCAGCAAATCGTTCCCCGGTGGCAGTTGGTAATGGCTAGGAATGTGTGCTTGGCGTCGGCTGTGGCGGCCAATTTCGGCGTACAGGCTTTTGATCGCCGGTGTGTCGATAAAAGGGTGTGCAGACCCGGTTACGAGCCGTTCTTGGCTTGGGGTGTAGGTGAGAATCTCTTTGCAAGCGCTCAGTAAATCGACTTGCATGGGCCTTTGAGTGGGGGCCGGTGGTGTCGTTTTGGCGCTGACTCGGTAGCCCGATCTCTGCTGCGTATAAATCACGCCTTGCGCCTCGAGTTCTTGATAGGCACGAATGACGGTGTTTTTGCCCACGTCTAACTCCGTGCATAAAGTGCGGATAGAGGGCAATTTGTCATCACTGGCATATCGACCCTCCTCGATACCTTGGCGAATGAGCTGCTCTACTTGGCGATACTTGCTGCGACTGTCCATCTTTCTGTACCCATAAAACTAACCTGATCTGTGCCTTTAAAATCAACCTGTACCCACTACAGTAACGTTAAAACAGAATAAAAAGCGAGGAGAATGTGTATGTGGGCGCGATTGATCCCTTTTGTGTTTGTGGTGCTTTGGGCATCGGGGTTTGTTGGAGCAAGGTTTGGTCTTCAGTACGCCGAGCCAGCGACCTTGTTGTCACTGCGAATGATCGCCAACGTCGCGTTATTCCTGCTGTTGATTGTGCTACTTCGTCGTCGCTTGCCGAGAGGTAAAGCGTTACTTCATAGTGGCGTGGTAGGGCTGTTCATTCACGGCTTTTATCTCGGCGGTACGTACTTTGCGATCCATCTTGGTATGCCTGCGGGTCTTAGCTCTCTGTTGGTTGGTCTGCAACCCATTCTTACTGCGTTTTTGTTGGTGGTCTTTACTCAGCACTCGTTTAAACCCTCGCAGTGGTTAGGGCTGGTGATTGGGTTTGCGGGTATTAGCCTTGTGCTTATGGGTAAAATGGACTGGCAATCCGAGCAACACAAAACCTTAGCGGTTGCCGTCTGTTTGGTGTCGCTCATCGGCATTACATTGGGCACCCTGTACCAAAAGCGTTTCTGCCAAGGCGTGGATATGGTTGGAGGGGCCACCGTGCAGTATTTTGCCGCGGGACTGCTGTTTGTACCCGTCGCGCTGACCTTTGAAACCAATGTGATTGTTTGGTCTCCTGCCTTTATCATGACCTTGGTATGGATGGTGGTCGTGCTCTCTTGCATTGCGATTCTCTTGCTACTCTATATGGTGGAAAATGGCGTGGCGTCGAGTGTGGCGTCGGTGTTTTACCTGGTTCCGCCCGTCACCGCCTTCCAAGCGTGGTTGATGTTTGGTGAATCGTTCGATGCGATGGGCGTGATGGGCTTTGTTTTAGCCGCTTTGGCGGTATTCTTGGTCACCAAAGCACCAACTGTGCCGCGAATCAGAAAGTGGGCACGCGTCTAAAAACATCGCTAATTTGCAGCGCGGCATTGAACGGCTTAAATCGATGCCAGGTGAGCAAGGACAAAGCCGTTATCAAGAGATTTTAGCCAAATACGAGTGACGGACTGTGATGATAGCGGCCTCTAACGTCAGACTGATATCGTCAAGGCGGTGTAATCTCAGCGCCGTCTAGACGGTGTGCTTTTTCACGAAGTAGGGGTTAGCAAATTTCTTCGCTTGGCCGAGCTCTGACACCACCAATTTGTTCCACAGGGTTACGTCAAACTTCTCTTTTGGTATCGAGGGATAGAGTGTCTCTAGCTCTTCTAATGCGAAGCGCAAGAACTGTTTTTTCTTAATTTGATTGTATTTTTTCGCCACACGATTGTGCTTGGCGATGAACTCTTGTTTGAACGCGACCAGGGCTGGCGTCGCTTGCTCAAGCGGCACTCGAGAGAGGTAAATGCGTTTATACGACACCTTACGGTCCATCATGGTACGCATCGCGGTTTGAATATACTTACCATGCTCGGTGATGGAGATGTCCTGATTATCAAACAGGTTGACGCACCACCCCGCCGGGAAAAAATCAGGTTTACGGTACTGTTTATTACGCGCTTCAATAGCACGGTGAAGCACAATGTCTGATGTTCCGTTGAAGGTCTGCTGCCATTTGCCAATGCGAATTTGAATCGCCGTGGGTAAGCGATAAATATTGGTAAACTTATCTTGATCCATAAACAATCACACTTTTCTACAGTCAGCCACCTGGGCTGCAACATGCATGGTTTTTGGTTATTACGTCGCTCATTATCACCCAAGCCAACGCGACGTTAAGCGGCGCTTAATGGGTATATTAACGCGATAATGAAAGAAATTTGTTTGATCGGTCGCATTTTAGTGAAAACAGTGCCGAGGTGCTAGTCGTTTTATTGATACGACCAATAATAGCGAATAAAGCGGCTTAGGTGGACGTTGGGTAGGGGGAGGGCATAATTGGGTGATGGGTGGTGGGGCAGCGCGTGTGACGGGGCGTCAAACGCGCTGCATCTATCGATAAGATTAATCGTAGATGGTCGGGATAGGCTGACGTTTGTGCTGCGTGATGGTGTAGATGTGCACAAGACGCTGCGAGACTTCCTCTGATACCGGTTTCCCTTCTAGGAAATCATCGATCTGATCATAGGTGAGGTTCAACGCGTCTTCATCGGCTTTTTGTGGTGCCAGTTCTTCAAGATCCGCGGTTGGCGTCTTTTTCACTAATAGCTCTGGGGCGCCGAGGTGAGCTGCCACTTCACGAACTTGACGTTTGCTCAAACCAAATAGCGGTGCAAGGTCACAGGCGCCGTCGCCAAACTTGGTGTAAAAGCCAGTGATGTTTTCCGCTGAGTGATCGGTGCCGAGTACGAGCCCGCCCACATAGCCTGCGATCTCGTACTGCGCAACCATGCGCGCGCGCGCTTTCACGTTGCCTTTAACAAAATCCAATTTTGGTGCGTCAGTCGGTAGCAAGTCGGTGCCTTCAAGGGCGGTTTGTGTGGCGGCGTGAATACCATCCACACCCGCTTTAATATTGACGGAGACAGAATGTGTCGGCTCAATAAATTTCAATGCAATTTGGGCTTCATCTTCGTCTTTCTGTTCACCATAGGGCAATCGGACGGCAATGAACTGGTAACCGCCATCGGTTTCCTCATTGAGTTGGTTGACGGCTAGCTGAGCCAAGCGGCCACAAGTGGTGGAGTCCACCCCTCCACTGATCCCCAGTACCAAAGACTTGCAGCCTGCTTCTCGCAGTTTGCGTTTAATAAAATCGACTCGACGTGTCACTTCAAATTCAGGGTCAATTGAAGGTAAGACACGCATCTCATCGCGAATCAACTGTTCCATTGTGTTTCCTTCCTGCAAGCAATGTATTTTCAAATTTGCGGATATTCTTGATACCCTTAAAGCGTCTAGCCGATATCATACCAATTTGAACAGATTAGAAAACTGCTACGACCGTTTAGCAGCAGAAAGGAAGAAAATGAGCCATATTGCGGTGTTTGGAAGCGCGTTTAATCCACCCAGTTTAGGGCATAAAAGCATCATAGAGTCGTTGACTCATTTTGATAAGGTGCTGCTCGTGCCAAGTATTGCCCATGCATGGGGCAAAGTGATGCTCGATTATGCGCTGCGTTGTGAACTGGTGGATGCGTTTATTGATGATCTCTCGCTGCCTAATGTCGAGCGATCGCCAATCGAAGAAAGTTTGCTTAGCCAAGATGGTGGCGTTACGACGTTTGCTGTCCTGCAAGCGTTAGAGGCGCAATACCCTAATGCCCATTTAACTTTTGTCATAGGGCCAGACAACTTATTAAACTTTGCCAAGTTTTATAACGCCGAGGAGATCCTAACTCGTTGGTCTGTATTGAGTTGTCCAGAAAAGGTGGCGATTCGCAGCACGGACATAAGAAATGCCCTACAGGACAAGTCGCCTATTTCCCACCTGACAACAGAAAAAGTGAATCGCATATTGAGTAAAAAAGCGTATTATTGAGGGTGTATTTAGTGGTTACATAAGAGATATGAATGCGTTTTTCTCAATATATAGGGTTTTGTTTTGGTGCAATGGCATTCGCATCACAAGCATGCGATTTATACGATTATTCGTATGAAGAGAAAAACAAGCCGTCCAACTCTCTGATGTTTCACTCAGCCCAAGGCCTCTGCTTTTCGATGCTAGATGGCATCGAGTACACGGTTAAAGCGCTCGACGATCTTGAGTTCTATCTCGATGATGACAGTCGAGACTACGCCTCTTACTGGGATGATTGGGTATTGAAAAGTGCCAGCAACCCAATTTTGTCCCGCCACTTATCATCCAACTATTTTGGTATCGGCGTGTGGATGCCTTCTGAGCTCGAAGAGAAGATGGCCACGATGAGCATGGATGAGTGGTTACGCAATCATGGTGTGCAGTTCAGTGTCGGTTTTGGTGACAAAAAAGCCGGCGAGCCAAGAATGAGGCTCGACTACCGCTGGCATGATGACTACGAAGGCGATGTGATGATGACCATCGAAGTCCCTTTGTAATCTCGCCAATGATTGTGCGCCGTACCTTTGTTCAATCCCACTTCTGATTGTGTTTAGCCAAGCGATCGCCGCGAATGTGTGTGATCGTCAGCGGACTCTTGCGCTTTAACTATGGACAGGTTGCTCAATTGCTCAACTTCGCAGTGCGGGTGAGAACATCGTCTGCAGAGGGGCGCGCTCTTCAGAGAGTCTGGCCTTTAAATAATCGAGAAACAGTTGGGTCCGAGTGTGCTGATAATCGAGCTTTGGGTAGTACGCATACACCGTCGCTTCGTCGGCAGTGATGTCGGGCATGATCCGTTTTAACGTACCGGACTTGAGATCCTCTTTAATCATCACATCGTAAGTGAGCAAAATGCCCATGCCACTTTTGGCTGCATAAAACAGCGCCTCTGGATTGGTGGTGGCGAAATTGCCGGATAAACTCAAGCGCTGTCCTTGACTGAGCCTCACTTCACGCTGTGGGCGTTCTCCCCACATCAGAACATTATGATTGAGCAGATCGTCCGCTGAGGTAGGTTCACCATACTGCTCGATGTAGGACGGTGACGCATAGAAGGCGCCTTTGTGTTCAAACAAGGCGGAGGCTTTGAAACTCAGTGAGTTAAGCTGCTCGATTTCTCGGCTAATAAAAAGATCCAAACTCAATTCTGGCAGTTGGCCGGGGGTCGTCGTCAGCAACTGAATACGAATATCGGGATACATCTGCAAGAAATCATTGAGGTATTGGACAAGAAATTTCGACCCTATCGCCAAGGTCGCGCCAATTTTGAGTAGCCCAGCTGGGCTTTGATTGACCGAGCGCGTTTCATCGACGATCGATTGCCACTCATCCAATTGGACTTTAGCCCGCTGATAAAAAAGCGCGCCCGCTTCGGTTTGGGTGACTGAGCGCGTGGTGCGCTTTAACAGCTGGACACCGAGGCGCTCTTCAAGCCAGTGAATGCGCTTGCTGACCGCGGAGTTGGTGGTGTTGAGTTTACGCGCAGCGGCGCTAAAACTGCCTTCGTCTACGACACGAAGGTAACTGTGTACACTTTGAATCCAATCCATACTGGCTCATTGTTTCGCTTTAGGAAGTAATGAGACCACATCTTAATAGATTACGACGAAAACGCACGGGGTTTCGTCTGGAGTACCACTCAGCAAAGGATGTAGGTACAATGGCGCGGTTTGAATGCGATGAGAGATCGACAATGGAATACCAAGAGTTTGAAAGCTTAGTGAAAGCACTGTGCGAACAAGACAGTCTGCCACAAGCATTAGAGATGCTGAAAGCCAGTAGCGATGAAGAAGTGGCGCAGGCGGCCGAGGCACTGACGGGTCAGTTTGCTCTAGCGGAAGTCGATGGGGAATCGCGTATTTACCATGTGACTCTGCAAGAAAACGAGCAAGGCGAAGAGCAGGAATTCATTGAGCACGTGATGAACGAAGGGGATGAGGTGATTCGCTTTGTGGCTTGGTTCTTCGATACGCAGTTTGACGTTAAGCGTAAAGATACCTACCAAATGGCGGGTAAAACCTACCAACAACCCAAGCGCAGTTAACGACACGCAGCCATGAAGGTGACCGTTTGAGAGCAGCGTTATTTGCACCCAAATGATCTATCGCGCACTAAAATGAAACAAGTGTGCAATTAAATAAAATAAATGTGACATATCTCTTTCTTTTGTTGTTTTTGTGATTAAAATCACACTCATATTCTTTGAGGAGAAAATCATGAACAACGATCTAGCAGGTGCATACCTAGGCCAAATGATTGCAAAGCACGCCATGAACGAAATGTTTTACGGCAAGCCAAAAGCGAAAAAAGCGTCTTTCTTTAAGCGCGTACTGAACAAAATCGCTAAGTAATCTGGCACTGGTGAATCTAACGCCAAACGAACGAATAGATAATATTAAGCCCCATTTTCGATGGGGCTTAATTGTTTGTTCAAAACGTCAATCTGATAGCCAGTGCTAGCCGTTAGAGGACTGATTTTGCATAATGACGACATTGTCAGGCACCTTGCCTAATCCTTTGTTGACAAGCCACGCCTCTAAGTTGTCTGCCCCGCCAATGTAGTGACCATCCAGCCATATTTGTGGCACGGTAACGGGCGTTTTTTCACCGATGATCGCTTTTACTTCCGGGATCATTCGATACAAAGCCGCACTCTCTTTGACCACGTCGTGATAACGATATTCGATGCCAGCCTCATCGAGCAATGCCTTCGCTTTTACACAATAAGGGCATGTTGCTTTACCAAAGACGATATTACCGCTCAGTGTATCGTGCTCGGTCCATGCTTTTATGATCGACTGCACCAATACACCGCGGTTGAGGGCTTCCCCTTGACTGATCACTTTACCCTCGACCATCACAATTGGCGCATGCCACGCTCCGGCTTTGAGCGGCTCCCACCAATGAGAGAGCCAATCTTTCACCTCAAGTTCGACCGGCACATCGGCCAGTTCGTTGGCGAAGGTATCAGTGAGAATGTCTTTGGTCAGCGTGCACTCACCACAGGGAATGTTCACTTTGAATGGTCCCCAACTGCCCGCCCAGCGATAGAGTGTTACTTTGATTGGCGCTGCCATATGTCTCTCCTAGGTACGTCGTTTTTGTCTGCTTTGTATTAAGAACGGCGAAAGCCACCTTTCATTTCAACTTATTTTATTTGGCCGATTCAATCGAGCGTAACGTACGCTGATACAGTACCCAAGCGCAGGCACCCGCGAGGAGATTACCGATGCTCGCTCCCCAAAAGAGCCCTTGAATCCCGCCGAGATAAGCGCCGACCCACAAACAGGGTAGGAAGAAGGCAAACAGTCGCAAGGCAGAGATGGTTAACGCTGTGTAGGCTTTACCCAGAGCGTTGGAAATAGAGACCATCAACATGCACACCCCCAGCGGACCTAAGCTAAATGGTACCAGCATCAAGTGCATCGAGAGGATCGATTCGACTTGGTTCTCCCCCGTCATGAGATCGGCTAACAGACCAGAGCTAAGACCGGTCACCAGTGCAATCGCTAGCTGGAACAGCAAAATAAACTTAACCGCGATCGTGACGAGTTGGCGGATATCCTTAATATTGCCGGCGCCGAGTAAGCGACCGACCATCGGGGGCATAGACATCGTCAATGCCAGCACTGAGACGATGGCAAAAAATTCATAGCGCGACCCCAATGCCCATGCGGCCACGGCAGCGGTGCCGTAACCGGCAACAAGCTTGGTCGCAAGCATTGAAGATAGGGGGGGAAGGAGCTGACTGACCATCGCTGGGCCCATAATATTGCCAATAGAACGCACGCTGCTGAGCACGTTCAAGTCACTCCAATCAAAGCTCATCCACTCTTTACGTAGCACTTTAGGGGCGACGACCAGAATACCGCAGCCAAAAGCAACAATGGTGGCTATTGCGGCGCCGTTTATCCCAAGGTCGAGAGTAAAAATAAACACAGGATCAAGCGCTAAGTTTATTGCGCTGGTGACCATCATCATGGTGCCGGGTAGCAGAGTATTGCCGTTGGCGCGGCATATGCTGTAGAGAAAGTACAACACCGCGCCGACCCATGCGCTCGCCGCCCAAACGATCCAGTAGGTATCGATGATCGGTAAGACAGAGTCTGGTGCACTGAGTAGGCTCAGTATTGGCTTGCGCAGTAGATAAAGCACAACGGCGAAGGCCGCAACCCCTACGCTACCAATGGTAAGGACTAGCCCACCCAGTTGTTTGGCGTAGCGAGTGTCGTTGGCGCCCAGTGCTTTGGCGATGACTGCTGTCGTGGCGATACCTAAGCCAACTTGAATGCCAATAATGATCATTTGGATAGGCAAGGTAAATCCTTGCACCGCGAGTGGAAGCACACCGAGTTGGCCGATGAATGCACTGTCCACTAATTGAAAACTCATTAGCGAAAGGACGCCAAACAGCATAGGCCAAGTCATGGTGAACAGTTGCTGGCCTAATGAGGCTGTCTGTGAGCTTGTCTGTGTGTTAGTAGCGCTGTTGGATTTTCTCTTCATGGTCACTTCATTGCTGGTAAAACATGGCGACCGAGCTAGGCTCGATCTTGGGGATCGCTGTCATCAAGTTTGTCCGCGTATCCTTTGGGCGGTGGTGTCCAACCTCGTTCTCCGGGTTCATGTTGATCCTGTCTATCGGTGGACATCGACAATTTGATTTGCTGTTCTAACTCGATAAAGAGCTTGCGATAGTTGTTGTCAAAACGTTCGCCGTGGGAATCATCCTCCCAAGCGCGATAGAGCATATCCGATTTGCGCTCTTCCACTTCTTTGTAGGCGGTTTTATGTTGCTCGACATAAAACGGATGAAAGTCTAGGGCCCTCATGGCCTGCGCGCCCATCTCTAGGGCTGAGTGGTACGTCTCTAGCTCAATCACATCGGCCCCCGCTTGACGAAGACGATAGCCGTGTCCTCTATCGAACGCACGAGCAAGAATCTTGACATGAGGGTAGGTGTGTTTCACGTACTTAGTCAGCTCTACGCTGCTTTCGCGATTGTCCATGGCGAGTATGATCATCGCCGCCTCTTCAATGCCTGCGGTATGGAGTAAATCAGGACGAGTCGCATCACCAAAATAGGCTTTGGTCTCAATTTGCCTCATCATATCCACCTGATCCGCTTGGTGATCCAGTACAACGGTGTGTACGCCGTTAGCGACCAGTAGGCGATTGACCACTTGGCCAAATCGACCAATCCCAGCGATGATAACTGAGCCTTTTTCATCAATCACATCGGCGTCCTGATCGTTGGCCTTCGTCTGAAAACGCGGCAAGATAAACTTATCGTAAAAGATGAATAAGCCAGGGGTGAGGAACATCGATAGCGCGACGACTAAAGAGAGCCTCTGAGCGATATCAAACGGCAATACGTGATTTTGCATACTGAAACTGAGCAGCACAAAACCAAATTCCCCTGCCTGAGCCAAGCTGAGCGTGAACAACCAACGGTTGTTGTTTTTAATTCGAAACGCCCAAGCAAGGAGATAGAGGATGCCACCTTTCAGTGCCATCACGCCCAGTGTTAGGCCTATAATCAGGAAGAAATCGTTAAAGAGAATCGAGAAGTCGATGCCAGCGCCGACCGTGATAAAAAAGAGCCCCAGTAACAAGCCCTTAAAGGGGTCGATGTTGGATTCGAGCTCATGACGAAACTCACTGTTTGCCAGAACAACCCCCGCCAAAAAGGTGCCCAGTGCGGGGGACAGGCCAACTAAGCTCATCAATGCGGCGATACCCACAACTAACATTAGGGCCGTAGCGGTGAATATTTCTCTTAGGCCGGAGCTGGCTACAAAGCGAAGCAGTGGCCGACTCAGGTAGTGCCCGCCAATGACCAACCCTGCAATGGAGGCGACAATCACCATCGCATACGCCCAGCCTGGCAGATGCGCGACTAAGCTGAGCTCTTCATGGTGCTCGGCGGCATTAGCTGCCAGGTTTTGTGCTTGCTCGACCAACTCAGGTAATGCTAACAGTGGGATAAAGGCCAGCATAGGGATGACGGCGATATCTTGAAAGAGCAATACAGAGAAGGCGTTTTGGCCACCCTCTGTTTTGGATAGCCCTTTCTCGTTAAAGGTTTGCAGGACAATCGCTGTCGAAGAGAGGGCAAAAATCAGCCCTATCGCTAACGCTATCGTCCATGTGATCCCAAACCAAATCGCGATGTACATGGTGGCCAGTGTCGTGAGCGTGACTTGCAATCCGCCCAGCCCTAATAGACGATTTCGCATTGACCAGAGCATTTTAGGTTCAAGCTCTAAGCCAACTAAAAACAGCATCATCACCACACCAAACTCAGCGAAATGCTGGATTGTGGTGGTCTCTTCACCGACCAAACCGATAATGGGCCCGATCACCACTCCCGCAATCAAATAGCCCAGCACAGAACCGAGGCCAAATCGCTTGGCTAAGGGCACGGCAATCACAGCCGCGACTAAATAGATAAAGGCTTGGAGAAAATAGAGGGTCATGCATGGCCTCCTTGACTCAGATAGTCATTGAGTGTGGCGGCCTCTGCGGCGCTATTGACCTCCACACGGTCTGCGACCAGATCATTCAGGAGTTGGGTCCACTGTGATAAGTGAGCCTCAATCCGACCATCTTCCTTAGCGGTTCGAGCGCCAAAAAGAGCAAACGGTGGTAGGTAGGTCATGCCAGTGAGTGTCGCCATTTGTTCAATGGGATGCAGTAGCGCACGAATGGGGAAGTGATTGTAACCATCGGTTTGGTAGGCATCTTGTTTCCCTCCGGCCGATAAAGCGCAAAAAAACAGTTTACCGTGTAGCGCATTGGCATCTTGCCCGTAAGCAAAGCCGTACTCAAGTACCAAGTCTTGCCACTCTTTTAAAATAGCGGGCGTGGAATACCAATAAAGCGGAAACTGGAAAATCACCACGTCGTGTTCGCGCAAACGTTGCTGCTCTCTGTCTATGTTGATGTTGTAGGTCGGGTATTCCCAGTAGAGGTCGACCGCGGTGACACCTTGGCATTGCTTGGCTGCATCAAACAGTCGCTGATTGACTTCTGAACGCGCAGAAGAGGGATGTGCGTAAAGCACCAACACTTTCTTTTCAGGCATACACAATCTCGTGTTTTTTCAGGTAAGTACCCATTTTTACAATGGTGAGCGCCCATTGTGGCACAGGACCGAAAGGATAACTATGAGTGACCTACAAGTCACAGATATTAGCTTAGTGTATTTGAAGAGAATGTGTTGAAAAGGGCGACACAACAATGTGTGTGTCGCCCGAATAGAGGATCAGTGCTGATGCTGAAGTGTCGTGACTGCGACTTCAAATGAACCCTGTTCACAATCAATAAAGAGACTATCGCCGGTGATCATCACCGACAAATCCATCGTGCGAGCGACCACATCGGCAAGCGCTTCGACGGTGTCAGCGTCTAAACGGTAAATCGACGCAGGGTATTGATGGGCCTTGTTTTTACTTTGCTCCCACCATACATCAGATTTGCTATTGAACGAGTAGACGATCACTTGCTGAGCGATTCGCGTCGACTTTTTGATTCGGTCAAGAGAGGGCTCACCCACATCGACCCAAAGCAGTGTTTGATCGTCGAGTGATTTGACCCAAAGGTCTGGTTCTTCGGTGGTAGAGAGACCTTTAGTAAAGGCTAAATCCGGTTGCCATTGTAGGCAGTACGCTAAGACGCGGGCCATCATACGAGCGGTCGTTTCTGACGGGTGCTGGGCAAGCGTCAGTTGAGTGGCATCGTACAAGTCACGATTGGTATCAGACAAGTTGATGCGAAATTTATAAATAGTGGGTTTGAGTGCCATAATACTTCAATAAAAAAATAGCCAGCGAATGCTGGCTATCATAATTCTTTAGTACTTGAAAATTAAAGTACTTTGATGTTCTCAGCTTGTGGGCCTTTTTGACCTTGAGAAACAACGAACTCAACTTTTTGACCTTCAACTAGAGTACGGAAACCGTCGCCAGTGATTGCAGAGAAGTGAGCGAAAACGTCAGGACCGTTTTCTTGTTGGATGAAACCGAAACCTTTAGTTTCGTTGAACCATTTAACTGTACCAGTAACAGTGTTAGACATAATGTATATCCTTGATAAATCTTATAAAGCCATGACGGCACCTATAGCGTGGAAAAGGAGATTGCTATTGCGCACGACGTTAAGGCAGATATACAAGAAATCTAACGATAACGGCGAAAGTAAACAAGAACCGTTTTCTAGCTGCCTGACAGTCTAATGCTAAGTGCAACTAAGTCAATAAAAATCGGTGTAAATTATTTAGAAAAACAAATGTTTTCATTAGAATTTTGCGCTAGGTTTACTTTCGAAAATATTATCGTAGCTCGTATAACTAGTGTAACATTCGATTGCTTGGTTGAATGTGTGGCTAAGTGACTGGTGAAAACCTGCTATTGAGTGTTTTGTCAGTCAAATAAACCGTGTTATGAACCGAACAAATCAAAGAGAAAAAAGGAACAGTGATGAAAAAAAGTAAGGGCGATCTCACGCTTAGTGTGACGTTGGAACATGATATGGGCAGAGGGGTGGTGAAAGATAACGCCTTAAAAGCACTTGTGACGAGTTCGATGTATCGAACACAAGTCGAGAAAGCGAAGAAAGGCAAAGGCAGTTTCAGTCGTAAAATGAAACACAAAGGCAAAGAGCCCTACTCCATAGCTGCCTAAAGGTAACTATCGAATAGGGCTCTTAGTTTCAGAAGCTAGAGTGTTTGGCGTTAGCGTTCAATTTTTGGCGAATAGAGGGAGTACGCGGTAATCTGCCCTGCCACGATCGCTGAGAACATGAACAACGCAGAAAGCCCGATACTCGGAATGGGCAAAATCGATTGTTCAAAGACGGATTGGCCCGCACTGACTAACACGCGGCTACCCGGAACCAAAATGATGATGCCCTGCACAATGTAGATGCTACCCGTCAATTCCATCTTTTTCGCCAACCACGTGCCATATAAAGTGATCAGCACTGTCGTTACCCAAGTTCCGACGACCCAGCCGCTCTCAAAGCCTAAATAAAATGGCCCCCACATGCCGAGCATCGCCACCGGCAGCCCCAGCAAAATGTCCTTTGGTCTTGCGTTAAAGATAATGCCGAGTGAAATCGAAATCAGAAACAGGCCACTGACGTGCAACCAAAGCGGAACTTGATTGATGTAAGTGCTAGCGGCAGCTTGCCCCCATATGGCTTCACCAATGTTGAGCCCCATAACGATACCGACAAACAGCTTAATCAACGAGAGCGCACTTTGTCCGAGTAAGCTCGTGCCAGACACCAAATCATTGAAGGCGAGACACTCAAGGGAGTTGGCAATCGACAACCCCGGAACGAACAGCACGATGGAGGCAATACAAAGTGCCCAGACCGGTATCTGCGCCGATGTGCTGGCAAAATAGGCCACCAGAATGCCAGTCAATAACGCCGAGACAAACTCCACCGCGATCGCACGGCGAGCTTTACACACTTGCTGCGTCATCCACACCACAAAACCAAGTAGCACAGAGAGTAAAATCGCATCGATGGTACTGCCGACCAGCATCAAATAGGCCGGTGGAATCCCCATGTTCGCCAGAGCAATCACCCATTTCGGGTAACCGATAGGCTCTGGAACAGGTTCGGAGCTGGGTTGGTTAATACGAATGATGGTATTGGCCAATAAACTCAGATTGATCGACGCGAGAGGATGGCGGCGCATCACGACGGCGTTATTGTCATCCGGAAACTGATAGTTCACCGTGGTAGGCGTGGCTTGAACCATCACATCGACGCCGTGTTTACGGGCGTAAAACTTAGTGTATTTTTCTAGCTTATAAGGCGCACAGCCGCTGCGATGGAGCGTGTCTCCGATTTCGACGATTTTTTTGATTCGGTATTCTGAAGGCATGAGTGAATGACATCCGTTGGAATGCACAAAGTTGAGTGCGCGAAAGGTATCAGAGCGTGACTAGCGTGTAAATATCGAACAGCGCATTGTTATAGAGGTGGGGTAACCGATGTTTTAAAACTGATGACGCATGCGCTTATGCCAATCTATGGATCAAAAATGAAAACTAGGGTTTTGCTGTATATAAATGGCGCTACTTTTGCCTGTGTTGAAGTGATTTAGATCATAAAACAGCCACTATTTTTAGATGTAACGTTTGTTATCGACTTGTAATTTTTGTGCCGATTTATGTGTGTGAAGGCTGCAAGCCCAGGTAGTGTAATCACTCCAGTAAATCTATCTGTAACAATTATTTAACCATTGTTGATTCTGGTCGGATGAGCCTATTTTGGGTCAAAAAACGCGCTTGCATTTGGTGGGGGAAAGGCGAAAATATACGCAAAATGAGTTTGCGAAAATGAAAGGAAGCTTTTTTCTAGGTTTAAAAAGCGAGGCACACAATGAAACTGTTTCTTATCCTTATGATGTCTGTATCTGCGGGCGTAGCGTCTGCTGATCACTTTCACTCTTTCTTGCTCGGTGTTTCGATTGCGACACTGGCAGTCGCAAGCTGCTACTGGTGCGCGTTTCAGCGTGTTCAATTCCCGCAATTGGCGTTGGCGATGTTGATACTCGGTTTGTTCGCGAAGTTCTTTGTCGCCGCGGCGGGCGTGCTCTTCGGTGTATCACAAGGTCTAATTACTTCACCGCTGGTATTTGTGATGAGCTATCTCTATTTCTCGATCGTCGCGACGTACCTCTGGTATCGCTACCGTAATCGACGCACCAAAAATCCATTTTCGGTGAAGCGCACGCTCTCGGGATTCGCAAATTGATAAGCGGAATCCACACTCAGCATCGATGCTGAGTGTTGTGACCTATTACTAAAGCCAGCGACCAGTCGCTGGCTTTTTCGTCCTTACTCTTTTTACCTGTTGCCGTGTGATTGTTACGTCAAATCTCGCTCAATAGTAACCATTGATTACAACAGGGCTGCAAGCAGCATCAGGTTGTTTATACTCAGGTAAGTGTGTTAACCCAACAGGACATTTACCGCGAATTATGAAAAAACACTCTTTGATAGCGTCGGTCTTCCTTTCTTCTTTGGCGACTGCTCACGTAGCAGTGGCTGCTCCAACGATTGTTCCTGATGCGCCGGTGTTGGGCGCCAATGGGTATATTTTGATGGACTACAACACAGGTCACGTGTTAGTCGAGAAAAACGCCGACACCAAACTTAACCCAGCCAGTCTGACTAAGTTGATGACGGCCTATGTCGCTGGGCAAGAAGTGAAAGCAGGCAACATCTCCTTAGACGATGATGTTCGAATTAGCCAACGCGCATGGGCGAAGAACTTCCCTGATTCATCGAAGATGTTCATTGAAGTCGGCACCGACGTGAAGTTGATGGATCTCTACCGCGGGTTGATTGTTCAATCAGGTAATGACGCCAGTGTCGCCATTGCTGAGCATGTGGCAGGCAGCGAGGACGCGTTCGTTAGCTTGATGAACTCTTGGGCGGACAAGTTGACACTCACCAACACGTCCTACACCAACCCCCATGGTCTAGATAGCGATGGTCTGTTCTCCACACCTCGGGATATCGCTAAGCTCAGCCAAGCGATTATTCGTGAACTACCGGACATTTATCCGCTCTACAGCGAAACCTCCTACACCTACAACGGCATTACTCAATACAACCGTAACGGTTTATTGCGTGACCGCAGCATGAATGTCGATGGTATGAAAACCGGTTATACCAGCGGCGCCGGCTACAGCTTAGCGACATCAGCAACCAGTGGCGACATGCGTTTGATATCGGTTGTGATGGGTTCAAGCAGCACCAAATCACGTGAGTCAGAAAGCAAGCAGTTACTGAGCTACGGTTTTCGCTTCTTCGATACCATCTCGCCAACCCGAGCCGGTCAATCGGTCGCCTCACCTAAAGTGTGGATGGGTAAAACCGATACCGTGGACGTGGGTGTGGAAAAAGATGTTTTCATCACTCTAGCGAAAGGAGACGTCACCAAGCTCACCGCCGAAGTTGAATTTAGTTCCGATCTTGTTGCGCCGATTGCACAAGGCGAAACCCTAGGACAAGTCATTTACAGCATCGATGGCGAAACCGTGGCGACGGCCCCACTGATTGCCCAGCAACCTGTCGAGGAAGGTGGCTTGTTTAAGAAGCTGGTGGATTGGTTTAAGCGCCTGCTAGCGAGCCTGTTCTAACTCTCCCCTCGATATATCGCGGGCACTTTGTGCCCGCAGATTTCTCGCCAAAGATTCAAATTGCGCTAACTTCTCTCTGACATCGTCTTGACGCGCTGCGCGGACAATACCGCCTTATTGACTCAACTTTATTATCGCGACCATTGAACAACGAGAGCAGCATGGAATTTACCGAACAAGACAGAGAGGCGATCTACACGACTTGGATGTCGCAAAAATCAAAGATGCGCCTAACGCAAATGGAGTTTGCGAAGAAACTGGGCATGAACCAACTGAGCTTCTCGCGCGTGCTGCGCGGTGAGGCGCCGATGACAATGCCTTTTGTCACCAAGTTCTGTCACTTACTTCACTTAGACCCCAAATTGGTGGTGCCCAGCTTAAAAGAACGCAGCGATCAGGGACCGAAAATTGTCTACTTGCAGAGCCGTATGAGCGTTGATGGCGAAATCCAAAACGCCTATATCGAAGGCAATCAAGTGATTGTCGAATACGCACATGTGGTGCGAGAAGGGTAGTCATGTTAGGGTATCGCGCGACCCATTTATCCAAACAGCGCACTCTGGTTACCCCACCATGCTTGAAAAAGAAAACCTCATCAAACTGGCTCGCACCCCTATGCCTTTTGGCAAATACGCGGGCCGCATGCTCATTGACCTACCTGAAGAATACTTGCTGTGGTTCGACCGCAAGGGTTTTCCAAATGGCGAGCTAGGTGATCTTCTAAAATTATGCTTAGCTTTGAAAATAGAAGGCTTGGATAATGTAGTAAAGCCCCTGAAGCGAGACTTTTAGCTTGACGTAGTATCAAGTTGAAGCTGTTAATGAAGAAGGCGGCCTGATGGCCGCCTTTGTATTGTTGGCTAAAGATTATGCTTTAAGATTATAGAACTTAAACGCTTAGAGCTTGCGATGTTATTTCTTATACATGGAAATGGTTGATTTAACTAAACCATCACTACTTAGTGTACGGCGATTAAGTGTGCCTTGATCCCAATCTTTGCCAGCAGGTGAATATTCCCAGCGATTGAATTTAACATCGTCGTCAGCACAATCGGCAGACATATCATCTTCGTCTTTATCGCACCAACGAATAGTGGTGTTTAGCTGTGCTAGTGTCGCTTTACTTTCGTTACTTGCGCCATTGGTAGTAAACCACCAGAAATCCATTTCGGCGAGTTCAGCATATGACTTTGTTTCTGAAATCTGAGCGGTCTCGCAGCCACTTTCAAACTCTGCGCCAGTTACAGTGACACCTTGTTCATCAAAAGTATAGGTTGAAGTCGCTACCACGTCACAGCCATTGCGAGTCGCGACCGCATGCCAGTTCCCTTTAAAGTCCACGTAGCGCTCCGCAGTTGGGCTATCGACTAGGTAAGCAAAGCTCAATGACTCTGACGTACGACCATTATACATACCACTAGTTACCGTGCGTTTCTTCACTTCAGTGTAAATGCCAGTTATTGAATCGTAGCTCGTTGATAGTTTGTCTTTTTGCATCGCTGAGCCATCTTGCTCATCGCTGTCATCGTATTCGGTGATACTAAATCCAGTTAATTTGGCTTCTGAGCAGTTTTGGTCTGCAAGACACTCATAGAGGACGCCAAATTCCTTCACATCCTCCCACGGTTCATCTTCATCTTCGCTAGACTCAGTATTTGGATTGAGCAGGTTGTATTGAAAATAAGTATTGTCTATGTCGAACTTGGGGCTAGGTGTAGTGATTTCGGCACCATCACAATAAGACTTACCATTGTCAGTATCATAACTGTAGTTTGCGTCGTCAGCTCCATCAATGCAGGTTAAGTATAGCTTGGCTGCATCACCACTTAGCTTGGTGTCGTTTGAGCCTTGTAATATGAGCAGTTCTGCTTCGTTTAAGCGCATGGTCATGATTGGCATGCCTTGGACTTGATCAAACAAATCTTTGTCTAGCAGTTTGTCGGCATGCACATAAAGGTGTTCATGTGTATCGCTTGGGTTTTTCGCCAACAGTGCCGAGTCAACAGTGCGAAGGTACTTGCCTGAGCCTCGTTGCCAATCGGTTAAGATCGCTTTGCTACCGCGCTCAAGGCCTTTTAAGGAGTCGTTTAAGTGCTCAAGTGCGTCTTCCTCACTGATCCAGTCACTATGATTCAGTTCCGATAGAAGATCGGTTGCAGAGGTTAGATCGTGCAGCATCACATTGTTAAGAGCAGCAATCATGCTTGCGCTCGGCGACTTGACGGTATCTGGTAGCGTAATAGAGCCGTTGCTGGCATCGTCCATGGTTTGCAGAATACGTGCTAGATTGAGGGCTTTTTGGAAATTACCCGTAGCTTCAAAGGGAGAAGTAATCGAGCGCGCAGACGTGCTGCCAATTCTTAGGCCATTTTCACCACCTAAGAAAAATGCGATTGTATCCCCTTCTTCATAGTTGTAGTTACCTTCGGCATCGGTGTAACCAGACTTGCCACTAGGTTTAGCCACATAATATAAGCCTTCCACTGCGGCATCGATGAATTGGCCTTGAGTTGTTGGTGATTCTGTTGGAGGTGGTGGTGCAGTCGATGAGTCACTTTTACAACCTGCCAGTGCGATTGCAGCAATAACTGACGTTGCAATAGCTGAGTGTTTTAAAAACATTTTGTTCCTTATTTATTAGATATTTATCCATATTTCTGTAGAGGTTAAACCTCTGTTGCATAATAGCCTGAAAGCATATCTCAGAGGGGAATTTATCACGGGGAATATGTAACAATTCGTGATATGGCAATGATTTATATTTGGTTTGCATGCATTGACTCGGGCAATGGTAGGTAATCAAGGATTCTAGTTTCAACTTGATCGAAGAAAGTGATTGACGCCAAAAATGTTTGATCGTTTGGCAGAGGTCTATATTTATGTGTAAACGTCGCTAACGACGGTAAAGTTACTCAGGGTCTTGGTTGTTTATCGAACAGTCTAGATTTTGACTCAAATACAAATCAAAAGTGACTCACTTCACAGTTTCCAGAAGGTGACTGTATTGTTTTTGGTCCGAAAGCAGGGTTTTCCGGAAGGGGAGTTAGGGGATTTACTAAAACTGTGTTTGGCCTTGAAAATTGAAGGCTTAGATAGCGTTGTTAAGCCTCTAAAACGAGGTTGAAGATCCCTTTCAAAAAGGTGGTTGAAAATAGTCATAAGCTGGCCTTAATGACCAGCTTCATAACACAAATTAATTAGTAGTTCGGAATGTTCATGGTATTAACATCACTTCCGATGTCGTGAGCAAACAATTGCTTCAAAACTTCTTTTGCTTGGTGTCCGAAAACATGAGAACCATATACTGGCCGTGGGTCTGAAGGGCGATCTTCACCGCCAAATCCAGCAAAGTGGTATCCGAAACCAAGGGCATGAACTAACTCATGTGCGACAAGCTCTGGTGAGTGAGTACATGTAGCTTCTTCACTAGCGATTCGTACCCAATGCCAACCAAGGTTAGCGATTGTGCTATCGGCGTCAATGATTGTAGTACCACTGGAACTCCATGGCCCCCTGCCAACTCCGCCACATAGCCCTGTATGACCTGCTGTTTCGTAGTTGGACTCAAAGATGAAGCCACCTTCGCTTGGAATACTTGAATAATCCACCTCATGACCCCACAACATATCTCCATCATTGGTCTGAATTTCAATGTTAACTTCTGGAATCTTATTATCTATTTCGGACAACTTGAATACTTGACGGCCTACCGCGTCTTCAATTAACTTGATCCCGTCGTAAATATTTTGGTGAGCTTCAAAGTTTGGCTCATTCGTTGAATTATTTACGTAGACTGGAATTAAGTTCTGATCGATGTCATGGCGACGAATCATACCGTCGACAGGTGGGGTGTTTAGATCCAGAGCGCAAGCAAATGCATCGCAATACCATTGGTTGTTCTTCGCTGCCAAATCTGACAATCCATCATGTGGTAGTAGAATTCCCTGATAGAGTTCTGAAAATTCATTTTCACCTAGGAGAGTAAATACCTTTGTAATACTCTCTGTTGTAGGTTTAGGGTTTCGGAAGTCACCACCGTCTCCACTATCACTATCACTGCCCCCACAACCTGCAAGCGCGATTGAAGCAATAACTGACGTTGCAATAACTGAGTGTTTTTAAAACATTTTGTTCCTTATTTATTAGGTATTTATCCATATTTTTGTAGAGGTTAAACCTCTGTTTCATAATACCCTGAAAGCATGTCTCAGGAGGTGAGTTTGTTACGGGGGTTTGTAAAAATTCATTACATAACAATGGTTTATACTTGGTTTGCATGTATTGGTTTGGGTAATGATGGGTGATCAAGGATTAGTTTCGACTTGCTCGAAGAAAGTGATTAACGCCAAAAATGTTTGACAGTTTGGTAGAGGTCTATTTTTATGTGTAAATGTAGCTAACGACGGAAAAGTTACTCAGGGTCTTGGTTGTTTATTGAATAGTCTAGATTTTGACTCTAATACAAAGCAAAGGTGAGTTACTTCACACTTTCCAGAAGGCAACTGTATTTGCTTTGGTTCGATAAAAAAGGCTGGCCGAACGGTGAGCTTGGTCAGTTATTGAAGCTGTGCCTCGCACTCAAAATTGAAGGGTTAGATAGCGTGGTAAAACCGCTAAAGCGCCTATGATTTGCCGCAGATACTCCCACTTTAACGACAAGAAACCGTATGAAACTTGATATCAACGCACTGAAACACCACCAACTAGTCGAAGATGGTCAATTGGAGGGGTGTTACATTCATCAACCTGCTAAGGGCAGTCAGCAAGACGACCAAGCCGTATTGGCCGAGCGCCAAGCACTAGAGAATATGGGATATAAGGTCGTCCAGGTACAAACTAAAGGCCGTACCACAACGTTTTCTGAAGCCATGCAAGAGCTAGCCAAGAAGACGGCCAATCAGTCTAAGTAGTTAGCGACAGTGCCTATCGTTGTCTGAATGGATATCACTATGCGCTGACCCCTTCGTGCTCGGTAGATTGGGAAGGTAAACCCATTAAATTGCCTTCTTTTCCACTAATTGGTCGAGAATTGAACTGGCTTTCTCTCTAAACAAATCTCTCAATAAACGAACCGTTGGCGTGATTGACTGTCTGCTAGGGCAGACCAACCAAAGTTCGGTTGGTGTGGGCTTATAATTGCGCATAATACTGACGACACGCCCATTCAGAAGGTCATCGGACATATCGAGACAAGACTTAATTGCGATCCCTTTCCCTGCAACACACCAGCGTCTCACTAGGTCCCCATCATTTGAGGCCCTGTTACCCTTCAGCTTTACCTTGTGAGTAATACCTTGATCGCTAAATTGCCACTCATTTTGCAAGACATCATGTAGCTGATAAAACAGTGCATTGTGTTGTAGCAGATCATTGGGGTGCGTTGGCGTTTGATGCTCAGATAAATAGCTCGGGCTTGCACACAATACCCTAGGTACATCGCAGATCTTAAATCCATACATATTGGCATCAGTTGGTGACCCATAGCGCAATGCCAGATCAACAGAGTCACGATAAAAATCAATAGTGCTATCACTGATGTTTGAGCGCAGTGATACATTTGGGTATTGGCACAAAAACTCATCTAACCAATACGTGACAAGGTTTCGGCCTAAATCAGAGGATAGGGCGATACGAATCTCACCATGGATAGTGCCTAATTCCTCGTGTAGGCTCATTTTGGCCTGTTCAAGTTGCTTTAGTGCTTCCTCACACTTAGGTAAGTAGCGCTCTCCAGCAGGCGATAGTCTCAAGTGGCGTGTAGTGCGCACAAAAAGCTCGACACCCAAAGAGGCTTCTACGCGCTTTACTGCAGCACTAGCTGTCGCGGTGCGCATATCTAAATTGGTTGCCGCTGCGGTGATACTACGAAACTCCGCCACTTTCAAAATCACCTGTAAATCTTCCAAGAGCATAACGAGACCTTTCCAGTCCAGAGAGGACAACATTGAGGTATGAGTTAAACCATATATAGCAATGGAGCGTTTTGAGCAATCTATTTTCAAATTATTTTTGAAAATAATTCAATTTATCACCTGTTTTTAATGGTAAATGATTATTCTACTATACAAACGAACCGAAACACGCCGCCAAGTGTAGTGGTCACGCTACTATCAAATGATTTTTGATACTGCTTAAAAAATGAAAGGATAAACCTGAAAGTTACTGTATCTATACTAAATGGTATAGCAAGCTCTTTTGCTTTGGAAGGAGTTTAACTTTTTGTTTTGTATGATTTTTAATGCGTTGATATATAAAGGAAGCAAACATGACTAAATTAACTATTGTTGCAAATATTGTGGCGAATGAAGATAAAGTTGAGCTGGTAAAAACAGAGCTACTCAAGTTGATTGACATTACTCGCTCGGAGGAAGGGTGCGTTAATTATGACTTACATCAAGACAACGAAAATCCAGCTCATTTCTTGTTTTTCGAAAACTGGGCATCCCGTGAACTGTGGCAAGCACACATGGGGAACAAACACCTAGCCGATTACCTGGCGGCAACAGAAGGAGCCGTAGCGAGCTTTACCATTAACGAAATGACTCAAATCGCGTAATTCTGTATTGGGAGCACGTTGGTTATTTGTCGTAGCCCGTTCTCCAGAGTATCCCATTAAGGTATATCGAATGAAAAACATCAAACCACTTCTAGCAATTACGATTGCGGCTATCTTAAACACTGCGCAAGCCGCGGATATTGAAGTTGTCGCCCAGCTCAACGGAACACGTCCAGGAAACATCACGGTTACTGAACAAGGCCGCACATTCCTATCTATGCAACCTCTAGATGGACCTCAATACCGTGTTGTTGAGCTGATGAAAGATGGTTCAACAAAACCTTTTCCTAGTGAGGATTGGGCAAATGGTCCCGAGATTGGCGAGGTCGGTTTGTCTTCGGTGATTGGTATTGATAGTACAGACGACGGTGTCGTTTGGATTCTCGATATGGGCAGTGCTGAAGCGCCAGCGCAGATTGTTGCTTGGGATACGGAAAAAAACACCTTGTTTAAGCGTTTAGAGATAAGCAAAGATGTGACAGTTGGCAACTCTTTCCTGCAAGACTTTGCTTTAGATACAAAACGCAACCAGATGTATATTGCGGATACTAGCCTTGGAAATCTATTTGGTGAGCCGGCACCAGCTTTTATTGTGGTGGATCTAGAAACTGGTAAGTCTAGACGCGTGCTTGAATCATATAAGGCTTTACTATCACCAGAGTATGATGTGGTAATTGATGGCTCATTGATGGGGACGAAGCGCGAAGATGGTTCATCGGATGCACTCTACCTTGGACTAAATCCTATCACAATTGATGCGGCGAACGAATGGGTCTACTTCGGCACGGTTAATGGTAGCGCTATCTACCGGTTACCAGCGGGCGCTCTTGCAAACGAAAATCTGACTGACATAGAGCTAGCTCACTCCATTGAGTTCTATAACGAAAAACGGCCGAGTGACGGTATGATCATTTCGGAAAATGGAGATATTTATGTGGGCGATGTTGAGAAAAACGCCGTGAGTATTGTAACCAGTGAGAATTTCAAGACATTTGCACAAGACGATGAATTGCTCTCATGGGCGGATGGCTTCTCCATTCACGGGGGCTACCTCTACATTACGCAAAACTCCCTGCACCTAAATCCTGCTCTGAATGAAGGAGAGGAAGGGGCAAGCAAACCGTTCCACGTTTTACGCATCAAACTATACTAGTGAGTTGTCACTACTCCCTCCACTATTAAGCGTATGCTCTTCGCCATAACATACGCTTTTTGTTTTGGTTGCCACTCTCGTCCATTAAAATTTATTTGGTTATGCAATGACCTTTTTGTACTAAGCAGTAGAGCCCTTTGATTTTCAAAAATTAATTGAATGTGACTAAAAGATTGGGCGCTTTATCGCGAATATCAGAACGCTATCATTAAGCTGTCCAATTAAAGGAGAATGAACAATGTCAGTCCCAAATACAATGAAAGCCATTGGCTTTACCCGATCATTAGCAATTACCGAGAAGGAAAGCTTGGTTGAGTTTGATACAAGTATTCCTGAACTAAGAGAGGACGATCTTCTCGTCAAAGTGAGTGCTACTTCCATTAACCCTGCAGATGCGAAAATTCGTATCCGTAATGCAAAAGACAAAACTCTAGCGCAACCCAAAGTACTCGGTTACGACGCAGTTGGTGAAGTGATTGCTAAGGGTGGCAATGTTTCAGGCTTCAACATAGGTGATCGTGTGTATTATGCAGGTGATGTAACTCGTATGGGCGCTAATGCTGAATACCAAGTAGTCGACTACCGAATTACCGCTCACGCACCACATAGTCTTTCTGATGAGTCTGCGGCAGTGATGCCATTGGCGACATTGACCGGCTGGGAAGCTTTGTTTGATCGTCTGCGTATTCGTCCAGAAGAAAAGAAATCGATCTTGATTATTGGTGGTGCGGGGGGCGTTGGCTCAATAACTACTCAATTGGCGAAACAGCTCACTAATCTGACTGTGATTGCTACGGCTTCAAGGCTTGAGACAGAACAATGGGTAAAGGGCATGGGCGCTGACCACGTTGTCAATCACCGTAATCTAGTAGAATCTGTACGTGAAAAGGGCATCGAACATGTTGACTACATCTTCAATGTGGCTGATACCAAAGGTCATTGGGATGCGATGGTCGAGCTAATTGCTCCACAAGGCATGATCAGTTCAATTGTAGAGTTCGATGGTGGTGTCGATCTCTCTGCACTACAAGGTAAATCAGCAGGCTTTGTCTGGGAGTTAATGTTTACCCGCTCATTGTTTAACACTGACGATCTTCAGAAGCAGCAAGAGATTCTCTTCCAAGTTGCGAACTTGATCGATGCAGGGCGTATTAAGTCGACACTTACCACAACATTGAAGGGCTTCAGTGTCGAGACGTTCAAAGAGGCACATCAACGCATAGAAAGTGGTGCTTCAATTGGCAAAACTGCAATTAAATATTAAATCAGCGCTAGATACACTGAGTGTGTATGACTGATTGTTGACAAGACTGATTAAGCGGAAAAATCATTATGAAAAGTCAAATTATCAAGGATTTAGAGCAACGGTACACAGCAAAACGTTACGACAAACATAAACGCATTCCCCAAGAACAACTGAATATTATTTATGAAGCGATTCGTTTGTCTGCGTCATCAATAAACTCGCAACCTTGGAAATTTATTGTTATTGAAAGTGATGAGGCAAAAGAGCGTATGCATCGCACGTTTAGAAATAAGCATCACTTCAATCAGCCCCATATTAAGGCAGCCTCTCATATTATTCTGTTTGCGCATAACCCTAGCTATACCCGTGAAGATTACGCGAAGGTTGTTGATAAAGGAATTGCTGATGGGCGAGTCTTGCCGGAGAATCGAGAGCAAGCGTTTGGTAGTTTCGCATTTGCCGAGCTAAATACCCATGGTTCCGGCGATACCTCTGCTTGGACCAAAGCACAAACCTATTTGGCATTGGGTAATACATTACATGTGTTGGCTCGATTAGGAATCGACTCTACTACAATGGAAGGCGTAGACTCTGCATTAATCAGCGAAGAGTTTTGCCGAGAACTGGGTGGGTATCAATGTGATGTCGCACTGGCCATGGGTTACCACCATCAAGAAGAAGACTATAATGCAAGTTTACCTAAATCGAGGCTGGCTCTTGATTCAGTGTTAACGGTGCTATAGGCCACAAAAGCATGAGTGAGATTTCATCACCTCTCATGCTTTCCCGCTGCGTCTCCTTGCTATACCATTGTTTTGGGCAGATTGATTAATGGATCGTTGAATTACAAAATTATCCACATCCTTCTGTCCCATCACAATTCAGAAGTTATTCCACTAGCAGCGCTTTTATCTTTGGCATCACCTCTTTTGTGGCGAGGTACCCGGCTTCAATAGCCTGCTCTTTTTCATCAAATGCACTGCTGCTGCTTGGCTCAAACTTTGGGGCAATGATGATGTCTGCACTATTTAGCTCTTGCTGAGATAACCGACAGCTCTGCATGCGAAAAGTAGCAAGGGTGACCCTGCTTGCCTGTGCGTCAGGAGTCGGTTGATTGTGGCAAAATATATCGACTGCAATGATCTTTTGTGCGCCTAACTCTCTTGCCGCATCGACAGGAATCACGCTAAGAACACCACCATCAACCAGAATATCTCCTTGGTGCTCAATCGGGACAAATGCCCCAGGGATTGTTGATGAGGTTTGCACCGCGTTACCGGGATTTCCGGAACGAATCATCACGACTTCTTGCGTTGTGAGATTGGTAGCGGTAACGGCGACAGGTATTGGCATATCAGTTAAGTCATCATAGTCAACTTGGCTATTTATCCATTCAGAGAGTCTTTTCCCATTAACTAACCCTCTCGAAGACACCACAAAATCGGCCAGATCTAATATGCCAATCTCTTCAATTGCCGTTTCCATTTTCTCAACGGTCATGCCCGATGCATAGAGGACCGCCGCGATTGAACCTGCGGAAGTGCCGCTCACCACTTCTGCTTTTACCCCCTCTTCTTCGAGCGCTTTAATAACCCCAAGATGCATAAACCCTCGAACACCACCACCGCCAAAAGCAATACCGAGTTCATGTTTATCAGGTACTGGGGTCGTTACTGCGTTAAGGTCTTCGTAAACATTAGGAGAAGAGCAAGCCACTAAGCTGGCTGCTATGACTGAAAACATTAGCCTCTTGAACATCAAATTTTCCTAAACTGTGTAATCGTCATCGTCTGAACCTCTGTCATCTTGTTGAGCTAGTTACTTCTATTTGCAAGCTGCGATCGGAGCGAGTATCGTCAATAATAGTTAACTATATCTCTCAAAAGGTTTGCTCAAATAGGTCAAATACTCTTTAAAAAATGCCTATTTGTATCACCACGGCGATTGAGGCACAAAATGAAACAGAGAATTAAACAAATAGTAGAGAGCCGGATTGTTGAAGATGGCATGGTCGAAACGGGCATCAAAGGTGTTAGTTTGTTTCGAGTGACGCACTCGATACCCTGTGCACCTGCGGTATATGAACCGACGGTGATTGTTATTTTGAGTGGTAAGAAAGAAGCGATTCTCGACGGCGATCATTACGTATATGACAGCAGTCAATATATGTGCTGTACAGTCTCACTACCCGTCGAAGCGGGGACACCTGAAGCCTCTCCAGAAGAGCCTTTGCTAGGCGTTTATATTTCTCTAGATACCAAGGTTATGACTGAACTGGTGATTGAAATGGAGAGTGCCGTCAGCGCGATAAAACGACCAAAAAGTGGCTCGCAACCACCTAGTATGTCACTGGCTAATTGGGATGATACCTTTTCTGATGCGCTACTTAGGTTACTTCAATTGGGCGACAGTAGTATCGATACCGCTATCTTGGGTGAAAGCCGTCTGCGGGAATTCTACTACGCAGTGCTGAAAGGCGATGCTGGTATTTCTGCAAGAAGAGCGTTTGGAATTGGAAACGAAATCGCGAAGGCGATCGAGTACCTGTCACTGAACCTGAGTAAGAACGTCACTATTGATGAACTCGCTTCTATCGTTTGCATGAGTCGTGCAGTTTTCCATCGTAAATTCAAACAAGCAACTCGTATGTCCCCTATCCAATTTATGAAGTCTATGCGCTTAAACAAAGCCGCTATGAAGATAGCAGGAGGGATGGGCGTTAACGAGGCTGCAATGGCGGTAGGGTATGTGAGCTCTTCTCAATTCAGCCGTGAGTTTAAACGTATGTATGGCCAATCGCCTAAGCAATGGAGTCAAGCCAAGGGCATGATTGAGAATATTGCGTAGTTAGCTAATTATTAGATAGTTTAAAATGCCTATTTGATACAAATAGGCATTTTTTAAAGAGCAATTCGCCTATTTCCTGTTCTGGGTGATAGATATAGTAATTCCACTGCGTCAGTGAAAGGTGACTTGCCGTGAAAAAAATTATTCTATCTATAGGAGTCAGTATGGCACTTGCTACTACAACCTTTGCTAAGGACATCAATGAGGATCTTTACCAACTGGAAAATACGGTTCATGACATGGAAGGTAATGTCTATCGAACGGTGACCATCGGTGATCAGGTCTGGTTAGCTGAAGGGCTGAGAAGTACCAAGTTCCAAGATGGTTCGGCTGTTAGCTCTGGCGTCATTCCAAAAGATGATGAAGCTAACTTGTTGAAATATGGTCGACTATACAACTGGCATGATGTCGCTGATGAGAGAAACTTATGTCCTGAGGGTTGGAGAGTTGCGACAGATGAGGACTGAAAAAAGCTTGAGCGAAGCATTGGCATGCCTGAAGAGGAAGTTCACCAAGAAGGTTGGCGAGGCGGTGACCAACAGCTTGGCTTACAGCTAAAAGAGGCACAAGCTGACGGGCCATTTAAAAAGGTGGATCAGTCTTTAGTCAACAAACATAACTTCTTTGCCAGACCTGCTGGTGTTAAATGGAATGGCTTTTACATCACAGAGGGAGCTTATACCGAGTTTTGGACTGCCGATAGCGCATCTGACGCTAAAGGTATCATTCGCACATTGGCTTACTCTTGGTGGAATGCGCACAAAGGCGAAATTCGTCGTGCGACCAGCTCAAAAGATTATATGTTCAGTGTTCGCTGCGTAAAAATTTAAATTTGATCCAGAAGTTTTCTTCACTATATCAATAGCGCTTTCATTGTAGTTCTTCTATTTCTACTCGGTACTCGATATGACATATTCTTCAATTTTAATTACCGGCGCAAACTCTGGACTTGGGTTTGAGGCTGCTAAACAGTTTGCTCAAAGAAAAGGTATTTCAAAAATTATTTTGGCATGCCGAAGTGAAGAGCGAGCGGAACAAGCGCTTCAGCAGTTGGAAAAACTCACAGGCAAGAACATTTTCGAAACATTGATTGTAGATGTAAGTGATTTAGAGTCCTGTCGAAAAGCAGCTGAAAATCTTGATACCCAAGTCGATGGCATTGTACTAAATGCTGGTGGTGCAGGCGGTTCTGAGCCTACAAAACTTACAAAAGATGGTGTTATTTTTACCTTCGCAGTTAATGTATTAGGGAATATCCATTTAGCGGAACGTTTAATGAATAACGGGAAGTTAAACACTAGGGGATCGGTCGTGTATGTCGCCAGCTTTGCAGCAAGAGGAGCGCCTGAGATTGGCGTCGCGAAACCGCCGATTGCAGAAGGCTCGATAGAAGAGTGGGTATCGGTTGTAAATGGAGAAAAATTTGCCCAAAACAAGGCCTATACTGACCACTATGGTTCGGTAAAACTTATGGGTGCCCTATGGACCATGAGCATGGCACGCAAACATTCGAACTTTAGGTTTGTCACTGTTGATCCAGGAGTGGCAGCGGGTACATCGGGGGCAGATGCTTTCCCTTGGTATCAAAAATGGGCAACCAATGCCACAATGAGAGTTTTGCAGTTCTTTGGTAAAGCACATTCTGTTGAAGTGGGTGCCAAACGTTATGTGGACGTGATGCTAAATACAGAGGATTTTGAGACTGGTATTTGGTGGGGCAGTGAAAAAGGGTTAACGGGAAAATTAGCCAACCAAGCAATACATTGGTCGGAAATTATTGGTCAAGAGTCAGTCCAAGATAATGCAAATACCGTTATTCATGAGTTTATAAAGTAGAAGTTTTAGTGTGAAATTATTCAGAGAACTCAAACAAATTGAAGCTATTGGATTAAAAATCAATAGCTTCAACTGACGGGTTAGTGAGTCCCAAGTCCCAGAAAAACAGAGCAACCGCTAAGTCACTCATATTACCGTCGAACACTACACGCTTCGGGTGGCTAAATTAAAACTAAGCGCCCCCGAAGCGGCTCGATTCAATTGAGCTGTTGATGGTTTGATTGGTTAATTAGGCCAATAAATCCACAATGGCTTTGCCAACAGCGTGCGCGCTAGTTGGATTTTGCCCTGTGATAAGACGGTCATCGACAATCACAAACTCTTGCCATGGCTGGACTTTAGAGTAGCGTGCTGCACTGCGTGCGAGAGACTCTTCAAGAAGAAAAGGAATGTCGTTGATTGTACCGAAGTCAACTTCTTCTTCGCGAGTAAACCCTGTCACGGATTTAGAGGCGATGAGCTTCTCGCCGTTGCTGAGTGTGATTGGCAGAAGAGCACCAGGACCATGACATACTGCCGCAATAATACCGCCGTTTTCATAGTGTGTTGCGGAGATATTTGCGAATTCTTCATTGCTTGCTAGGTCTGAAAGAAGGCCAAAGCCTCCAGGGTAGAAGATCGCATCATAGTGTTCTCCGTTCACTTGTGATACAGGGATCGTGTTATTGATGCGGTTTTGGAAATCATCATTCGCTAAGATTTTCGCGTTGACCACATCACCTTCTATATCGGTACCGTACAGTGGCGCCTGACCACCTTTGATTGAAGCAATATCGTACCCAAAGCCAGCTTCAAGCAGTTGGTCAAGCGCATGAGTAAGCTCTGGCGCGTAAGTTCCGTTCGCTTGCTCGGTATCACCGAGTGTCGCGTGGTTTGTCACAATAATTAGTACTTTTTTCATGCTGCTTTCCTCAAATGATTTGCGTCTCTTTGTTCAACACCCTCATACTATTTGCTATTCAAATGAGTGATAATACACTGGTTTGACAAAACATTATTGCTAAATAGCAAAGGTAACTATGGATAGCTTTGAGGGTATCAACGAATTTGTTACGGTCGCGGAGAGCTTAGGGTTTTCTTCTGCAGCAAAACAATTAGGTTGCAGTACGAGTCACGTTAGCCGCCAAGTGACGAAATTAGAGGAACGACTGGGTGTGGCGTTGTTAGCTCGTTCAACACGGATGGTGAGCTTAACTGAGGCCGGTCGAGCGTATTACCAGCAATGCAAAGAGCTAGTGATTGGGCTACAACAAGCGAACGAACAGCTTACGACACAGCAAACTCAGTTAAGTGGTACGTTGCGCGTTAGTGCCGCTGGCGCATTTTCTGAAAACTATGTCGCTCCTGCTCTGATGGAATTCGCGAAACTGCATCCGAATCTCACCGTAGAAATTAACTTCAACACCCGTATGGTCAATTTTATTGAAGATGGTTTTGACTTTGCCATCCGTTATGGACGGTTGAGTGATTCGGGTTTGGTCGCGAGAAAACTCGTTGATCGACCCATGGCAGCAGCAGCCAGCCAGCACTATATTGATGAACATGGTCTGCCTATTCATCCAGAGCAGCTAAAGCAGCATAGCTGCATCATTGCCAATAAGGATGTCTGGTTGTTTGAAAAGGATGGAAAGCCCTTAGATGGCGTCAAAGTTCAGGGGAGATGGAAAAGCAACAATGTCCACACTGTTTTACAGGCTTGCAGCGAAGGATTAGGCATCGCGTATCTACCCAAAAGCAGTTTTAACGATGCACTTTCATCCGGTCGATTAGTCCCTATTCTGGAGCCTTATTGGGGAAGTGGTAACAGTAGCTGGATTGTTTATCAGAATCGTCACTTCCTGCCATTGAGAGCAAGGTTAGCGATCGATTATCTTCTTGAGCGATTTTCAAAATGGCAAGAGTGAGAAACTCGCTACAAATGTGAGCAATCCAATCATCGATTAGATAATCTCTACATTTAAATGCAAAGTGGATAATTGGTGGGTTTGAGAAGCACGATCAAGCTTAAATCACGGTCTCATCAGTGTTCGCGTGATACCATCAACACGTTTATTTTCCACAGAGACACACGCATGTCATCAGATTACTACGGAACCAGCGCAGGTTATGCGCGCAAAGAAGCGGGCTATCGTGAAAAAGCGCTGAAACTTTATCCTTGGGTATGCGGCCGTTGTGCCCGAGAGTTTGTTTACTCCAATCTTCGTGAACTCACCGTGCACCACAAAGATCACGACCACACTAACAACCCGGAAGATGGCAGCAATTGGGAGCTGCTTTGTCTCTACTGCCACGACCATGAGCACAGCAAATACCTAGAGCACGATCGCTATGGCAGCGAAATCAAGCCAGGTGAAGATGATCACCAAAGCGCGACTTACAACCCTTTTGCCGAACTGGCGAAGATGATGAAAAAATGACAAGGCGCTCGCCATTACAAGGCAAAATCATCGTTTTTCTTTCTATATGCGGAGGGTGTCATACCTGTGCATTGTTTGAAAATGCTGTTGAACGATGATTTTGATTTGAAACCGCAGTTAAGCGCGATATCCAATAAGGTGAATCGGCGAGTATGCGGGTCTTGTAGCTGACGCTTTACTTCATCCACCCTCCATTCATTGATGAATTGAAAAAAATTCTTATTCAATCCATTGTTTAAAAGTGACGATACTTCTCGCCTCGGCATCCCAAGTGAGTGAGAAAGTTGATATATCGTCAGGTCCGGATTTAAGTAGAGCTTTTCCGTTGCCATTAGTAAATTGAGCTTTTGCAGATCTTCTGGGGCGTATGTTGGGGCGTTGACATCATCACCAACAGATGAGGTTTGTCTTTCATCTTGTTGCTCCCAACCCAAAGTTTGGTGTAACGGAGGTTGTTCTACTCCAAAGACGCACAACACGATAATAAAGGTTAGGTATGAGAGCAGATGAGCGTCCATCGGAGCAAGCAACGAGGTATCACCTGACTCATTGATAGTATTGAGCAAGACCAAAAAAGCAAACAGTGAGGGGATGACGTAAATCCAAATCAAACTGATCGTCGACCCTTGCTGGGAGAAATAAGTGGATAAATTTCTATTATGTTTGCGAAGTATGCGAATGGTCCAAGCCGAATAGATCATAAAGATGATCAGATTGCATTGACCAAAAAACGCCAAAATCCCCTCGATGACATCCGGTGTTGCGCTGATGAAGTTCAGTTTATCCAACAAGCTGGAACTTGACCCAGGTAGAACAACGGCGTCTGGCTGATAGAGCGTGAATAGTGCGTAGAAGAGCAGGAAAGGGAGCATGTGAAATGCGTACTTGTACGATGGCCAATACTCTTTGCTGATTAGCTGTTGTGTATAGATGAGCATGATTGGACCATGCAATAAGTTTAATGCTGGATTAAGCCACGGAGCCATTAAGTGTGGACCGTGATCGTTTATCAAATCCAGCATGTGGCTAGTAAATGGAGCGAGTAAGACAAATAACCAGATCGTAATAATCACATATCCACGATGGAATTGAGGTTGCCTCAGCATCTTGAGGACGGTAAATGCCGAGAGAGTCAGTGCAATGACCCCGAGGTTCCATGTCATATTGAATTCTATCACTCTCACTTTTCCTCGTTGACAACAAAGGTTTTTGTTTCGGCAAGCTGTCCGTTATTTCTTCGTGCATATCATATTGGAAAAATATAAAAAGTTCTAAAAATGGCGTCCAAACTTATGTTTTGGGACGATCGAGTTTGGGCTTGAGGGAATACTGTGGCTTATCAACTCAATACTAATTAGGTGATTTAGATGTTAAAGGTTCTTAGTAAAGCAGTGCTTGTAGGATTGATGACGGCGACAGCATTCCCGCTTCTCGCCCAAGACGATTTCCCCAAGTTACCAGATACAGGGCAAACGGGTCATTTTGATACTAACGGAAAACCATTGGCTGCTTCGAGTGACAGTTTGTATTTAGGCCAAGATGCGTCTTATGAAGGCGTGCCCTTGCGATATCAAGACAATGGTGATGGTACGGTGACCGATTTGAATACCGGGTTAATGTGGCAACAAGATCACGACACAACGAGAAGAAACCTAGCTGACTCAGCAGCGGTCGTGGAATCAATGACCCTCGGCGGCTATGATGATTGGCGCCTTCCTACCATAAAAGAACTTTATTCTCTCGCCAACTTCGATGGTGAATTAATGAAGCCCGAGAGCGGTGCAGTTAGCCAACCTTATATCGATACCGAATACTTCGATTTTGAATACGATAAGCGTTTGCCTTTTGCCGGTGCATTTTGGTCTAGCACCGTGTATAACAAAGGGGCAGTACAAAGTTTCACCACTCATGGAGGGCTGCAGGGTGGCTTCGGCTTTAATTTTGCCGATGGACATATCAAATCCTATGAAACAGGGTTGTTTTTTGATGGGTCAGAAATTCAGGACTCCGATAATATGTTTGTACCAGGTAACTACGTACGCGCAGTTCGTGGCACAACAACTCTCTATGAAATGGATTACGTTGATAATCAAGATGGTACCGTTACAGATCGTTCGACTGGCTTGATGTGGGCGAAAAGTGACAGTGGCGAAAGGATGAACTGGGTTGACGCACTGGAGTACGCCGAAAACGCCACTTTGGCAGGGTATAGTGATTGGCGTTTACCTAACGCAAAAGAGCTTCAGTCTCTGGTTGACTATGATAAGAAAGATCTACCCGCGATCAACACGACTTATTTTGATGTGACATCAACTCAGTTTGAGTCAAGCAATGATTCGTACTATTTTTGGACGAATACCACTCAAGGTGACTTTAAACACACGGCGGTCTACGTTTCTTTTGCGCAGGCATGGAGTAAGAAAAATTCTGATTCTACTCAATACTACGATTGGCATGGCGCCGGCGCACAACGTAGTGATCCCAAAAGCGGTATACCTGCCGACTATGAGCTTGCTTCTGAGATGGCCACGGATTACATCTCAATTGATAATTGGGTTCGCTTGGTGAGAGACGTGCATTAATTTAATGTCGATGACTAACTAAGAATTACGGGCTGAGATCATCTTGCGTAGCTAATACAGGTTGCGCTCATTTTACAGCATTATGATTGCAGCCCTTTTGCCCCCTAGACTCACAAGACACGCCATTTCCACGCTGGCTCTCCCTCGTGCTTAGCGAGTTATTCTCTCTGTTCACTATCACAAATGTATATCAGCCCTTTCTAAAATAAAGGCTGATATATCAGTACGATCGATGATTAACTAAAGCATCATCACGGTAATTGTTGACTATACTTTCGTTTAGATAGCTTTCTCAAAGGCGAAGTGTTTGTGACCAAATCCATTCTGATTGTTGATGATCAGCCCATTATCCGCACCATGTTAGCGTCCACGCTTAATGCGTTGGGGCGCTTTGATATTCATGAGGCAGGGAATGGGGCGCAAGCGTATGACGTAGTGGCTGGGGCGCATATCGATCTTATCTTTTGTGACATTAATATGCCCGATTCGGATGGCCTCTACTTACTGAAAAAGTTGAGTAATGAACGATTTCGCGGCGACATCGTCATCATTAGTGGTGAAGACGATGCGTTGATTCGCTCTACGCGCACGCTCACCGAAAGCTACCATCAGCGTATTTTAGGCGTATCTTCCAAGCCCATCACGGCTGCGATGATTCGTCACTACCTGCATCGTAAACCGGGCTGTGATGTGCACAATCAACTGTAATGACCAACAATACCGATAAACACAGTTTTGTCGAGTGCCTCAAATTGGGCGCGGTGGATTACATCGTCAAACCGACTAATGCGGAAACCTTGCTCAAAAAGCTGTTGGCGGTGGTATAGCGCCTTAGCCCAACACAGCACATTGTTGCCACAAGCCAAGTTTAGTGTTGTGCACTTTGTTTAGTGGGCTAATCAACAATATTTCGTATACGTGATTTTTATCTCTTGCTGCTCTTGCGTGTAAATCGCACTCATTGGTCTCCTCTCACTTTTAAGTGGCGTAATTGATGCTGCTATTACTTCATATCTATAACTTTCAGTTATTTGAAGGCGATCATTGTCGCTAAAATGTAGCAATTTTGTGTCGTTTTTGCGGTTTTCTTCTCACCCGTTTTCGCCTCTCAATCAGGATTGATTCTTTACGTTAATGAAAAATCATTTGAGTTCGAACTAATTTTCAGGCATTTTATATTTAACTGAGCGTTCAATAAAAAATAAATGGAGCCGTTTGATGCCGAAAGTTGGGATGCCGCAAATTCGAAAACCGCAATTGGTGCAGGCCACCATGACGGTGATTGACCGCGTAGGACTACACGCGGCGAGTATCTCGCTGATCAGCAAAGAAGCGGGTGTGTCGACGGGCATCATCAACCACTATTTCGGCGGTAAACATGGCCTGTTAGAGGAGACGATGCGTGAGATTTTGCGTCAGCTCTCAACCACCATCACCGAGAAACTCAAGGTGTTGCCAAAAGACGCCCACGTTGAACGCATCAACGCCATCATTGATGGCAACTTTGTCGGTTATCAAGCAGAGAATAAGGTGGCCAAAACCTGGCTGGCTTTCTGGTCATACTCAATGCACGACGCTCAGCTCAAACGTCTTCAGCAAGTCAATGAGAAGCGCTTGCTCTCTCATCTGAAGATCGAACTCAAGGCGCTGTTCTCTGCCGAACAGGTGGAGGTGGTCGCGCACGGTATCGCTGCGTTGATCGATGGTATTTGGATTCGCGGGACGCTCAACCCGCAAGGCATAGACGCCGATATGGCGCGCCAAATCATCAACGATTATCTCGATAAACAACTCACGTTTTACTCACAAAAATAATTTAAGTCAGACTTTACATGGATATGAAATCACTATTTATCGACGGTAAAGCCCACCAGGCAGCGTCTGGTGAAACATTTACCACCTACAACCCGGCAACGGGTGAACCTTTGGCGACCATAGGTCAAGCCAGCGAAGCCGATCTCGCGCTTGCGATTGAATCGGCGAAGAAAGGCTTTGCTGTTTGGTCAGCGATGAGTGCCATTGAGCGCAGCCGCATTTTGCTCAAAGCGGTGGCGCTGCTGCGTGAGCGCAATGATGAACTCGCCGCACTCGAAGTGTCGGATACGGGTAAACCTTTGCAAGAAGCGTTGGAAGTGGACATCGTCACCGGCGCAGACGTGATCGAATACTTTGCCGGGCTTGCTCCTGCGCTTCAAGGTGAGCAGCAGCCGCTGAGTGAATCACAGTTCTTCTACACACGTCGCGAGCCGCTGGGCATTTGCGCAGGGATTGGCGCGTGGAACTACCCGATTCAGATCGCGATGTGGAAATCCGCTCCAGCACTCGCCGCAGGGAATGCGATGATTTTCAAACCGTCGGAAGAGACACCACTGACCGCGCTGAAACTGGCTGAGATATTCACTGAAGCAGGGCTGCCTGATGGCGTCTTTAACGTCTTGCAAGGGGATCATCGCGTTGGTCAAATGCTGACCGCACATCCTGATATCGCCAAGGTGTCGTTTACTGGTGAGTCGGGTACGGGCAAGAAAGTGATGGCAGACAGTGCGCGTACGCTAAAACACGTCACCATGGAACTTGGTGGTAAGTCACCGCTGATCATTTTTGATGATGCCGAGCTTGACGATGCGGTGTCGGCGGCGATGGTGGCGAACTTTTATACCCAAGGCGAAGTGTGTACCCACGGCACTCGTGTGTTTGTGCATGAGTCATTATACCCCTCATTTATAGAACAACTTAAAGCGCGAACCGAGAAACTGGTGGTTGGCGATCCTATGGATAAGGCGACCCAGATTGGCGCGCTTATTTCTAAAGAGCATCAACAAAAAGTGCTCGCAGCGATTGAAAGCGCCAAGCAGAGCGGCGCGACCTTATTGACTGGCGGTGAAGCGGTGAAAGATGGCGCGCTAGCAAGCGGCAATTTTGTTCAGCCAACAGTGTTTATTGATTGCGATGATGATATGCCTCATGTGCAGCAGGAAATCTTCGGCCCTGTCATGTCCGTGCTCACCTTTAGCGATGAAGACGAGGTGATCGCACGGGCGAACAATACCGACTACGGCTTGGCAGCGGGTGTCTTTACTCAAAACCTGTCTCGAGCGCATCGAGTGATTCATCAGATGCAAGCAGGTATTTGCTGGGTCAACACTTGGGGCGATTCCCCGGCAGAAATGCCAGTGGGCGGCTACAAGCATTCTGGTCTTGGTCGTGAAAATGGCCCAGAAACCCTGCGCCACTATACCCAAACCAAGAGTATTTTGGTGGAACTTGGCGGCTACGAAAGCCCATACGCGTAACGGGAGGCAGACAATGACAACTCGTTACGACTACATCATTGTGGGCGCCGGTTCAGCGGGCTGTGTACTGGCGGACAGATTGACCGAAAGCGGTGAGCACCAAGTGCTGCTGCTTGAGGCCGGGGGCAGCGATAAGAGCATTTTTATCCAGATGCCAACGGCGCTCTCTTACCCCATGAACAGTGAAAAATACGCATGGCAATTTGAAACGACGCCTGAGCAAGGCTTAGATGGCCGACAACTGCACTGCCCAAGGGGCAAAGTGTTGGGTGGTAGCTCATCCATCAATGGCATGGTGTATGTGCGCGGTCACGCCTGTGACTTTGACCAGTGGCAGGAACACGGCGCCGAGGGTTGGAACTACCAAGCCTGTCTGCCTTATTTCCGCCGAGCGGAATCTTGGCAGGGCGGCGCAGATGCCTACCGAGGCGGCGATGGGCCGCTTGGCACCTGTGGTGGCAACAATATGGAACTCAATCCGCTATACCGCGCCTTTATTGATGCTGGCGTGGAAGCGGGCTATCCCGAAACCGACGATTACAATGGCTATCAGCAAGAAGGTTTTGGTGCGATGGACATGACGGTAGACAAAGGGGTTCGCGCTTCTACGTCTAACGCCTACCTAAAGCGTGCCCGTAAGCGTTCAAACTTGACTCTGATTAAAGGCGTCGTTGCGCGCAAAGTGCTGCTCGATAACGGCCGTGCGATTGGCGTGGAGTATGAAAAGTCGGGTCAGATAACACAAGCAATGGCGAGCGTCGAAGTGATCGCCAGCGCCGGTTCCATTGGCTCGGTGCAACTGCTGCAACTGTCCGGTATTGGGCCTAAAGCGGTGCTTGAGGCGGCGGGTGTCGAGGTCAAACATGATCTACCGGGCGTGGGTGCAAACCTGCAAGACCACTTAGAGGTCTACTTCCAATATCACTGCACCCAGCCGATTACGCTTAACAGCAAACTTGGCTTAGTCAGTAAGGGCATGATCGGCGCTGAGTGGATCCTGACGCGCAAAGGTTTAGGGGCCACCAACCATTTTGAGTCGTGCGCCTTTATTCGTTCACGTGAAGGGTTGAAGTGGCCCAATATTCAATATCACTTTTTGCCTGCGGCGATGCGCTACGACGGACGAGCGGCGTTTGATGGCCACGGTTTCCAAGTGCATGTTGGCCCCAATAAGCCTGAAAGTCGTGGCCGCGTGGCGATCACGTCGGCGAATCCGCACGATAAGCCGCAGATTGAGTTCAACTACATCTCGACTGAGCAAGACAAGCAAGACTGGCGAGATTGCATTCGCCTGACACGAGAGATTCTCAACCAGCCAGCGATGGATGCGTTTCGCGGTGAAGAGATTCAACCCGGCAGCGACGTCACCAGTGATGAGGCGATTGATGAGTGGGTGAAACAGAACGTAGAGAGTGCGTACCACCCGTCGTGCAGCTGCAAAATGGGCGCAGACGATGACCCGATGGCGGTATTGGATGAAAGCTGTCGAGTTCGTGGCGTGGAGAGTTTGCGTGTTGTGGACTCATCCATCTTCCCGACCATTCCTAATGGCAACCTCAACGCGCCCACCATCATGGTGGCTGAGCGTGCAGCGGATATGATTCTGGGCAAGCCTCTGCTTGAGCCAGACAACCAACCTGTGTGGGTTGCACCGAAATGGCAAGAAAAACAGCGAATTCATGCGCCCAAACGTGCGCACATCATCAAGTAAAGCGAAGGAAATACTCGCAAAAAGCGAGCACGGACCGGCACGTTGCGGCCGGTCAACATAATAAGCAGTTAGTAAAAACAGAAAGTTAGTAAAAAGGAAATCAACATGTCTATGATGACGAAAACCTTCTCAACACTCGCTCTGTCGAGTTTAGCGATCAATGCGTATGCCAACCAGTGTGAAACCGTGCGTTTCGCCGATGTCGGTTGGACGGACATTACCGCGACCACCGCAGTCACGTCTGAAGTACTGAAAGGTCTGGGTTACCAAACTAAGACGGATCTGCTCTCCGTGCCCGTCACTTACTCTTCGATGGCAAACGGTGATATCGATATCTTCCTTGGCAACTGGATGCCAACGATGGAGGGAGATATCGCTAAATACCGTGAGGCTGGCACAGTGGAAACCGTACGTGCCAATCTAGAGGGTGCGAAGTACACGCTAGCAGTACCGAAATACGTCTATGAAGCGGGGGTGAAAGACTTCGCTGATATCGCGAAAAACGCCGACAAATTCCGCGACCGCATTTATGGCATTGAGCCAGGAAATGACGGCAACCGCCTAATCCAATCCATGATAGATAGCGATGCATTTGGCCTGAAAGCGTTCAGCCTAGTTGAATCAAGCGAGGCCGGCATGGTGTCTCAAGTGGCACGCGCTGTACGCCGCAATCAGTGGATTGTCTACCTTGGCTGGGCACCGCACCCAATGAACAGCAATATTGAGATGGAATACCTCGCGGGCGGCGATGACTTCTTTGGCCCGAACTACGGCGGTGCGAACGTGTACACCAACGTGCGAGCGAACTACTTGTCTGAATGTGGCAACGTTGGCCAACTGCTGAAAAACCTTGAGTTTAGCCTTGAGATGGAAAACCAGTTGATGGAAGCCATCTTGAATCAAAATGTTAAACCTTCAATTGCGGCTCAGCAGTGGCTAAAAGCCAACCCAGAGCAGGTTGAAAAGTGGCTAGAAGGCGTGAAGACCATCAACGGTAAAGACGCGGCTTCAGCGGTGAAAAACTACATTGATTCAAAAGCGTAATTCAAATGGGTGGGCACTGCCCACCCGCAACATCAAGGTTATATTGTGAATTTTATTACTGACAACAAAATCCCATTGGGTGAGTGGATGGAAGCAGGGGTTGATTGGCTAACATTTAACGCTGCTGGGCTGTTTGATGCGATTTCTCTCTTTCTTGAAACCATTATTCTGTTTGTTGTAGACATTTTTAAATGGATGCCACCTGCGATGCCGATCTTAATGACGGCGGCCATTGCTTGGTATCTGCATCGTAGTCTTCCGCTGGTGTTATTCATTATTGGCGCGTTGCTGACGATTCTCAATCTTGGCTACTGGCAAGAGATGCTAGAAACCTTTGTTTTAGTCTTTGCTGCGACAACGATTTCTGTATTAATTGGCGTGCCTCTGGGCATTATGGCGGCGCACCGTCGTTGGCTCTACACCCTGCTCAGACCGATTCTCGACTTAATGCAAACCGTACCCACGTTTGTTTATTTAATCCCCACGCTGGTTCTGTTTGGCTTGGGTATTGTCCCGGGGCTGATTTCAACCATCATCTTCGCCATTGCTGCGCCGATTCGTTTGACTTACCTCGGCATCACTAAAGTACCGGAAGAGCTGGTCGAAGCCGGTAAAGCGTTTGGTGCCACGCGCATGAAACTGCTGTTTAAAGTGGAACTGCCTGCGGCCATGCCAAGCATTATGGCGGGCGTGACTCAGTGCATTATGTTGTCTTTGTCGATGGTGGTGATTGCCGCGCTGGTGGGAGCGGACGGCCTAGGAAAACCCGTAGTGCGTGCTCTCAACACGGTGAACATTTCGCAAGGTTTTGAAGCCGGACTTGCCATCGTATTGGTCGCTATCATCCTTGATCGACTGTGTAAATCACCGAACCAGAAGGAAGCCTAATCATGAAAGCGATTACGATTAACAATCTTGATGTGGTGTTTGGTGACAAACCACAACTGGCCCTCGATTTACTCGACAAAGGATTATCACGCCAAGAGATCATTGACCAAACCTCGCAAGTGGTGGGGGTCGATAATGTCTCTTTGTCGGTCGATGAAGGCGAAATTTGTGTCTTGATGGGCCTCTCTGGCTCGGGCAAATCCAGCCTGCTTCGCGCGGTCAATGGGCTTAATACGATCTCTCGTGGCTCATTAACCATCAAAGATGGTGATTCACAAGTGGATCTCGCTAACTGTGATGAACAGACACTGCGCCATTTGCGCACGCACCGTGTCTCTATGGTGTTTCAAAAGTTCGCCCTTATGCCTTGGCTCAGCGTATTGGACAACGTCGCCTTTGGTCTTGAGTTGCAAGGGCAAGGAAAAGCTGAGCGAAGAGCCAAAGCGCGTGAACAGCTCGAGATGGTAGGCTTAGCTGAGTGGGAAGATAAGTTCCCACATGAGCTCTCAGGCGGGATGCAGCAACGTGTCGGTCTTGCGCGCGCCTTTGCGATGGACAGTGATATTTTACTGATGGATGAGCCGTTTTCCGCGCTCGACCCACTGATCCGTGCTCAGTTGCAAGATGAACTGCTTTTGTTGCAGAAGAAACTGAATAAAACCATCTTGTTTGTCAGTCACGATCTCGATGAAGCACTTAAAATCGGCAACAATATTGCGATTATGGAATCAGGCAAGCTGATCCAGCACGGCAAACCAGAAGCAATCATTCTGACGCCAGAGAACGACTACGTACGAGATTTTGTTGCGCACACCAATCCTCTTAATGTATTGAAAGGGCGCTCCTTGATGCAGCCGGTGGAAGAGTTGAAGCACAACGCCAACCAATGGCAAGTGTGCGGCAGTGACGCGCTGTGGGTGAGTCAACAAGGAGAGCGCCTCGAACTCGCGCCTGACTCCTCGCTCTCTTTGCTGTATTGGGATGCCAGCAAGGGGGATTTCGACGCCGTGAATGCCTCGACCGTGGTGGTCACCAGCCCGGACATTGGGATGCGTGAAGCGATTGAACTGAAACAGCGCAGCGGGCAGCCTATCTTATTGATGGAAGAGGGGCGCTTAGTGGGCGTGTTGAACGACAGTGAGTTTTATGACGCGTTGCTAGGCAACTACAACGCGCCGAAAGCAGCGTAGTGAAACCCTTGCATCGTTAGCGTTCATCTCAATCTGAACGCCATCAAAAAGGGCTGACGTATCGTCAGCCCTTTTCGGTTTAGTGTTTACGGCCAGTGCCGCTTCTGACTAACTCTTGACCATTTTGGAACACATCTTCCGTGACCCAGCGGCCCAGAATCAATTGATGATTGTCATCGAGCACTGCGACAAATCGGCGACCGTCTGCGTTGCTGGTCGCAAGGGCGATACCGGCGACACCCTGTAGGCCAAGCGTGCCGTTTTCAACGGCGATCAAAAAGGCTTCAAGTTCTTCTAGGCTGGCGATAATTGTGTCGTCATTAATCATATTGGTTATCTCTTGGTCTATCTTGTTGACATCTGTGCGGCATTACACGCATAGCCGCCACTCTATCACTGCCGCTTAGGCTGTGACAAACAAATCACCCTCTTGGCCAACATACAGGATACCTTTTAGGCATTCATCACTGAGGCTGATACACTGAAGGTGAATATGGATTTCAGGAACCTTCAGATGCAAAGCGCGCCCATTCTCTATTATGTTTACGATCCGATGTGCTCATGGTGTTGGGGCTATCAACCCGTATGGCAGCAAGTCAAACAGCAACTCTCAGGTACGGTTAGCGTGCAGTACGTGGTTGGCGGTTTAGCACCAGACAGTGATGAGCCGATGCCAATGGCGATGCGAGAGCAAATTGCCTCCTACTGGCGCAAAATAGAAAACTTGCTCGGCACGCCATTTAACTACGATTTTTGGACCAGCAACACGCCAAGGCGCTCAACGTACCCCGCATGTCGCGCTGCGTTGGCGGCGCGCAAGCAAGACGCTGAACTGGTGATGATCAACGCGATTCAACGCGCCTATTATCTTGAGGCGAAAAATCCCAGTGATGATGAGGTGTTACTTGCACTCGCCAGCCAGGCTGGGCTGGATATGACGCGCTTTGAAGAGGACTATCGCAGTGCGCAGCTCAACCAGTCTTTGCTGGATGAGATTCGTTTTTCTCGCCAGATTGGCGCGAATGGGTTCCCATCTTTGGTACTACGCATTGAGGATCACGTCTATCCCATCGCCGTGGATTATCGCGACGCACACAATACAGTTACCCTCGTGCGCTCGGTGTTGGAGGGGCAATCATGATTCGTATTGAGCCGCTCAGTGAACGGACGATTGAGGGCGTAAGAGGGGTCACGCTACCCCAAGCGCAAGTGAAGTTTGCGGGGACCGCCGAGGAATTTCTCTCCGATCATTGCTCAACCACGCATCGGCATGTGATTTTGGCCGGTGATAACGTGGTCGGCTTTTTCAAACTCGATATCGCCTATCGTCGCCGCTACGACTTTTGTCCCGATCACGCAATGGGGCTCAGAGCGTTTGCCATCGACGCCGCTCATCAAGGTAAAGGGTATGGCAAAGCAGCGATTCGCGCATTGATGCCGTATCTCGTCGCCAACTATCCGCAGTTTGAGACGATTTACCTCACGGTCAACTGCAAAAATCCCGGCGCGCAAGCCTGCTACCTCAAAAGCGGCTTTGTCGATACTGGCAAGATCTATTTAGGTGGTTCTGCTGGCCCGCAACACATCATGAGAGCGACTATTCATGCTTAAGTCGTTGGTATAAAAAGGGATAAGTACCAGAAAAAACGGCTCGACCGTGTCTGAATTTCTCTAGACAGGGTCGAGCCGTTTGAGTGGCGGCGCAGGGCTTAGACGAGTTTGGTCTTCGTCACTTCTTTAATCGCCGACAGAATCAAGGTAGGCAGAGAGGCGGCCATGATGACACCAAATAGGTGACCACCTTGCAAGGCTTCAGTGCTGAAGATCAGCTGACCAATACCGGTATAGATGACGCTAAGCGACAGCGTGGCTGAGATAGCAACGGCGCCAAGCAGCGACTTGTTGGTCAATGGGTTCTTACGGAACAAGGTCGTGAATGAGCGCGAGTCAAACAGGTGCCACAGCTGAGCAAACACCAGCATCGCAAAGGCCATAGTTTGTGCGTAGTTTGCACTAAAACCATTGTCTAGCGCCCAGTTAAACGCTAAGTAGCTCATTGCGCCAAGGGCCAAGCCACGGGTGACAATGCGAGTGCCTAAGTGGTCGCTGAAGAAGCTCTCGTTACGCTTGCGAGGTTTGCGTTCCATCAAATCTTTTTCTTCTGGATCAACACCCAGAGCCAGTGCCGGTAGGCCATCTGAAACCAAGTTAATCCACAAGATCATCAATGGCGTGAGCGGCAAAATCGCCTCTGGTCCCATCATCAAGAAAGCAAATAGGATCACCGATACTTCACCGACGTTCGCCGTCAGAGCTTGGCGAATGAACTTGCGTAGGTTATCGAAGATTTGGCGACCTTGACGAACCGCTTTCACTATGGTGCTGAAGTTGTCATCCAGCAGAATCAAATCACCGGAATCTTTGGCGACCGAGGTACCCGTGATACCCATCGCAACACCGATGTCAGCACGGCGCAAGGCTGGAGCGTCATTGACGCCATCACCTGTCATCGCAGCAACTTCATTGTTGAACTGCTGAGCTTGAACGATGCGCAGTTTGTGCTCAGGCGTCACGCGAGCAAACACGGCCACTTGTGGGCATATACGGCGCAATTCGTCATCGTCCATCGCATCGAGCTCGGCACCGGTGACGACGCGGTCTTTCTCGCTGCGAATAATGCCGATCTCACGTGCAATTGCGGCGGCGGTCAATGCGTGGTCGCCGGTGATCATCACAGTGCGAACGCCCGCATCGAAACAGCTGTCTACCGCAGCGCGTACTTCAGGGCGCGGTGGATCCATGATGCCGTAAAGACCTAGCAGAATGACCTCTTGCTCAAGCTCGCTGTGATCGCGTTTGAGATCGTCATCGCTTAACTCTTTGTAACCGACCGCCAAGGTGCGCAGCGCTTGGTGGGCAAAATCTTGAATCGCCGCTTCGTAATCACTCACGATGCGATCCGCAATATCGTTGTTAAGGGCAACGTTACCCACTGTCTGGCTGACTGGTAACTTAGACACATATTGACCATCCACCATAAAACCGGCGGAGTGGTTCAATACCACATCGGGTGCGCCTTTAATGGCGAGGAAGTGCTTACCTTCAGGGCCTCGAACAATCACAGAAGCCATTTTGCGCGCTGAATCAAACGGGAACTTTTCAACAATAGAGTAACCGCCCGTGCTCAGCATTTCAGATTGCTCTAGGCCTGCTTTGGCGGCTGCGACGATCAAAGCGCCTTCGGTTGGGTTACCGCGTACTTTGGATTGGTCGCCATCTTTGAGGTATTCCGCATCGTTACACAGAGTCGCGACGACTAAGCCTTTCATCATTTCTGGGCTTTGCTTGGCATCAATGTGGTGACCGAGCGGTTTGAATTCACCCTCTGGGCTAAAACCTTTACCACTCACTTCCCAGTAGCGGCCGCTCACATCGTAAGCTTTCATCACCTGCATTTGGTTTTGAGTCAGCGTGCCGGTTTTGTCTGAACAGATCACGGTAGTCGAGCCCAGCGTTTCAATCGCAGAAAGCTGTTTAGCCAGTGCGTTGTTCTTCACCATTCGCGTGGAGCCCATGGTCAATACAATCGAGATAACCGTTGGCAGACCTTCTGGAATTGCTGCGACCGAGAGCGAAATACCGGTGTTAAGAATTTCAAGCCACGGCATACCGTGATAAAGACCAATACCACACACCACAGCCACGACGGCGAGCGCCGCGACCATCAAGATTTTTGCGATGGTATCCATGCGCTCTTGCATTGGCGTTTTGGTCTCTTCGGTGTTCGCCATCATATCGGCGATGTGGCCCACTTCGGTTTTCATACCCGTGTTGACCACAATACCTAAGCCAGTACCTGACGTGACGATGGTGGTCATAAAGCCCATGTTGCGCTGATCGCCAAGACCAACCGTGGCATCATCGATCACCTCGACTTTCTTATCGACAGGTTCCGATTCACCTGTGAGCGCCGCTTCATCAATCGACAAGCGGTTGGCTTCGATAATGCGCACATCGGCGGCAAGAATGTCACCGGTGCTGATTTTTAGGATATCTCCCGGCACGATCTCTTTGGCCGGAATATCCATCCACTGGCCGTCACGTTTTACTTGCGCGGTAGGCGCCGCCATCTCGCGTAGGGCTTCCATCCCTTTTTGCGCTTTGAACTCTTGCCAAAATGCGATGATGGCATTGATGAAGATGATCACCGTGATCGCAATGGCGTCGACGAGGTGTCCGGTAAAAAAGGACACTATCGCGCCAATACCGAGGATAAAGATTAGAGGGTTTTTGAACTGGTGAAGGAAAAGCTCTAGCGCGGATTTGCCGGCTTGCTCTTGCAGTTCATTTTTACCGTATTGTGATTGTCGGTTCGCGACGTCTTGCGCTGTTAAGCCTTGCTCAATGGAGGTTTCAAGCACCTCTTTTGTAGCGTCAACCGACTCAGTAAACCACTTTTTAGTCATCGTTTGCTCCGTTTGGATTCAGTCGATATCAGTAAAATCACCAACTGATAGAAAAAATCGCTGAATCTGAAAATCAAGATCTCTGCAAAAGCATGTTCCTTGGGGGAAGGTTAAAGTCATATTGAATGACAATTATCTAGTGCAGAGATAAATAACCTACTAAAAAGTGGATGGGCTTGTAATTATCTTTCAAAAGGCAAACAGGTGGAGTAGAGCACTTCTATGATGCAGGTCAGGTCAAGTGAGATCGGCTGAGGGAAAGGTGCAGTTTAGTGTAAGCAAGTATAAATAAGACATGAGTTTAACGGAAATTTGGCTTCCAAATTTCCGAATTGTGAAAGTAACTTTCACAATGGCACGGTTTCCAATGCGTGCAGTTGCGTCGAAACCATGCTCAAGATTGAGCATGGTTTAACGCGTAGGAGCAACGACTAATGATAGAAAAGTCGGTTTGAGCGCCATTTTAGTAGATAAGGATCGTAGATTTGGAATATGGCTTATTCCAAATCCGTGTTGGATTCCTCAATCAAGGCTCGTGAGTAGTCATTCAACAGCAGAGCAAAGGTGTTGACGCTGTGGTCGCGGTAAATGCCCGCTTTAAAATAGGGGCCGAGACAATCGACATAACTGGTTGGCCCGCGGTGGTTCACGACGCGTTCCTCATCGATAGTAATGGCAAGGTAGCCGTCAGAGTTAGGCGTCCACTTCACCTTGACATCAAACTGATACCAGCGATTCTTCTCGATAGGCGCGCTGAGGTAGTGCTGAGTTCTCGTCATGCCGTGTTTGTTGTCGGTGTTCACCGCCAGCTGACTGGTTTGAGAGCGAATCAAAAAGCGGTCATTACGCAGTTCAATCCCAAGGTTGGGGCTACGGCTGATTTCATTCAAATGACGATCTGGCGTGGCATGCCACTGAACAATTAAAGCGCGCACATCATCGTACTGTCATTGGTCCGTTATCAGCACTTTAAATCGATAGTGTATTGGCTGATTGAACGGTGCTTTATAGCGCTCGTACACTTCCGTGCGATAGGCGTACCCAGAGCGCGTACGAAATTGATCGCCGTCTCGTAATTCTAATCGCAGTACATTATTGCTTGAGTCCATCGGATCTTGAACTATCATCGCAGAGTGCGGGTAGCCAAAATGGCTTCCCCAACCCCGTAAATCATCAAACGGACTGTGCCATTGATGCGCTGTGTCATCGGGTTTGATATCAGGGCGACTCAAGTGAGTGACCGATTGCTCAGCACACGCCATCAACAGTGGCGCCAGAAGAATGGGTAAAAGTAACTTCATGATAAACGCAGACCTGCCACCACTGAAAAAGAGGTCAATACCGATGAGATGGTTCGAGAAGTATATCGTTGAAATCGCCTACGCGTCTGTGCCCTGTGCCATTGTTGGGACACTGGCGCTTAATTTGCTGTAGGGCGATGGATGGGGTCCTCGTTTTGGTTGGGAGGGGGTATTGCTGATCAGCGCATGTTTTGTGTTGATAGCTTTTCGCATGGAAGTGCCTGATCCTTGCTAGAGTAATTAATTTCTAGAATCAACTGTCTAGTCATTGTCCTAGTTTAACTTATTCTTCTTGCGTAGTTATTGGGTTACAAGAATACGTAAAGGGATAAAAAAACGGGCAATTCGCCTAGATGGAGCTTGACTTGTTCACCATTGCTATGTGGGGCGCTAGCAAGTCTGCGGTATTTTCTATTCATCAAACAAGTGCTGTATAATTATGACATTAATTGATTCAGGCTAAGGTCTAAGCTATCAGTTTGAGGGGTTAATTTGTCTGACAAGATCATTTGGATTTGTTGTTTCGCATTAGTTGTGGTCGGGGTTATCTTTGGAATCAATATCGCGACCAGCCCAGAAGTAACTGCGGGAATCGCCAACTCTTTAGATATACTAGTAAGCTTAGCGACTATTTTTGCGGCTTTCATTGCCATATACACCCTAAATTCTTGGAAGAAGCAATTATGGCATGAGGCAAGGTTCAATGCGTTTAGTCGGCTAGAGGAAAGCACTCGTATCTGTTTTAGGCATTTGTCTCAGCACGACTCGCTTTACTTTTTGAAGTTTTTGACGGCTATGGTTGAGGGTAAGTCAAATACAAGATATGACAGTGAGATTGAGGACAGCATACGTCTTAGCGTAGAGGCTCATAGTGAGTATTCAGGTAATTTAGACTTTGCAATTTCGCTTCTGGAGTCTGATGATGAGCTCCCCGCCTTGCTTCGAGCTGAGAGCTTAAATATTTACCTGCAAGAGGCGATACAAAAAAGAGCCGATGAGTATGAAGATTCTGTTCAGAAATCGCGAGATATGACGGCTTACTCATCTCTGGATAGAGAAAGGCTTAGTCAAATGATGGCTGAGATTAGGAAGTTGCGGGATAAATAGATGAATAGCCATCGAGTAATTCGACATATATGAGCCATTATTTCCTCAAACTCAGCTTATTAAAAGTTGACAATTTTTAGTTTAAGTCCTAACACGAGATTGTCCAATTACTTGTTGTATCCCGAGCAAATCACAATTTCACGTAGATTTACGGACTTTGAACCAATAAAAAAGCGAACCTTACTCGGTTCGCTTTAGATTTAACTAGGACATCCAACAAAATAGCGGGTTGTTCTATCTACGTCACTTACCCTTCATAGCTCTCAATACTCGGGCAAGAGCAGATCAAGTTGCGGTCACCGTAGACGTTGTCGACACGGTTGACGGTTGGCCAGTATTTCCATTGCTTAGTCGCGCTGGATGGGAAGCAACCTACTTCACGTGAGTATGGGCGATCCCAGTGTTCGCTCGCCAAATCCACTTGTGTGTGCGGTGCGTTGACCAGTGGGTTGTTGTCGAGTGGCCAAGCGCCTTCTTTAACGGCGTTCATCTCTTCGCGGATGGCAATCATCGCATCGCAGAAACGATCCAACTCAGCCAGATCTTCAGACTCCGTTGGTTCAACCATCAAGGTACCGGCGACTGGGAACGACATAGTTGGCGCGTGGAAACCGTAGTCCATCAAACGCTTCGCGATGTCTTCTTCACTGATGCCGATCTCTTCTTTTAGCGGGCGGATGTCGATGATGCACTCATGCGCTACTCGGCCGTTCTTACCGCGATAAAGTACAGGGTAGTGAGGGCGCAGGCGCTCCATTATGTAGTTGGCGTTCAAGATTGCGACTTTAGTGGCTTCAGTGAGGCCAGCTTCGCCCATCATTGCGATGTACGCCCAAGAGATAGGCAGGATAGATGCACTGCCAAGATCCGCCGCAGAGACGGCAAACTCTTTACCTTCAACACCGTTTTCAATGTGACCCGGCAAGAAAGGCGCGAGATGCGACTTGACGCCAATCGGGCCCATACCCGGGCCACCGCCACCATGCGGGATACAGAAGGTTTTGTGTAGGTTGAGGTGAGAGACATCAGAGCCAATCAAGCCCGGTGAGGTCAAACCTACCTGCGCGTTCATGTTGGCACCGTCGAGATAAACTTGGCCACCCGCCGCATGCACCATTTCACACACCTGCTTCACTTGCTCTTCGTACACGCCGTGTGTGGAAGGGTAGGTGATCATGATGCTAGAGAGGTTGTCAGCGTGCTTTTCAATTTTGTCCGCCAGATCGGTCAAATCGATGTTGCCGTCTTCATCACATTTCACCACCACAACTTTCATCGACACCATTGAGGCCGTCGCAGGGTTGGTGCCGTGCGCTGAGCTTGGGATGAGGCACACATTACGGTGACCTTCGCCACGGCTCTCATGGTAACGCTGGATAGCAATCAGACCCGCGTACTCACCCGACGCGCCAGAGTTAGGCTGCAATGAAAAATCATCATAACCCGTGATTTCACATAGCTTCTCTTTCAGATCTTTCGCCAGTGCCGCGTAGCCTGCGGCTTGCTCTAGTGGTGCGAACGGGTGAAGAGCGCCGAACTCAGGCCAAGTGACAGGAATCATCTCGGCTGCGGCGTTAAGCTTCATAGTACAGCTGCCGAGCGGGATCATGCCGTGTGTCAGTGAGAAGTCTTTGTTCTCAAGCTGCTTGAGGTAACGCATCATCTGCGTTTCACTGTGATGCGTGTTGAAGACTGGGTGCGTTAGGTACGCTGACGTGCGGCGTAGCGTTTCAGGAATCGCGGCGAACTCATTGCCACTGATTTCTGACGACAGTCCGTTGATCTCTTCTTTCACACCAAACACGTCAAATAGTGCGGCGATGTCATCAGTGGTGGTGGTTTCATCAAAACTCACGCCCAGTTGCGCTTTATCTGCGATCAGGCGCAGGTTGATGTCTGCCGCTTGTGCTTTAGCATACAGCGCCTCTGTTTGGCTGCCTGAATTGATGGTGATGGTATCGAAGAAGCTGTTGTGCGCCAGCTCGAAGCCAGATTTGGTCAGGCCAGCGGCTAAAATTGCTGTCATGTGATGCGTGCGGCGTGCGATGGTACGTAGACCTTCCGCGCCGTGGTAAACCGCGTAGAACGACGCCATATTGGCCAGCAGTGCTTGCGCGGTACAGATGTTCGATGTCGCTTTTTCGCGGCGGATATGTTGCTCACGGGTTTGCATCGCCATACGCAGGGCTTGGTTGCCGTTGGCATCAATCGATACGCCAATCACGCGTCCTGGCATGGTGCGCTTGTGTTTGTCACGCGTCGCCATAAACGCTGCGTGTGGGCCGCCGTAACCCATAGGTACGCCAAAACGTTGCGCTGAACCAATCACCACGTCTGCGCCCATTTCGCCCGCTGGCTTAAGCAGTGCGCACGCGAGTAGGTCGGTCGCAACCGCAACCAGTGTTTTGTTGGCTTGCGCTTTGGCGATCACGTCGCTCAAATCGCGCACTTCGCCAGTTGTTCCCGGGTATTGAACCAAGGCACCGAATACGTCTTGTTCTGGGAGAGAGTCCAGTGACCCTATGGTGACATCAAAGCCGATGTATTTTGCACGCGTTTTGACGACTTCAATCGTTTGAGGGTGCACATCATCGGCAACAAAAAAGACGTTGCTCTTGCTCTTGCCGGCGCGTTTACACAGGGTCATCGCTTCTGCCGCTGCGGTCGCTTCATCAAGAAGGGAGGCGTTCGCGATGTCCATCGCGGTTAAATCCATCACCATCTGTTGGAAGTTGAGCAGAGATTCCAAACGGCCTTGTGAGATTTCTGGCTGATAGGGCGTGTAGGCCGTGTACCAACCTGGGTTTTCCATCACGTTACGCAGAATCACGTTGGGCGTGAAGGTGTTGTAGTAGCCTTGACCAATGAAGGTGCGTTTGACTTGGTTTTGATCGGCGAACTGGCGCATAGCGCTCAGCATATCCGCTTCGCTCTTGGCTGGGGCCAAGCTTAGTGGCTGCTCAAGACGAATCTGCGGCGGCACCGTTTCCTCAATCAGAGCATCTAAACTAGTGGCATTGATGGCCGCCAACATAGCTTGTTGGTCTTGTGTGTTTGGGCCGTTGTGGCGAGCAACGAACTCATTTTGTGTGCTGAGGCTTTGAAGTAATTCAGTCATTGTCCTTTACCTGCTCCAAAGTTCGCTGAGCGAACCGTGAAAAAAAGCTGCCTCCTAGATGGGGGCAGCTTTGCTGTTGTGCTTATTACTCGTCTTCGATTGAGTTTAGGTATTCTTCGGCGTCTTTTAGGTCATTAAGCTCAGAAGGATCCGACATCTTCACTTTGACGATCCAGCCGCCTTCATACGGTTCTTCGTTGATTAGCTCTGGGCTGTCTTCGAGCTCTTCGTTGATTTCGATGATTTCACCGGTGATCGGCGCGTAAATATCAGAAGCGGCCTTAACCGATTCAACCAACGAGAAGCTGTCGCCGGCTTCAATCTCGTCTTCTACTTCCGGTAGGTCGACGAAGACCACGTCACCAAGCATTTCTTGAGCGTGCTCAGAAATACCGATAGTTACAGTGCCATCACCGTTGTCACGTACCCACTCATGGCTATCTGCAAACTTCAGTGTTTTGTCCATTGCTTAATCTCCAAAATAACTAAGATAAAATTGATTATTGGTACAGTGGGAAGCGATGACACAAGGCTTTCACTTCTTTGCGAACGCGTTGCTCTACTTCTGTATTTCCGTCAGGGTTATCCACTAACCCGTCCAGAACATCACCAATCCATTGTCCGATAAGTTTGAATTCTTCAGCGCCAAAGCCGCGGCTGGTTCCCGCAGGCGTTCCCAATCGAATGCCCGATGTAATCATAGGCTTCTCAGAATCGAATGGGATGCCATTTTTGTTACATGTGATCCCGGCACGCTCAAGCGCTTCTTCTGCTTTGTTACCCTTTAACCCTTTTGGCCTTAGGTCGACGAGCATCAAATGCGTGTCCGTTCCGCCTGTCACAATGTCACACCCGCGAGTTTGCAACACCTCGGCAAGAACTTTTGCGTTGCTGATCACCGAATTGATATAAGTCTTAAACTCTGGCCCGAGTGCTTCACCAAACGCCACCGCTTTCGCTGCAATAACATGCATCAACGGTCCGCCTTGCAGCCCTGGGAACACGGCAGAGTTAATCTTTTTGATGATGGTTTCATCATTGGTCAAAATCATGCCACCACGTGGGCCGCGTAGGGTTTTGTGCGTCGTTGTGGTGACGACATCAGCATAGGGAAGAGGGCTTGGGTGCGCGCCAGTAGCGATAAGGCCGGCGATGTGCGCCATGTCTACCATTAGTAAAGCACCGACTTCGTCAGCAATCGCGCGAAACTGGGCAAAATCAATCGTACGAGGAATGGCGCTGCCACCGGCGATGATAAGCTTCGGTTGATGCGCTTTTGCCAGTGCTCGGACATCGTCGTAATTGATTTCGAGTGTGTCGCGATCCACCCCATATTGCACTGCGTTGAACCATTTACCCGATAGCGCAGGTTTTGCGCCGTGTGTGAGGTGGCCGCCGGCATCAAGAGACATGCCTAAAATGGTGTCGCCCGGTTGCAGCAGTGCGAGCATGACGGCGCCGTTTGCTTGTGCGCCAGAGTGAGGTTGAACGTTTGCGTATTCACACTGAAAAAGCTTTTTAGCGCGTTCGATAGCGATGGCCTCGACCGTATCGACATGCTCACAGCCACCGTAGTAGCGGCGACCTGGGTAACCTTCTGCGTATTTGTTGGTTAGGCAGGTGCCTTGAGCCTGCATCACCGCTTTTGACACAATGTTTTCTGAAGCGATCAACTCGATTTGTTCGTTTTGCCGAGACAGCTCTGCTTGGATGCCTGCAAAGACGGCATCGTCGGTGGCACTGAGTTGAGTTGAGAAAAAATTCTCTAAGCGATGATTGTGATAGGTGTTGTTCATAGTCGATGACCTTCCAATTGAGTCGTCAGCGTGCTGACTAAATTTTGTGTAAATCCATGCCCCGAAAAGAGAGGGGAAAACCCAACTTGGTCGCAAAAATGGCGCGAAACACTGGGGTAAAAATGCATCTCGACAACTAACAAGTTGGTAACATAGCGGGAGTTGCATCAACAATCAACCAAAAATTTCCTATTGGAAACACGCTTGCGGTTTTTGTTAACGAGTGCACACTATATTTCCTATCCTCACCTTTCCAGTTTTACGACCTTGGGGCACAATGAAATCCAAATAGGAAGTAAAGAAAGTATGACTGAGGGAAACATGTCAGAAGATATCTACGATGAGTACCCGTCCATCACCCTAGCGAAGGAAGCGGGTGATCAAAACATCGAGCCGCTTAAGTTAGGCGAGCGCATCAAAGAGATTCGTAGCAAGTTAGGCATCACGCTTGAGGAAGCCAGTCAACGCACTGGGCTCGCGCGTTCAACGCTTAGTAAAATTGAGAACGAGCAAATATCACCGACTTTCCAAGCGATGCAAAAGTTGGCATCGGGGTTGGCGATAGATATGCCACAACTCTTTGAGCCACCTAGAAAAAAGGTCGCAACAGGGCGAAGAGATGTCACCCGAGTTGGGCACGGCAAACCGCACCCCACGCAGACGTATGAACACGAATTGCTGGCTACTCAATTGTCCAATAAAAAGATGATGCCTTTCAAAAGCCGCGTCCACGCGAGGCGTTTTGAAGAGTACAGTGACTGGGTTCGTCATGATGGTGAAGAGTTTCTATTGATCTTATCGGGCACGGTTCGGTTCTACTCAGAGTTTTATGAACCGATTGAGTTGACGGTCGGTGACAGCGTCTATTATGACGCCAATATGGGCCACATGTTGATCTCAACCAGTGAGCAAGACGCGCATATTTTGTGGGTGACAGCCAAATAACGTGAATCAAATGTAAATTTCTTATAGTGAAAGCAAACGTTTGCTTTTGGGTTGTTTATGCGTAGAATAACGCCGCTTTGATCGAATCTTGCTCAAGGCGGCGTTTTTATTGATGATGCCTTGTTGTGAATTTAATGTTAAATGTCACACTTTCACTTCTCCCGCTCTTATTTAGGGTGCATTCTCGCCATCGTCGTGTTTATTATTGGAAACAAGGTTTCCTCTCAAGGAAAACGGACCGGATCACATGGAGACAACAATGACTCAAGAATTACTGAAAACCCCTCTTCATACTCTGCATGTTGAAGCGGGCGCAAAGATGGTACCGTTCGCTGGCTATGATATGCCTGTGCAATACAAACTCGGCGTTAAGAAAGAGCATCTTCATACCCGAGACGCTGCCGGACTTTTTGATGTGTCCCACATGGGACAATTGCGATTGCATGGTGAAGGGGCTGCGGCCTTCCTTGAGTCTTTGGTTCCTGTCGATATCATTGATTTGCCAGTAGGCAATCAGCGCTACGCGTTTTTTACCAACGACAACGGCGGCATTATGGATGACTTAATGGTGGCCAATTTAGGCGATCACTTGTTTGTCGTGGTTAACGCAGCATGCAAACAGCAAGACATCGATCACTTGCAAGCACATTTGCCATCGGGTGTGGAGCTGGAGGTGATTGAAGATCGCGCCTTACTTGCGATTCAAGGCCCGCAAGCGGTGGACGTATTGGCAAGATTCAACCCTGATGTAGCGAATATGGTCTTTATGGATGTCAAACGCCTCAACTTATTGGGTGTGGAGTGCGTGATCAGCCGAAGCGGCTACACTGGCGAAGACGGATTTGAAATCTCGGTGCCGAACTCGCACGCGCAGGAGTTGGCGACCCGTTTAACGGCGGAAGATGAGGTGGAGTGGATTGGCCTAGGCGCGCGCGATTCTCTGCGCTTAGAGTGTGGTCTATGTCTATACGGCCATGACCTTGACCCGACCACGACACCGGTTGAGGCTAGTTTGCTTTGGGGCATCCAGAAAGTGCGTCGCATCGGCGGTGAGCGAGAAGGGGGCTTCCCAGGGGCCGACATTATTCTTGGTCAAATTGAATCGAAAGATGTCTCGCGCAAGCGCGTCGGTCTTGTGGGTCAAACCAAAGCGCCAGTTCGTGAAGGCACTGAGTTATTTGATGAATCAGACAACAAAATCGGCATCGTCACCAGCGGCACCGCAGGCCCGAATGCCGGCAAGCCCGTCTCTATGGCGTATGTCCGCGCCGATCTAGCCAGCATCGGCACCACTCTGTTTGCCGAGGTTCGTGGTAAAAAACTGCCCATGACCGTTGAAAAAATGCCGTTTGTACCGCAGAGATACTATCGCGGTTAATCATGGTTAAATGATAGATATTGTGAATAAACCTCTCTGCGGAGAGGTTTTTTTGTATCAATAATTGGGTAGAATCAAGGCTGCTGTTTCAAGGATGTATTGAATGAAAAACGTATTTCTCTTATTGGGTGTCATGCTCGCGACCCCGCTCTATGCCGCCGATGTGTCTACTTATATAGTGAATGGTGATGATGTTTCAGTCAGCAGCTATCCCTCATTTGCGAGTTTATATTTTGATGATGACGCCTACTATGGTTATCGCTGCGGCGCGACGGTCATCAACGCTGAGTACGTGCTGACAGCGGCGCATTGTGTGTACGGTGCCGAGAGTGAGATGCTTCACTACTGGGTGGTTCCCCAACTCCAAGATACGGCCGACTATTTGAGCACGTCCAATAAATACCGAGTGAAAGAGTACTATTATCCGGACACTTATGTTGATTCCGCCCCTTGGCCAGACGACATCGCGATCTTAAAACTTGAATCAACGATCAGTGGTAATCCAGACTACAGTGCTTCGCTCAACAGCATAGCCAACGATACGTATGTTGAATCGAAATCGAGCGATAATTTTATCGCTATCGGTCATGGTTTAATTGAGGGGAATCAATCCAGCAGTGGCTACCTCCAAGCTACCTCTCTCGATATCATCTCACCAAGTTCGACCTGCGATTCGAGCATTTCCGACAAACAGCTCTGTTTTGATGGGGAAGTGTCCGGTAACTACAAAAACTCCACATGCGAAGGGGACTCTGGTGGACCAGTGTTTTGGTACAATGGTGCCGCCTACGTGCAAATTGGGATCACCAGTTGGGGATTCAAAACGTGTGGAGCGAAGGCTTATGACTACTCTTCCGTATTTACGGAGGTGTATGACTACGATAGTTGGATTCAGTCGGTGATCAGTGGCGGTGAGACCGCCAAGTACTATGTGACCACGTCAAATGGTACACGGACTTTATACCAAACGAGCAGCGGTACGGTGATTGATAGCGCAGATGTCGTGTCAGATACAACAACCACCTCTTCCTCTGGTAGCGGCGGTAGCCTTGGCCTCTTCTCCTTATTGGCACTTGTTCTGTTTGGTCAACGTCGTCACGCTTAAACGGCGTCGATCTTCTCACAAGCGACACTCGTAAACTAAACTTATTGAGTAGAGTGTCGTGAGGGATGAGCATGATGGGTCGATGGAGAGTGGCAGGGTGGGCGCTGATGGTGTCCAACGCCTGTGTGAGCGCCGCAGAAATCTCGCCGTATATTGTCAATGGCACGACGACCGATTTAACGGATTACCCCACCTTTGCCAGCTTGTTTTATAAAACGGACAGCGTCTATCAACCTTCCTCATTTTGCGGCGCGACGCTCATCAACAGTCGTTACGTGTTAACGGCGGCGCATTGCATTTATGGTGATGATGATTTAATGCTCTACACCGTCGTCGCGCCGGGGCTTGATGATGAGGATGATTTTCTCAACGCAGAACAAGCGCGCGCAAGCGAGTTCTATTACCCCGATAACTACCAAAACAGTGAAGCGGCGCTTTGGCCAAATGACATTGCCATCATCAAGCTCGAAACGGCGGTCAGTGCGAGCGACTACACCTATCTTATCAATTCAACAGTCAACAATAGCTTCAGTGATAGCGATACCTTTAAAGCCGTCGGGCATGGCTTGATCGAAGGTGGTACTGATGGCGGCACGCAAGCGCGAGATACGACGCTGGACTACGTCTCCACCGCCACTTGCCGTAGCGAGTTTGGCAGTAATATTACCAGCAAACAACTCTGTTTCAGTGGTGAGATCTCAGCCGGTTACCGAAACTCGACGTGCAGTGGCGATTCCGGAGGCCCTGTCTATTGGGACAATGGCGTCGAGTTTGTTCAGGTGGGGATCACCAGTTTTGGTCCTTCTCAGTGTGGTGATCAATCGGTGAGTGTGACTTCGGTTTTTACCGATGTGTACGATTATCAGGATTGGATCGAGCGGGTCATTAACGGGCAAGAAACGCCAAAAACCTATGTGGTGACAAGCAATGGCCAGCGTCGTTTGGTCTACAGCACTGAAACGACGTCCTCTCCATCAAGTGGCGGTGGTGGAGGGAGCTCAGGTCTACTCTTTTTGGTTTTATTGCTACTTTCTGGCACGCTGAAATGGCACTTGAGAGAAAGATCACAAGGTTAAAATCGATCTGTTTCGATTCTTAAAAATGAGATAATCAATATAAACATCTGAATATTGGAGTAATTGCGTATAAAACTTGAGGAATGTCTCAATCATCCACGTTGACTAATCTGTGCTAAACGATAGTTTTAAATTGTGAATGGGTTGAGCTAGGACTATTACTATGACAAATGGACATCACTACCAAATTACGCTTTTATCAGACGTAAGTATGCAATCAAAACTGTTTCGAGATTCTCTTGAGCAGGGATTACACCTCAAAGTGAACATTGTCACCATGGAAGATTTGCAGTCGGGGCACTTCGATAGCAGCTTGTTAGGTGATTTTGTACTCTTCGATTTTCAGTACATCGACGAAGAAAAGTTTGAACTGTACAGCCAAGCAAAAACGAACAATGACCATGTGTCGCGTGAGATCGTGATTAACTGCCCACAAGAGGTGCCTTCTACGCAACTCTTCAAGTGGCGCAACTTGGTGGGCGTATTTTATAACGATGACGATTTATCGCTGCTTCTCAAAGGCATGGAAAAGATCATGCAAGATGAGATGTGGCTGTCTCGTAAACTGGCCCAGGATTACATCGAACACTTTCGCTGTGCTAACACCGTGACCACGTCGCAATCCTACGCCAGTTTGACCAAGCGAGAAAAAGAGATCATGCGGCTACTTGGGCATGGGGCATCCAACTTACAGATCGCCGATGAATTGTTCGTCAGTGAGAACACGGTGAAGACCCACTTGCACAATATCTTCAAGAAAATCAACGCAAAAAACCGTTTGCAAGCGCTACTTTGGGCAAACAACAACATTGCACTTGAGGAACGCGTTTAAACGCATTCCCCTCTCATTAGGGCGCGGCCAGTCATTGATGTGAGTCAACGATGGGTCGTGCCTTTTCTCTTTTATTCTCGGTCACTTTTTATACTTATCTATTCATCGCATCGATAAAACGTGTCTGGTCCGACCGTCTTGAAAGTGAATGCGATCACTTTTTTGTCGGCGTGTTGCTCGTTTCTATCGATCATTCTCACACTCTCAACGAAGAGGTATCGCATTCATCACTGAGCGTTCTATTATTTCATCGAAACGTTTCGATGGTGTTTACAAGGTTGATTAAAGCAAGGTGTTTTAAACAGCGCTTCAATCAGCGACAGGGGTATTAACGCGATGTGATCGCGCTGTTTCCGGTAAGAGAAGCCCACGGCCAGCGAAACGATGAACGAGAAAAAGGTTCCCTACATGAAAAAAAGTTCCCTACTGAATGCGGAGTTGTCCCACCTAGCGGCGACACTCGGCCATACCGATGAAATCACCGTGTGTGATGCCGGTTTGCCTATTCCAGAGTCGGTGCAGCGCATCGATTTGGCGCTGACTTATGGCGTGCCCAGCTTTTTAGATACGGTGCGTGTCTGGCTAAGTGAAGCGCAGATTGAAGGAGTGATCGTGGCGCAAGAGTTTGCCGAAGTCAGCCCTGAGCATCATCGAGCATTGATGGCGTTGATCGATGAGGAGCGTCGCACGTCAGGTAAGACAATCGAAGTGCACACCCTCTCTCATGAAGCGTTTAAACAGCGTAGCGAGCGCAGTCGTGCGATTGTGCGTACGGGCGAATGTACACCGTATGCCAATGTTATCTTCCAATCGGGCGTCGTGTTTTAACCATCATGACGTTGGCGACATCGTGTGACGCGGTGACGCTGCACAAAGACAGGAACAATTATGTCTCAAGCTATCTTACAACTGAGTGACATCGACAAAGCGTTTCCCGGGGTCAAAGCCCTAGATAGCGCCAGTCTCAATGTGTACCCAGGCCGAGTGATGGCGCTGATGGGAGAGAACGGAGCAGGCAAATCAACCTTGATGAAAGTCCTGACCGGCATCTACACCAAAGATAGCGGAACCATCCACTATCAGGGCCAACCCGCGGCTTTTAAAGGACCAAGGGACTCACAACAAGCAGGCATCAGCATTATTCACCAAGAGCTGAACCTAATCCCTGAGTTGACGATTGCGGAAAATATCTTCTTAGGCCGCGAATTTACCTCTGCGTTAGGGCGCATTCAGTGGGACACCATGTACGCGGAAGCGGATAAATTGTTGCGCCGCTTGAACGTGAAACATAGCTCGAAGCAGTTGTTGGGCGAGTTGAGTTTGGGTGAGCAGCAAATGGTGGAAATCGCCAAGGCGCTCTCATTCGAGTCCAAAGTTATCATTATGGATGAGCCGACCGATGCCTTGACCGATACCGAAACGGAATCGCTGTTTGCGGTGATCAATGAACTGCGCGATCAGGGTTGCGGCATTGTCTATATCTCCCATCGCCTCAAGGAAATTTTCCAGATTTGTGATGACATTACCGTGCTGCGTGATGGTAAGTTCATTGGTGAATGTCCGGTGTCTGATACCGATGAAGATGGCCTGATTGAGATGATGGTCGGACGCAAATTGGACGAGCAGTACCCACGCATCGCGGTTTCGCATGGCAAGGTCTGTTTGGAAGTGATTGGCCTGACCGGTTCGGGTGTTTCAGATGTCAGCTTTACCTTAAACCAAGGTGAGATCTTGGGCGTTTCTGGCCTGATGGGCGCTGGACGTACCGAGCTGATGAAAGTGATCTACGGTGCGCTGCCAAGTGAACGCGGTGTGATCAATCTCAATGGCAAAACGGTGAATCCAGAAAACCCACAAGATGCGCTGGCAAATGGTATTGCCTATATCTCTGAAGATCGTAAAGGCGATGGACTGGTGCTTGGGCTTTCTGTCAAAGAGAACATGTCGCTCTGTTCACTGGATAAGCTCACCAAAGGAGGGCGTATTCAGCATGGCGATGAAGTGATTGCCGTCGATGATTTTATTCGTCTGTTTAACATCAAGACGCCAAGTCGAGAGCAGATCATTGGCAACTTATCGGGGGGCAATCAGCAAAAAGTAGCGATTGCGAAAGGCTTGATGACTAAGCCTAAAGTGCTGATTCTCGATGAGCCAACACGCGGCGTGGATGTCGGCGCCAAGAAAGAGATCTACCAACTGATTAATAAATTTAAAGCCGATGGGATGAGCATCATCTTAGTGTCGTCGGAAATGCCAGAAGTGCTCGGAATGAGTGATCGCATTTTAGTGATGCACGAGGGCCGAATTAGCGGCGAATTTGATGCCAAAGAGGCAGACCAGGAAACACTACTGGCGTGTGCCGTCGGTAAAAAGCGTATTGAGGATGCAGCATGAGCAGCAAAACCCTAACTAAAGCGAACCCAAGCCACAGCAAAAAGCTGCTGAGCAAAGAGTGGTTAATCGAGCAGAAATCTTTGATTGCTCTGCTGTTTTTGATTGTCGTGGTGTCGTTCTTAAACCCGAACTTTTTCACCCTTGATAACATTTTAAATATTCTTCGCCAAACCTCGGTCAATGCGATCATTGCGGTGGGGATGACGCTGGTGATTTTAACCGCGGGCATCGATTTGAGCGTCGGCTCAGTGCTGGCCTTGTGTGGTGCTTTTGCCGCGAGCATGATTGCACTGGAAGTTCCGGTACTGATCGCCGTGCCAACCGCACTGCTGGCGGGAGCGGCGCTGGGTGCGATCAGTGGGGTCATCATTGCCAAAGGTAAGGTGCAGGCGTTTATCGCAACCTTAGTCACCATGACCCTTCTGCGTGGTGTCACTATGGTGTACACCGATGGTCGTCCTATTTCAACCGGCTTTACCGATACCGCCGATGCGTTCGCTTGGTTTGGTACGGGCTACGCCTTAGGGATCCCTGTTCCGGTCTGGTTAATGGTCGTGGTATTTGCAGCGGCGTGGTATCTACTCAATCACACTCGTTTTGGTCGTTACGTCTACGCGCTGGGCGGTAATGAGTCGGCCACTCGCTTATCGGGCATTAACGTCGACCGAGTGAAAATCGGAGTTTACGCCATCTGTGGTCTGTTGGCGGCACTGGCAGGGATCATCATCACTTCTCGCTTGTCGTCAGCACAACCGACGGCAGGTATGGGCTATGAGCTGGATGCCATCGCAGCGGTGGTATTAGGTGGTACCAGCTTAATGGGTGGTAAAGGGCGAATCATGGGCACCTTGATTGGCGCGCTGATCATTGGTTTCTTGAACAATGCGCTGAACTTGCTCGATGTCTCCTCTTACTACCAAATGATCGCCAAGGCCGTAGTGATTCTACTTGCGGTACTGGTCGATAACAAAAACAAGTAATTAGGTTAACTCTGACTCGTCGTGGTCACACTTCGAGTCTCCCCCTACATAAAGGACTAAAACAATGAAAAAACTAGCAACTCTTATCTCTGCTGCTCTGCTGTCATCCACTGTGTCTGTTGCCGCTCATGCGCAAGACACGATGGCGATTGTCCTCTCAACGTTGAATAACCCATTTTTTGTCACCATGAAAGATGGCGCGGAAGCGAAGGCGAAAGAGTTGGGTTACGAGCTGATCGTTCTGGACTCGCAAAATGACCCAAGTAAAGAGCTCTCCAACGTGGAAGACCTTACGGTACGTGGCGTCAAAGCGATCTTAATCAACCCAACCGATTCTGATGCGGTATCGAACGCGATTCGTATGGCAAACCGCAGCAATATCCCTGTGCTGACGCTTGACCGCGGTGCAAGCCGTGGTGAGGTTGTCAGTCACATTGCGTCAGATAACGTTGTAGGGGGCGAGCTTGCAGGTAACTACATCGTTGAAAAAGTGGGCATGAAAGCCAAAGTGATTCAGCTTGAAGGTATCGCGGGTACCTCGGCAGCGCGTGAGCGTGGTGAAGGTTTCATGAACGCGGTGAAAGGCAGCGAAATGGAACTTTTGGCCAGTCAGCCAGCAGATTTTGACCGTACTAAAGGTTTGAACGTAATGGAAAACTTGTTGGCAGCGAACCCAGATGTACAAGCCGTCTTCGCCCAAAACGATGAGATGGCACTGGGTGCACTGCGCGCGGTCGAAGCATCGGGTAAAGAGGTTGTGATCGTTGGTTTTGACGGCACAGACGACGGCATTGCCGCGGTTAACCGTGGGAAACTGGAGGCGACCATTGCTCAGCAGCCGGATCTGATTGGTGCATTGGGCATCGAGACCGCAGCGAAAGTGCTGAAAGGGGAAAGCGTTGAAGCATACATCCCAGTACCGTTGAAAGTTGTGACTAAGTAATCACGTCATGAAATAACGCATGGTGATCGTGCGAGCCTTCCTACTTCCTTTACCTGAAGGGGAGTAGGAGGGCGAATACCTTTGCACTTACAAGGCTTAGTTTTGATAAAACCGAGCGAGAGTCATCCTTGTGAGTGAAAAGGTATTTAGCGTAACTCGAAACAAGGTTCACTCGAGCCGAGGAATTTTCTATGAATAAGTTAGTGGTATTGGGTAGTGTTAACGCTGACCATGTTCTTCAGGTGCCTTCTTTCCCGCGTCCAGGTGAGACGCTGCACGGTCGACATTATCAAGTCATTCCTGGTGGCAAGGGCGCCAACCAAGCGGTAGCGGCCGCTCGGCTCAATGCGGATGTCGGATTTATCGCATGTGTCGGCGATGATGCGTTTGGCATTAACATCCGTGAGAGCTTTAAGTTAGATAAAATCGCCATCTCTGGCGTGAAAATGCAACCTAACTGTCCGACTGGGATTGCGATGATCCAAGTGGCTGACAGCGGTGAAAACAGCATTTGCATCTCAGCGGAGGCGAACGCGAAGCTGATTGCAGAGGCGATAGACAACGAAGATTGCCAAGCGATTCGTCAAGCTCACTATCTATTAATGCAATTGGAAACCCCGATGTGCGGCATTGAGAAAGCCGCCCGCATTGCCAAAGAAGCGCGCACCAATGTCATTTTAAACCCGGCCCCTGCGCAGGTGCTCAGCGATGAGTTGCTGGCGTGTGTGGATGTCATCACCCCAAATGAGACCGAAGCGCAAGTGCTGACGGGGATCACGGTGACCGATGATGCTTCAGCGCAGCAAGCCGCGAATGCCTTGCACCAGAAAGGTATTGAGATCGTGCTCATTACTCTGGGCGCTAAGGGCGTATGGCTCAGTCAAAATGGACGGGGGGAACTTATCCAAGGTTTTCGTGTTGAGGCTGTGGATACCACAGCCGCAGGGGATACCTTTAATGGGGCCTTGGTCACTGGCTTATTAGAGGATTTGCCTCTAGAATCTTCGATTAGGTTCGCTCATGCAGCGGCGGCGCTCTCCGTGACACGGTTCGGCGCGCAAACGTCTATTCCTAGTCGTCAAGAAGTGGAAGCGTTTCTTGCTGAGCGAGTCTAGCTTGTCTAGATGGCTGCCGGGTCGGCAGCCATAATATCGCTGTAGTAAGGAGACGATGATATGGCGACCATGAAAGATATTGCCAAACTGGCAGGGGTCTCAACCTCTACGGTTAGCCATGTGATCAACCAATCGCGTTTTGTGAGTGAAGCGATCTCCGAGCGCGTGAATCAAGCCGCTTCTCAGCTCAATTATACGCCATCGGCGCTTGCGCGCAGTCTTAAAGTCAATCGTACGAACACCATCGGTATGCTGGTGACGACCTCGACGAACCCGTTTTTTGGTGAGGTGGTCAAGGGCGTCGAGCGCAGCTGTTATCATCAAGGCTATAACCTGATCTTGTGCAACACCGAAGGCGATCATGAGCGGATGCGTCAATCGATCAATACTCTGCTGCAAAAGCGTGTCGATGGGCTGATTTTGATGTGCTCGTCGCTTGAAGGCGAGCGCATCGATATCTTTGACAAATACCCAGACATCCCCGTTGTCGTCATGGATTGGGGCCCGATGCTGTTTACCAGTGACAAGATCCAAGACAACTCTTTGCGCGGCGGCTATTTAGCGGCGAAATATTTGATTGATTGTGGTCACACTCAGGTGGGGTGTATTACCGGGCCACTGGCAAAACACCAAGCGCAGATGCGCTATGAAGGGTATAAACGCGCGATGAACGAAGCGGGCAATGAGTTCAAAGCGAACTGGATCATCGAAGGGGACTTTGAGTGTGAAGGCGGTTACAACGCACTGCATAAGATGGTCGAGAAAGGGCCGCTGCCCAGTGCGATTTTTGTCTGCAATGACATGATGGCACTTGGCGTGATTAACGCTGCAGCCGAATTAGGGATCAAAATTCCGGATCAGCTCTCTATCATCGGGTATGACGATATTCATATCGCGCGCTTTATGACACCCGCTTTAACCACTATCCACCAACCTAAGTATCGACTCGGCAAAGCGGCGGTCGAGGCTCTATTGCAGCGTCTTGAAAACAGCGTCGAGGAGAGCCAAGTCGTGCAACTAGAGCCGACCTTGGTCGAGCGTCACACAGTGAAAAAGTTGTCGCTCTCATAGTGCCGACTTTTTACTCAGGCAGATTCGGATTGATTAGCGTGATGATTTTTCAGTGATCATGCTGACAATCCTGTCTACACTAAAAGTACCACAACGCACAGACCTCGCTATTCGTCACGGAATCGACGCAAATTTGGTTATTCCTACGTCGAACCTACGGGGTGGCAATTTACAAAAGCGTGAATAGCGGTTAAAAAGGCGTATATCATCAAGTTGAGAGCAGGCAATAAGTCATTATGAGCGTATCTAGCAGTACGATACTCACTGAGAGCGGTACCAATGAGCTGGAAATCATTGAATTTCATTTAGAAAAACAGCTCCCAAATGGTAAAACCAAAACGTGTTATTACGGTATCAACGTCGCCAAAGTACGCGAAGTGATTCAGGTGCCGGAAACCACCGATTACCCCAACGCACAGCCGCATATGGTGGGCGTATTTTCATCACGTGATATTTTGACCCCGCTGGTGGATTTGGCTGGCTGGCTCGGTGTCCCGACCAACCCAGATCTCGCTCGAAAGTTTGTTATTGTCACTGACTTCAACAATATGACCAATGGGTTTTTGATTGACAGTATCAGTCGCATTCACCGTATTTCGTGGAATGACGTTGAGTCACCAAGCCAGTTTTTAGAAGCGGGCGAACAAGACTGCGTTGTTGCGGTGGTCCGTAAAGATGGCAACCTCATCATGATCCTCGACTTTGAAAAAATCATTGCCGACATTAACCCAGAATTGTCTATGGATAAATACGACGTGAAAGAAGATAAGAGCGTCGATATGAACCAACGGATGATCACCAAACGTAATGGCAAAACCATCATGGTGGTCGATGACTCTGCTTTTATCCGCTCTCTAATCCAAGATACCTTGAGTTCATCTGGCTACAACATCATTGCTTGTAAAGATGGTGGTGAAGCACACGACAAGCTGATGAATTTGATTGAAGTGGCGAAAGAGGAAAACTTACCGGTCAACGAGTTGATCGATGGTGTGGTGACGGATGTAGAGATGCCTCGTATGGATGGCATGCACTTAGTTAAACGCCTTCGAGAGAGCGAAGCGTATCAATCGATCCCCATCGTGATGTTCTCTTCTTTGATGAGTGAGGACAACCGAGCAAAAGCACTGGCACTTGGCGCGAATGACACCATTACGAAACCAGAAATTGGGAAAATGGTGGCCATGATGGATAAATACATTTTTGGTCGAACGGCCTGATTGCCAGGTCAAACGGTCCAATCCTAACAACAAAAGACACAAAAAAAGGTACGCAATGCGTACCTTTTTCTTATTTAACCAATGAAGATTAAGCTTCAGAGTGGCGAGCTTTACCATGGCCGCGTTCGCCACGGTAGTTACCACGGTGATCACCACCACGGTTACGGTCGAAGCGACGTTCGCCATCACGGCCGCCTTCGCGATGACCACGACCACCTTCACGGTTGCCACGGTAACCACCTTCGCGGTTGCCATCACGACCACGGTGACCACCAAAGCCACCTTCGCGACGTCCGCCTTCACGGCGACCACCGTCACGACGTCCACGAGGCTCGCGGAAGTCGTCAAAATCACAGACCACGGCATCCACTTGCTTCTGACGAATACGCAGCTTGCGAAGTTTGCTTGCCGTGTCAGAAGACATCGCTTTTGGCAACTGAACGTACGTTTCGCCTTGAGCCAGCTTGATCGCACCGATAGAGCCTTTAGTTAGACCCAACTCGTTCGCCAATGCGCCAACGATGTCTTTCACTTGTACGCCTTGCTCGCGACCCACTTGCAATTGGTAAGTATCCCAATCTTGGGTGTTAAAGTTGCGCTCACGACCACCTTCGCGACGACCATCACGGCCACCTTCACGGCGCTCTTTACGACGTTGCTTGTCACGCTCAATTGCTTCAACCATTGGATCTTCACCAATGTAGAATAGCGGGCGTTTACCTTGCTGACGTTTCAGTAAGATAGCCGCTAGCGTGCTTGCGTCAATCTCTAACGTGGTTTGAAGCTGTTCAACCAGTTCCGCAAATTTGTCTAGAGACTTGTGCTCTTTCTCACCAGCAAGTTCTTCACCAAGTTTTACAAGGCGCGCTTGGGCAACTTGGTCACGCAGTGGCAGTTGAATCTCTTCCATAGAAGATTTAGTCACGCGCTCGATGGTGCGTAGCATGCGCATTTGGTTAGTGCGCACAAGCAGGATCGCTTTACCTTTACGTCCAGCACGACCAGTACGGCCGATACGGTGGATGTAGGACTCAACATCGAATGGGATGTCGTAGTTAAATACGTGTGTGATACGTGGTACATCAAGACCACGAGCGACAACGTCTGTCGCAACCAGAATATCAATCACACCTTGTTTGATGTGATCTACGGTGCGCTCACGCAATGATTGAGGGATGTCACCGTGCAGTGCCGCCGCTTTAAAGCCACGTGCAGACAACCAGTCAGCCAAACGCTCAGTATCTTGACGAGTACGAACGAACACGATAGAGGCATCTGTCTCTTCTGTTTCAAGCATGCGAGACATCGCTTCGTCTTTTTCTACGCCTTTCACGACCCAGAATTGCTGCTCTACTTTATCAACGGTGTGGTTCTTACCCGCGACGTCGATCATCACAGGCTCACGAAGGAAACGCTCAACGATGTTTTTCAACATTGGAGGCATAGTCGCAGAGAAAAGAACGCGCTGTGCAGATGAAGGCGCGTGCTCCATGATCGCTGTTACATCGTCAACAAAGCCCATGTTGAGCATTTCATCTGCTTCATCAAGGACAAAGGTGTGTACTTCATCGAGGTGAAGACGGTCGCGGTTAATCAGATCTTGAACACGACCTGGAGTACCGACGATGATGTGCGCGCCATTTTTAAGCGCTCGCATTTGGTCAACGATGGACGTACCACCGTAGATTTCCAATACCTTTAGACCTTGGATGTTTTTACCGAGGTTTTTCACTTCCGCTGCAACCTGGATAGCCAGTTCACGGGTAGGAGCAAGAACGATCGCTTGAGGCTTGCGCTGAGCAAGGTCAAGTTTGTTCAACAAAGGTAGAGAGAAAGCCGCTGTTTTACCGGTACCGGTTTGTGCTTTACCTAGTGCGTCAGAGCCTTCCATCAGGTGAGGGATTGCTGCTGCTTGGATAGGAGTTGGAGATACAAAGCCCATTCCGTCTAGAGCGGATAGGATGGCGTCGTTCAGTGACAAGTCACTAAACTTGATTACAGAATCTGTCATTGGGATCCTACTATATTAATTCAACTAAAGGTCCCATGAGCTCTACCAATTCCAATATCAATCCAGAAAGAGCTGATTCCGTTCAGATGCGGATGAGTCGTAAATCGCATCAAGCCACTAGGGACGTAAACAAGGGTGCGAATTATTCCTGAAAAACATAACAAAAGCCAGAAAAACTTGAGTTTCATCACAAAAAATTCTCAAAACTGAACTGGGTGTTCATGAAAGCGTCATCATCGCTGCCTTTTTCAGCGCTTTGCGCGGCTTTTGCTCGCTTGTTATCGGCGTGAGGTGGTTTGGTCGATGCGGCAATGTTATAGTGTGCGCAATTTTTTTGCTTAGAAATGTATCCATGTTCCAAGACAATCCGCTACTCGCTCAGCTAAAGCAGCAAATCCAAGAAACCCTTCCGAAAAAAGAAGGCACGATTAAAGCCACCGAGAAAGGGTTCGGCTTTCTCGAAGTCGACAGCAAGACCAGCTTCTTTATTCCACCACCGTACATGAAAAAATGTCTGCATGGGGATAAAGTCAAAGCCATCATTCGTACTGAAAAAGAGCGCGAAGTCGCTGAACCGGAAGAGCTATTGGAGCAGGGCTTAACGCGCTTCATCGGCCGTGTGAAATGGTTCAAAGGCAAACTGAACGTTGCGCCGGATCATCCTCAGTTGAAAAAGTTGTCTCTGAAAGCGAAAACGCGTAAAGGCATTAAAAGCGATGATTTGAAAGAGGGCGACTGGGTTGTTGCTCACTTAATCCGTCATCCGCTCAATGGTGACAATGGCTTTTTTGTTGAAATCTCACAAAAAATCACCGATGCAGACGACAAAATTGCGCCGTGGTGGGTGACGTTAGCGCAAAATGACTTGCCCAACAGTGAGCCAGCAGGTATCGACCACTGGGAACTCAAAGACGACGCTGACCTTGAGCGTGTCGATATGACTGACGTTCCGTTTGTGACGATTGATGGCGCGTCGACCAAAGATATGGACGATGCGTTGTACGCGAAGAAAACGGAATCGGGCGATTTTGAACTGACGATCGCGATTGCCGATCCTACCGCGTACATCACTCCAGATAGTGACATGGATAAAGTCGCGCGTGAGCGTGGTTTTACCATTTACTTGCCTGGGCGCAACATCCCAATGTTGCCGCGTGATCTTGCCGATGATCTCTGCTCTTTGATTGAAGGTGAGCAGCGCCCGGCGCTGTGCTGTCGTGTGACGGTAAGTAAAGATGGCGTGATCGGTGATGACATTCAGTTCTTTGCCGCGCACATTCAGTCTCATGCGCGTTTGGTGTATGACCAGCTATCTGATTGGTTAGAGACCGGCCACTGCGACAATTGGCAACCGGATGAGACCATTGCGCAAGTGGTTCAAGATCTCTACCAGTTCTCATTGGCACGTGCGCAATGGCGTGAGACGCACGCGGTTGTGTTCCCCGACCGTCCTGACTATCGCTTCGAATTGAGTGAAGACAACGATGTGGTTGCCATTCATGCGGATATGCGCCGCTGCGCGAACCGTTTGGTAGAAGAAGCGATGATCACCGCCAATATTTGTGCGGGTCGAACGCTGCAAGCGAGCTTTGATTCAGGTGTATTCAACACCCACGCCGGCTTCAAGCCAGAGAAGATCGCGGACGTGGTAAACTTGGTTAACCCAGAAGGTGAGCTACCCTTTACGGAAGAGTCTATTGCGACCTTAGAAGGTTTTGCTGAGTTGCGTCGCTGGTTGGCGGCACAAGAGACTTCTTACCTAGATAACCGCATTCGTAAATACCAAGCTTACAGCGAAATTGGCAATCAACCTCTTCCGCACTATGCGATGGGCTTAAACTTATACGCCACGTGGACCTCACCGATTCGTAAGTACGGCGACATGATTAACCATCGTATGCTTAAGGCTCACATCTTAGGGAAAGCGCCGGTACAAATGGCAGACGAAACCGTGGGTGAAGAACTTGCGCTGCACCGTAAGCATCATAAAATTGCTGAGCGTAATGTGGGTGATTGGTTGTATGCGCGCACACTGGCGTCAGAGGTGGAAAAAGCGACGCCTTTCCATGCAGAGATCTTCGATGTCTCTCGCGCTGGGGTACGCGTGAGACTGCTAGAAAATGGTGCAGCAGCGTTTATTCCAGGCTCATTGATTCTCGCCAACAAAGAGCGCCTAGCGTGCGATGGCGAACAAGGCACAGTGAGCATCGACAACGAGGTGATTTACCGATTGGGCGATGTGCTTGATGTGGTGCTCAATGAGGTGAATCAGGAGACGCGAAGCCTAGTTGCCAAACCGACTCAAGTCTTTGCAGATGTGGTCGCGGCGCCTGAAACGCAAAAGAGCCCAGCGTCATAAACTCAAAGAGCACGATACGTGTTGTTAAGGGAGCCTCGGCTCCCTTTTTAGTCCCAAAATACGGCTTTAGGATCTTTATCGACTTCTCGCATGATGGCGGTGAGGTCGAGGCTAGGGGGAAGATAGGGGTAGGGAGTCCAACTCTCTTGGTCAGAGTCTTCCGGTGACAGCATAAAGAGCTGCCAAGCGCCGAGGTCGTCATTCCAATCCACTTTCGCTACCGGTGACATATATTCGCAGTGGTTGGAATCGAGTAAAAAGAATTGTTTGATGAACACCACACCTTGCCCAGCCATTTCATAGCTGGCTTTGCCAAATTCAGCGGGTAAGCTTTGATTGCGATGCTTACAGATCATTTCCGCGCGCCTTTGGGCTTGTTTTTGTAGCAAACTGACTAGTCCCATTCTCACTCCATGACGTGAAGTCTCATGCATGCGCACTCTGTGTAGTAAGTACTTAAGCATAGACCCATTACGAATACAGTGCGCCTGAATCGATTTTCACAAAATTGTCATCTTATCGAAATATGATAGCGGCTGTTATCTGCCTAATTGTTTGGAGAAAGTTATGTTTCGCATTGCGTTGACCACTTTGATGTCAACAGTCGTGGCCTTTTCTGCGTGGTCTGCTGAGGTCAATATTTCTGGCTCGACTTCTGTCGCGCGTGTCATGGATGTTTTGGCAGAGGATTACAACAAAGCCCACCCCGAAACTTACATTGCGGTGCAAGGTGTCGGTTCCACCGCTGGGATCACGCTAGTGAAAAAAGGCGTGGCCGATTTGGGGATGAGTTCGCGCTATTTGACGGAAAGTGAGCTCGACGCGTCGTTGTCTGTATTAACCATCGCCTATGACGGCTTAGCGGTCGTAGTCAACCAAGCGAACCCAGTGAAAAACGTCACGCGCGATCAGTTGTTTGATATCTACAAAGGCAAGATCACCAACTGGAAAGATGTCGGTGGCCCGGATCAACGCATTGCTGTAGTAACACGAGAAGATTCGTCAGGTTCGCGTTACAGTTTTGAAAGTCTGCTTGGCCTTACAAGAGTGATCAAAGGCCGTTTGGTGTCTGATATCAGCCCGAACAACTTGGTGGTGAACAGCAATAGCATGGTGAAAACCATCGTTAACCACAATAAACAGGCGATTGGTTTTATTTCGACGGGATCGATTGACAACTCGGTCAAAGCGATTCAGTTTGAAGGCACTGAATCCAACAACGACAACATTGCCAGTGGCCAATATGAGCTGGCTCGTCCTTTCATCATTTTGTACAAGACGGAATCGATTGATGACGAGAGCCAAGCCTTTGTCGACTATCTCACCAGCAGCGCGGCGAAAAAACGCATTGAAGAGTACGGCTATGTGGCAGTGGATAAGTCTCAAGAACCGATAGAGCCGCGCGATAGCGAGTAAAACGCAGCTAGGGTATATAAGATGAAAGGCGCCACTAGGCGCCTTTCGTTTGTCATTTTGCCAGCCAACCCGCGGCATCTTCTATGTGGTAGACGCGATTTTTGCCCTCGTTTTTGGAACGGTAGAGCGCGTTGTCCGCTGCGGTAAACAGGTTTTTCGAGTTGTAATGGGTCTGCTCATCGGACGTGACAATACCGATACTCAGCGTAATGTCATGGTGCTGACTGAACTCAAGCTGGTTAAACGCGTCACGTAGTCTCTCAGCGTAGTGCTTACCGTCTGCCGGCGTTAAGTTCGGGCAAAGGACAATAAACTCATCGCCACCCCAGCGGCCTACATGGTCATAGGCGCGAGTATGATTGAGAAGAAATTGCGCGGTTTGTCTGAGGACTTGATCGCCCACCCCATGCCCCTTGTGGTCGTTGACCGCTTTGAAATTATCCAAATCAATCAGAAACACGGAGAGAGGGTCGCCAGTGCGGTGACTTCTTTGTAGCTCTTTGCGCAACATATCGTCCATCACACTGCGGTTGTAGAGTTGAGTGAGGTGATCTTTTTCGGCGCGCTGCTTGAGGTCGAGCGTTGGTTGCAAGTCTCGGACGATACACACGGCTCGGTTCTGGTTAATGTCACTGCCAGAGGCAATCGCCACTGCCAAATCCAACTGCTTGCCCGTCTTGGACATCCCCTGAATGTTTGATCGGTGCTGCTCCATGCGGCGATGTTTGGCTTTGTTCATAAAGTCTATACGGTATTGCTGGTGTTTCTCTCTTAGCTCGGGCGAAACTAAATCTTCGACTTTACGCTGGGTGAGCTCTTCAAAACTGTATTGAAACAGCTGGCAAGCCTTCTTGTTGGCGTAGAGGATTTGGCCGTTGTCTTCAATGTAGAGCATTCCATCAGGCGACACATCAAAGATCGCATTGAGTTCATGAGCCAAACGATACGAGCGTCGAGAAGTCTTAAAGATATACAAGCTTGCGCCCAATATGATGGGGATCATCAGCATGTTGAAGGCTAACGTGTAGCGAATGGATTGATAGACATCCTTCTCTGCCTCGACAGCAGTTTTGGCTAAGTGAGGTTCCAGTGAGTCTTGCATTGATTTTAGTGCGGTCGCCGCTGCGATATCATTCACCGCGACGATCTCATCCACTTCCGCACTGGTTAGGGTGTAGGGCAGTGAGCGGGCGAGTTCAAGGTTGGCTTTGTATTCATTTAAAGTGTTGGAGAGGATCTGAATTTCGGTTGAGAAGTCATTGGTAGTTTGCATCTGCGCTAGTTCACTGAGCAATTGATGTGATTGCTCGTAACTGGCTATAGCCGCGTGATAGTAGCTGTCATCGCGTCTGAGGACGTAGTTTTTAAAGTGGTGTATGAAACCTAGGTAACCCATGCTGCTTTCTATCTCGGTGAGCTTACGGGCCATATCGAAATGCTGAGGCGTCTGCTCGACCACCAGAGTTTCAACACGTTTGAGTGCGCCGTACTGCGTGATGACATACGCGACCAACAATAGGTTGAGCCCCATTGCAATCGCGATGATACACAACAGAGTCCGACGGATGTCGGAAACTTGATTTTCCATTTTATTCTTCTCACTAGCCAACTATTGAACAGTATAGTCATACAACCCAGTAAGTATAATACCCACACTAAGAATATATGAAATTACTTGCAATATTGTAGATTAATGGGTTAGAAGCTGTGAGGTAGGCATAAAAAGCCCAGCGATGAAGGCTGGGCAGAAGGACAATAAACGGTATCTCGGTTTTAAGCGCTAGGGAGCGCTACGCCCGCTTCTTGGTGAAGACGGCGACAGGCTCGGCCATCACTGTGGAACAGATGGCAGCGATGCGCAGGGATGCCAACCGCAATGGTATCACCCGGTTCAACATCCAACGTGTCTGGTTGACGGTAAATCATGTCCGCATCCGCAGCGTCGATGTGCATGTAGACTTGGGTTTCGTTACCCAGTTTCTCAACGATGTTGACTTCACCTTCAATCACGGCATCACCCTCACCGGCAGGCAACAAGTGCTCAGGGCGAACCCCTAGTGACATACGCTCACCTCGATTGACGGTTGTACCATCGACTGGGATCCAGAATGTAGTGCCGTTAGCAAGTTGAACCATCACGCGCTCTTTTTCCACTTCTTCGATAAAGACGCTCATGAAGTTCATTTTTGGTGAGCCGATAAAGCCTGCGACAAAACGGTTTTGTGGGTAGTGGTAAAGCTCAAGTGGTTGACCAACTTGCGATACATAACCACCATCGAGGACCACAATCTTGTCGGCCATGGTCATCGCTTCGACTTGGTCGTGCGTTACATAGATCATGGTGCAGCCGAGCTTACGTTGCAACTTGGTAATCTCAGAGCGCATCTGAACACGCAGCGCGGCATCAAGGTTAGACAGCGGTTCATCAAGCAAGAACACGTTAGGCTGAGAGACCAGCGTACGACCAATGGCCACGCGTTGGCGCTGACCACCGGAAAGCGCTTTCGGTTGTCGCTCTAATAGGTGGCTCAATTGCAGGATCTCTGCTGCGTGCTCGACGCGCTTATCAATTTCTGCTTTGTTCGCTTTTGCCAGTTTGAGACCAAAAGACATGTTGTCGTAAAGGTTTAAGTGTGGGTAGAGCGCGTAAGACTGGAATACCATGCCCACGCCGCGCTTAGAAGGCTCAACCTCGTTCATTCGCTCATCACCGATGTACAGATCACCGGAGGTGATGTCTTCTAAACCGGCGATACAACGCAATAAGGTGGATTTACCACAACCTGATGGACCCACGAAGACAACAAACTCGCCCTCTTGGATTTCCAAATCAACGTTCTTTGAAATAAGTACGTCACCGTAAGCTTTACATACATTTTTTAACGTGACACTCGCCATCTAGCTCGTCCTCGATCAATATTTTTGTTTTACTGCTCAACATTATATGAATTATCTGGCAAGCAATAATAGTAGGAATTCAGGTAAGGTGAACTTGAGTGTAAGAAAAAATGGGTGACGGAGTCGCTCACATCACCCATCAAGCCAATTAAGGTTTGCTTCCCCCGTGTGAAACAAGCGTCTCCCCCGTATCAAATCAGTTTCCTGAACAATCACGTGCTTGCACCATCACAGCAAACCCTGCGGCATTGCAACCAGCTATTGCGTAAAAACACGTCGCTGGAAAGGGTTCTTACCATCCACTCTTGGATGTCTGTAGTTTGCGAGAAACCGATCACGCCGACATCCTCCCGACACAATTAATTGTAGGGGGAGTAGAGGGGGAGGAGGCTTAGGGTGGAGGAAAAGGCGTAGCGAGATCAAGTTCAAATTATTGCTTGCGGTAAGCATGAATCTGATCACATTACTGACTGGTTTTGTGATTTGGGTCGCCAACCTTCGTCGATGGTGATCACGAAAATAGGCCATAATACGGAGGGCGTAGGGAGCAGGAGGATGAGTTACTTGTCACGATGGCTAAAAATATATGTCGAAATACGGCGAATCCTCTGGTGACGCCCTACAACACAAATATAAAAAGGATATGAACATGAAAAACGCCCTAAGCGCAGTAGCACTCGGTACTCTTGTTGCTCTTGGCTCATTCGGTGCAAGTGCTGCTATCGAAGAAGGTCAACTTACCATCTGGATCAACGGCGATAAAGGTTATAACGGACTTGCTGAAGTTGGTAAAAAGTTTGAAGAGGATACGGGTATCAAGGTGACCGTCGCTCACCCAGATGCACTGCAAGACAAGTTCCCTCAAACGGCTTCTACTGGCGATGGCCCTGATATTGTGTTTTGGGCGCACGACCGCTTTGGTGGTTACGCAGAAGCGGGTCTTCTTGCTGAAATCAAGCCTTCTCAAGCAATCAAAGATGGTATCGTTGATTTCGCGTGGGATGCAGTGAAGTACGACGGTAAACTTATCGGTTACCCAATCGCCGTTGAGTCATTGTCTCTTATCTACAACAAAGATTTGGTTCCTAACCCACCAAAAACGTGGGAAGAAGTGGAAGCACTAGACGCTGAGCTGAAGAAAAACGGCAAGAAAGCGATCATGTGGAACCTAAAAGAACCGTACTTCACATGGCCACTTATGGCGGCTGATGGCGGTTACGCATTCAAATACGGTTCAGCGGGTTACGACGTGAAAGACGCGGGTATCGCGAACGAAGGCGTAAAAGACGCGATGAACTTTGTTAAAGGCCTAGTCGACAAAGGCGTGATCTCTTCTGATATGGATTACTCTGTGTCTGAGTCTGCGTTTAACCAAGGTAATGTTGCGATGACCATCAACGGTCCTTGGGCATGGGGTAACGTTGAGAAGTCAGGCATCAACTATGGCGTAGCCACACTACCTAAATTCCAAGGTCAATCGTCTAAGCCATTCGTTGGTGTATTGACTGCAGGTATCAGCACAGCGTCACCAAACAAAGACCTTGCGGTTGAGTTCATTGAAAACTACTTACTGACCAACGATGGTCTACGCAAAGTGAACGATGACAAGCCACTGGGCGCGGTAGCGTTGAACTCATTCCAACGTGAGCTTGATTCTGACCAACGCATTGCAGCGACAATGGACAACGCAATGAACGGCGAAATCATGCCAAACATCCCTCAGATGAACGCTTTCTGGGGCAGCGCGAAAAATGCCATCATCAACATCGTTGATGGCCGTCAAACTGTGGATGCAGCACTTGCAGACGCAGAGAAACAAATGACTAAGTAATTGTTCGACCTTTTGAGGAGGGGGTAACCCCTCCTTCATTTCTCTTTTTTTGTTTATCGCTAGCAGGTTCTCATATGCAGTCAGTTCAAGGTACAGATGCCATGGCATCACCCACAACGAGCTTGCCTACAAGTAAAAACGTATTCATCAAATGGGCGTTGCTAGGCAGTGTCGGTATCGTTAACGGATACGCAACCATTCTAATGTATTCTCGTGGTGAGATGGCGTTTGCGCTGCTCACAGTCATTCTTACCGCGCTCGCACTGTTTATCTTTGGTAGTAAAAAGACCTACGCCCACCGCTATATCTATCCAGGTATCGCGGGGATGATCCTTTTCATTCTTTTTCCTTTGGCGTACACAATCGGTCTTGCATTTACAAACTACAGTGCGAAAAACCAATTGTCCTTCGACCGCGCGCAAACGGTTCTGCTTGATCGAACCTACCAAAGTGGTCAGAGCTACTCCTTCTCTCTCTACAACACGGGAACAGGGCATAAAATCGCGATTGAAGATGGCGAACAGCTGCTCGTGACGCAAGAGTTTGATTTGGCCAATGTCATCACAACGGACATGGATCTCACGCCTGTCACCAATGTGGATGGCGAACCTGAAGCGATCAAAACCATTATTCAAAACCGCCCGGTGCTCAATGGCTTAGACTTGCATTTACCGAGCGGTGAAGATATCCGCATGAGCGGTTTACGTAAGTTTGCTGCCGTGGTTCCTCTATACACCCTGCAAGAGGATGGCGAGGCGTTGTACAACAACCGTACTGGTGAAATGCTACGCCCGAACATGGATGTCGGCTTCTATCAGCCGGTGGATGAGCAGGGGCAGTTTGTCGGTAATACTGTCTCACCTGGCTTTATCGTCACTATAGGGACTGACAACTTTGAGCGTGTCTGGAAAGACGACGGCATCAAAGAACCGTTTATCAGTATTTTCATCTGGACAGTTGTCTTTTCAGCGGTGAGCGTGGGCTTAACCGTCATCATCGGCTTGATCCTCGCCAGCATTGTTCAGTGGGAAGCCTTGCGAGGCCGCGCGATTTACCGTGTGCTGCTTATCTTGCCTTATGCGGTGCCTGCGTTTATCTCTATCCTGATTTTCAAAGGTTTGTTTAACCAAAGCTTTGGTGAAGTGAACATGGTTCTGGAAGCCTTCTTCGGCATCAGCCCATCTTGGTTCTCAGACCCGATTATGGCGAAGATGATGATTTTGATCGTCAACACCTGGCTTGGTTTCCCTTACATGATGATCTTGTGTATGGGTCTATTGAAAGCGATTCCAGACGATCTTTACGAAGCGTCTGCGATTGATGGTTCCAATTTCATCTCCAACTTTACCAAGATTACCCTGCCACTGATGATCAAGCCGTTGACACCGCTGCTCATCGCAAGTTTTGCGTTTAACTTCAATAACTTTGTATTGATTCAGCTGTTGACGCAAGGTGGTCCAAACATGATTGGTACCTCCGAGCCGGCGGGCTACACCGACCTACTGGTGAACTACACGTACCGCATCGCGTTTGAAGGTGCAGGCGGTCAAGACTTCGGTCTGGCGAGTGCCATCGCGACGCTTATTTTCCTATTGGTGGGTGCACTTGCGCTACTCAACCTACGTGTCACGAAAGTTGCTCAAGATTAAGGAGGCTCATTATGGCTATGGTACAAGGTAAGTCATTAAAATACCGCGTTTGGGCAACACACATTGCAATGTGGGCGTTCCTATCGCTAATTATCTTCCCGCTGTTGATGATCGTTGCCATCTCATTCCGTGAAGGTAACTTCGCAACGGGTAGCATCATTCCAGATAATCCATCGTTGGAGCACTGGAAACTCGCACTGGGTTTCTCGGTCACCAACGCAGATGGTAGCGTGACACCACCACCGTTCCCAGTGTTAACCTGGCTGTGGAACTCGGTCAAAGTGGCGGGCATTTCATCTATTTTGATTGTGTGTCTATCGACCACTTCGGCGTACGCCTTTGCCCGAATGAAGTTCAAAGGTAAGAACACCATCTTGAAAGCGATGATGATCTTCCAAATGTTCCCAGCCGTTTTGGCACTGGTGGCACTCTACGCTCTGTTTGACAAGCTCGGCCAGTACATCCCATTCTTGGGTTTGAATACACACGGTGGTTTGATCTTCTCTTATCTCGGTGGTATCGCACTGCATGTTTGGACCATCAAAGGCTACTTTGAAACCATTGATGGCTCGCTAGAAGAAGCGGCAGCGCTGGACGGTGCAACGCCATGGCAAGCGTTCCGATTGGTTCTACTGCCATTGTCTGTGCCGATTCTTGCGGTGGTGTTCATCCTCTCGTTTATCATGGTTGTGGGTGAAGTTCCGGTGGCGTCGTTACTACTTTCTGATGTAAACTCTTACACGTTAGCGGTTGGTATGCAGCAGTATCTCTACCCGCAAAACTACCTCTGGGGTGATTTTGCCGCGGCAGCAGTCTTGTCCGCATTACCAATAACCATCGTATTCTTACTTGCGCAGCGCTGGTTGGTCGGAGGATTAACCGCCGGTGGTGTGAAAGGCTAATAAGAACGATAAGGGCGACCGCGAGGTCGCCCATTTTGTTTCTTCACTTAACATTCTTGGTTTGGCCGCCGATCCGTTAAGCGAAGAGCAGTCCTGGCGTTACGCATAGCTGGCTGTTAGCAAGATTCCTTACTATTTTTACTTCTAACAGTTTTTGTAACCAAAACCCGAACTTGTTCGGGTTTTTTTATAGGACAAATTCAAGATAAATGAATAGGTTAGAGGCAGTATAGCGACCGATTATATCCCGCATAGTGGTGTTGAGAATCACTGCGAGCAACAGAGCATATTTATCTGAAAAGTGCGCCAGTAGTTACATGACGCTGAGAAGTGGCTCTAGAACTCTCGGTTTGAAGGGGCGCACCCAACGTATTGCAACAGCACATAGACACTCTCTTGAGAGAGCGCGACTTTACGAAACAGATCGGCAAACACGTCATCACCGCCAAAGCAGGTGCGGATGTAGTGGTTTATCTCTTGCGGGTTATACCCTTCCACATACAGTGTCCGTACCCATTGGTACTCCACTGCGCGTGGGTCTGAAATGGTCGATTCACTGAGCGTGGTTTCACTGACGTTCAATGGGGTTTCCTTCCGATCTTAGCGGATTATCATCATAAGCCTAGCCATAGGCGTGTGGGTTCCCATCCAAGCGATGAAAACGTTTGCGGATTTAACCAAAACTAGATGAAGGAATGATGACAGTATGATGTCATTGCTGTGAAGGGCATATCAGGCCTCAGTTCGCGCTACCTCTCTAATCAAACGCATTGCCTTTTTGTTTGAGAAATTTAATCAAAGTTCTCACACGTAGTGGCATCAGGGCTTTCTCCTGATAAACCGCATACAGAGGAATTTCACGGTCATGAAGATGAGGTAAAATCCGCACAAGCTGACCGGCATCTAGCTCTTCTTTAATCATAAAACTGGGCATGATGGCAAATCCTAACCCGTTGAGCACAAATTGCTTCACTGCGTTGGCGGTGCGCACTTGCACCTTAGGTTGATGTACCAGTCGGGTGACTTCACCTTGTTGATTGGTTAAAACCAAGTGCTTATCACCGTGGACGATGTGATGACTTATCCAGTCAAGATTGACTAAGTCCTTCAGCTCTTCAATTTTCCCGACGCGTTTTAAGTAATCCGGCGAGGTGCAAATCATGTCGCGGAAAAAGCCAATTTTGGTGGCATAGAGACGAGAGTCCTCAAGCGCTGAAGAGGCTCGCAGTGCAATGTCACAACGCGACTCAATCAGATTGCTGTAGCTATCACTTTCAATAATATCGAGTCGAATATCGGGATATTGGCGAATGAACTCGCTCAGTAGCTCGACCATCGCATTGCTGGGGGTGGAGATTCGAATGGTGCCACTCGGGGTTTGGTTCCCGGTGAGTGTCTCGCTGTTGGCCTCTTTGGCAATATCGTTGATCGCTCGGCATTTTTCGTAGTAGCGCTGACCGGCATCGGTGAGAGATAGCGAACGGGTTGTGCGGTGAAGCAGGCGTGTGTTCAGCGAACGTTCTAAGCGAGTGACAATCTGCGACACTCTTGCCTTACCAAGACCCAGCGCCTCGGCTGCTTGAGTAAAGGACTGTTTCTCTGCCACCATGGCAAACACCAACATATCGTCAAGGGAGATCATGACTTTCACTGTTTATTATTAATAAACAATAAGTTTAATAATTGGCTAATTATTTATCAAATTAATAATTATATAGTCAGTTCATCCCATGACAGGCTGAAGGAGTCTGTCGCTTTGGAACAGTTAGAGAAACGGAGAATATCATGATGTCAGATCGTAAATATTTGGTGACCGGCGCATCCGGCAAATTAGGTTCAGCAGTAGTAGAGCAACTTCTTAGCTCAGGCGCGTTAACAGCGCAGCAATTGATCGTCACCACCCGTGACAGAGCGAAGTTGAGCTCGCTGGTCGAGTTGGGTGTGGACGTGAGAGAAGCAAATTTTTCTGATCCGAGCTCGTTAGAACAGGCCTTTACTGGGGCGGATAGCCTACTGTTAGTCAGCATTGATTTGTCTGCGGGCTCTCGCACACAGCCGCATCTCAACGCAGTTAACGCTGCGAAAAAAGCGGGCGTTGACCATCTTATCTATACGTCTATGCCAGCGCCGAGCCAGTCACCGGTTATGTTTGCTCATGAACATGAGGCGACCGAAGCGGCGATCGTTCAAAGTGGTATCGACAATACCGTGATTCTTCGCAACAACTGGTATTTTGAAAATCTACCTGAGTACTTTGCCAGTACGTTACAAACGGGCCATTGGTTGACGTCTGCCGGTAATGGCAAAACAGCGCAACTCTCTCGTCGCGATCTCGCGATGGCGGCTGCGGCGGCGTTGGTTAAAGCCCCTTCAGGACATCAAGTATTGACTCTGAATGGGCCCGAGTCACTGACCAATGATGAAATGGCGCATATCATGGATCGCATCTTGGGTACGTCAATCAATATGGTGCACTTGAGTGACGATGAATTTCGTTCTCAACTGACCTCATTCCAACTGCCAGAGCCTGTTATTGAGCTGTGTGTTACGATGGACCAGCACAATCGAGGTCTCTTCTCGGATGGCAGCAGTGATGAGTTTGTTGCCCTGACTGGCTCCCAACCGCAGACGTTCGAACAGTGGTTAACAAATCATAGAACGGAACTGAGAAAGTTGGCTAATCTTGATGGCTAATCGATAGAATGAGAGGGGGAACTGCAAGCGCCCCCTGTTGATGTCTATTTGAGGTATTTGACGTGCGCTTCCATCTCTTCGCCGATTTCTTTGCGCATGTTCATTAAGCGGATCGCCGAGTCACGCAGTTTAATATCATCGGCAGTCTCGGGAATCCACTCAGGGACAGGTGATGGCTTTCCATGCTCGTCTACCGCGACCATGATGACAATGCAGTGTGTGGTGAGGCGATTTTTCATCTCTTTAGGGTCGCTGGCTTGCACGTCAATGGCGATGTGCATCGATGAGGTGCCGGTGTAGATCACTTTGGCACTTACTTCGACCAAGTTGCCAACATGGATTGGCGCTACAAAACGAATTCCGCCCGCGTAGGCAGTAATGCAGTACTTACCGCTCCATGCGGCGGCATTGGCGTAGGCCGCTAAATCTATCCACTTCATGACTGCGCCGCCGTGGACCTTACCGCCAAAATTGACGTCACCCGGCTCGGCCAGAAAACGCAGTGTAATGTCCCTTTTCCCATGGCTCATAAACTCTTCCTTTTTATTCTCTTGAGCAAGCAGGGTATAGAGTTAGCACACTTTTTGGTCGAGGTGCAAACTTAACTAGCGCTGGACCTCTTCATAGTCACCTTCAATCGTGTTGCCGCTTTTATTGGCGGATGGTTCAGTGCGTGAAAATGCTGCTGAACGCTGAAGTCGTTTGCCAGCGAAAATCGCAGCGATGGTCAACGGAATAGCAAGGATAAGGCTCATTATCAAAGTAAACATGCCAACAAACAGGGCGAAGATAGCGGTCATTGCGCGTGCCATATAGGGCTCCTCTTAATGTGAGAGGCTATCGTACTGAAGGCGGTATGAATGAAAGATGAATGAAAAAGGCCGCTGCATTGATGCAGCGGCAATTCGGGGGGGGATTATTATTGTTGTGGAGTTGAATTGAGATTAAGCGCGGCTTTGTGGGAACGTGGGATAGCGAACGCCCATCATTTGTTCCATACAGTGGACAACCTGGCAGCTATAGCCAAACTCATTGTCATACCAAATGTAGAGCACGCAGCGGTTGTCTTGCGTAATGGTAGCTGCGCCATCGACGACACCAGCAAAACGTGAACCGACCAAATCACTCGAGACGACTTCGGTGGAATCCGTATAGTCCATCTGGGCAGACAGGCTTGAGTTCAACGCGGCATCACGAAGATACGCGTTGAGTGAGGCTTTGTCGGTGCCTTGGGCCAAGTTGAGGTTCGCGACTGCCATCGAGACGTTCGGAGTCGGAACGCGAATGGCATTGCCCGTGAGCTTGCCCGCCAATTCAGGTAGGGCTTTAGCGACCGCTTTAGCCGCGCCGGTTGACGTTAGAACCATATTTAGCGACGCGCTGCGACCACGGCGTTCGCCTGAGTGGAAGTTATCAATCAGATTTTGGTCATTGGTAAAAGAATGCACGGTTTCTATATGGCCAGAGAGTATACCGTACTGGTCATTGACCGCTTTGAGCACCGGTGTAATCGCATTGGTCGTGCAACTGGCTGCGGACACTATGGTGTCATTCGCTTCGATTTCATCGTGATTCACACCAAAGACGATGTTTTTGATTTCACCTTTGCCTGGAGCGGTCAGCAGCACCTTGCTCGCACCCGGGCAGGCCAAATGTTGGCTCAAGCCTTCGGCGTCGCGCCACACGCCCGTATTGTCGACCACTAACGCATTTTGAATACCGTAAGCGCTGTAATCGACGTCTTGAGGTTGGTTGGCATAGATGAATTGAATGTAGTTGCCGTTCACAATCAGCGCTTTGCGCTCTTCATCGACAATGATGCTACCATTAAACTGGCCATGAACCGAGTCGCGTCGTAGTAGACTCGCGCGCTTGGCTAAATCACCCTGTTTTCCACCGCGTACGACTACTGCGCGCAAACGTAACGGATAACCCGGGCCGGATTTTTCGACCAACAAGCGGCTTAGAAGTCGTCCAATTCGACCAAAACCATACAACACCACATCGCGAGGTGTCGGCACCGTGTTGCCATTCATCGTGCCGACCAGCGCCGTGTGCAGAAAGTCACTGACGCCGTGGGCATCATCGCGACCTTGCCAAAATTGATGGGCGAGTTGGCCGACATCAATACGACATGGTGACAGCGCCATGGTTGAGAGCGCCTGAATCAGAGGCAGGGTTTGCTCTGTGCTCAGCGGCTTTCCGGTGTAGTGACGAGCGAGGCGATGCGCTTTGATGATGTCGATGGTGGCGGCGTTGACCAGTGTTTTGCCAAACAGCAGCACTTCAACGCCTTTTTGTCGGTAAAGTTGGCTGAGTAAAGGGGAGATCGTTTCAGCATTCGTTTGGCTTTTCTGCCAGTCTAGAAGGTGATGTTCTGGACTCATGGTTTAGGGGACCTTTCACGTTTTAGGGCTGATGCTGTATTCAGTTGGGGTGCTCAATACAGCGATAGGGTTGTAACTGTTTTGTAATTTTTATGCGGCAGGATTGTAATGGCTAATATCTTATTCTGCTAGTAAAAATAATGTCGGTGCTTATCACTAGCTATCGTCGATATTGCAGAGGTTGATCACGTTAAGAATCAGTAGAAGTGCCTATTGACAAAAAATGAAGAGCGCAGTTAATTCGCGACAAAAAATACTTGTGACACGTCATTGTTGCAATCTTGCCTATAAGGTACATAAGGAATGCGCTTTGACTCATGGAATCTACAGATTTGGTAAACAAAATGCGATCTTAAAGTGGTAAACCAAGGTCGAACGCAGTGGGGGCGTGATGTCTTTAAGTGTCGATGAGTAAGAATGAAAAAACGGAGCGCGGTGGGCTCCGTTTTTGGGGATAAATGGGTCGAGAAAAGTCTATGGTCTTGGGATCAGATCATCGAGCGGCAACCAGTTCACTTTCACACCCGCTTGTAAGAACATGTCTTGGCTGACTTTGATCTTGTCACCCCAGCGAGAGAGAAAATCCTCAGTTTGCTCTGGGCAGTGCACCGAGGAGATACCAGTCTGAATGATTTTCGCTGCACAGTTTGGGCACGGAAAGTGAGTCACCCAGATCTCGCAGCCATCTAAATCTCGCTTAGCAAACAAAATGGCATTTTCTTCGGCATGCAGCGTTTTTAGATACTTCATGTCTCTGTCATCCGTATTGGCACTGTCGGAAATGCCATGTGGATAGCCATTAAAGCCGACAGAGACGATGCGGTTCTGTTTTGTAATGACGGCGCCGACCTGAGTCGAAGGATCTTTACTCCAAGAGCCAACCAATTCTGCCATTTGGTAAAAACGTTGCGCCCACTTAGATATCATCAAAGCTTCCTCAAACAAATTAGATGGATAGGGTTGCTGACTAATATCCTTGTTTCGACGCCATTAGTCCAGCCCCACCTAGCCAATCCTACCGTTAACGGGTGAAATCGACCGCTTCACGCTCCTCGAGGTGAATATGCGTGGTCGCGGGTTGAGTCTCAGCGATCACTTTGCCGCCACGAATCGAATAACGCACTGGAACTTGACGTCTGACCGCGTCGAAGCCGTTTTCTGCTTCAAGCAGCAGCAGGTTACCCGGTTTACCCACTTCAATGCCGTAACGTTCTGTGATGTTGAGGGTACGCGCAGAGTGGTGGCTAATCAGCGCCAGTGACTGGTTGATTTGATCGTAACCCATCACTTGGCACACATGCAGCCCCATGTGCAGCACTTGCAACATGTTGGCGGTACCGAGTGGATACCAAGGGTCAAACACATCATCGTGGCCAAAACAGACATTAATGTTTGCGGCTAACATCTCTTTCACGCGTGTGATGCCACGGCGTTTGGGGTAGTCGTCAAATCGACCTTGAAGGTGAATGTTGACCAGCGGGTTAGCGACAAAATTGATGCCCGACATGCGTAGCAGTCGGAACAGTCGTGACGCGTAAGCGCCGTTGTATGAACCCATTGCCGTCGTGTGGCTTGCGGTGACCTTGTGCCCCATATCGAACTTGTGAGCCAATGCGGCTACGGTTTCGACGAAGCGTGATTGCTCATCATCAATTTCGTCACAGTGCACATCAATCAGACGGTCGTATTGTTGTGCTAGCTCGAAGACGTAATGCAGCGATTCGACACCATACTCGCGCGTAAACTCAAAGTGCGGGATAGCACCAATCACATCGGCGCCTAGTTTGACTGCTTCTTCAAGCAGTGCTTTACCATTAGGGTAGGAGAGGATGCCTTCTTGTGGAAAGGCGACGATTTGGATATCTACCCAAGATCGCATCTCTTCACGCACTTCAATCATTGCTTTTAGCGCAACCAGAGTCGGATCAGAGACATCCACGTGAGTACGCACATGCTGCACACCGTTTGCAATCTGCCACTTTAACGTCTGTTTGGCACGCTGCTTTACATCCTCAATAGAGAGCAGCTGCTTGCGTTCTGCCCAGCGCTCGATGCCCTCAAATAGTGTGCCCGAGATATTCCAGCTCGGTTCACCAGCCGTTTGAGTTGTGTCTAGGTGAATGTGTGGTTCGCAAAAGGGTGCGACGGCCATCGCCCCTTGTCCATCCAGCGTTTCCCCCTCAAAGTTGATAGTGGAGTTCGCATCGGTGATGGACGAAATGTGTCCATCTTCAATAAGAATCTGTTTAAGGCCGCTTTGCGCCTCAAGCGTGACGTTTTTGATCAGTAGCGATGGCATGCGATCTCCTTACGCAGTTTGCGTGGTCAGCGAAGATTTATTCAATAATGGGTTGAGTATGACATAGCATAACGCACCGCCCAATACTGCGTTGACCGGCACGACACCCGGAATGAATTTACCCGCTAGCACACCAACGGCTACGGCAATAATGCCGGCCCAGTTAACACGTTTGAAGGTTGCATTGGCAAAGTCTTTGTAGCGTTTTCGATTGATGAGGTAGTCAGCAATCAACACGCCGCCGATAGGAGGAATCGCCGTTGAGAGGAAGGTCAACCAACCGACAAAGTTGTTGTATAGCCACAGCGCAAAAATGGTGCCGACGACGCCATTTACGATCGACATTAAGGTACTTGAGCGGCCGGTAATGTTGGCAAAACCTAGGCCCGAAGCGTAAAGGGCGTTTTCGTTGGTGGTCCAGATGTTGAGACCTAAAACGATGATGGCAGGCAGTAACAGTCCTTGCGCGATCATCACGTCAGAAATATCCGCGTGGCCGGTCGCTGCAGCGCCAGCAGCACCGAAGATGAACATCAGTGAGTTTCCGATAAAGAACGCAATCATGGTGACAAGAACAGCGCCAGCGGGTTTTTTACCAAAGCGAACGAAATCAGCCGTCAACGTCCCCGCGCTGATGAAAGAACCGACCACCATTGCCAATGCGATAGAGAAATCCATCGGCTCTTTGGGTGAAACCTGCATTAAGGCATCCACGCCGCCCACGCTGTCCACCGCCAGTGAAACCGAGTAGCTACCAAGAATAGCAATCGCAGGGACGGCGATGGCAGAGAGCACCATCAGCGCTTTGATGCCAAAGTAAACCGTTGCCGTCATCAATAAGCCCGATGCGAGGATCAGCAAGTTGACGTCTAACCCCGTCGCTTTTTGGACTGGAATAGCAAACATCGCCACACCCACGCCAAACCAACCGACTTGCGTACCGCCCAATAGCGCAGAAGGTAGCCAAGAGCCTTGTGTACCAAATGAATAGCGAGCAAGGAGGTGAGTAGATAGGCCGGTGGAGGCACCAATATAGCCAAGAATCGAGGTGTAGACACCGAGGATCAAATTACCGGCTAACACGGCAAGAAAGAAATCGTTGAACGTTAAGCCCGTACCCAAAGCGCCACCTGTCCACATACTGGCGGAGAAAAAGGTTAAACCAAGCATAACCATAGTGAGAGACGCAACCCCTTTGCGTGCGTTGCTCGGGACCGGTCCTAAGCTGTAATTGTTGTCATCAGCCATTGTATTACCTCCGCAGAATGAGACTGTCTTTACCAGAATGTATTCGATTGCGGCGCGTATTATGGGGGTGTATTTTGCGCTGTCAATGCAAGTGGCGGCTTGTAAAACGGTTGCTTGGATGTTTTTGATTGATTTGATCAAGGAAAACAGTGCGTTGTGTATTTATTATTTTATGTTTTCTATTGGAATATTGATTATTCCAGGATTTGTGTTGCTAATAATTGGGTGAGTGCCATCAGTATTTTGTATGGATGAGCAAAAATAAAAAATAGAGCCAGAAACCGTGAGGATTCTGGCTGATATTGGGTGTGAACAAATTGGGTTCACTAACAACGTCAGTTGGCTAGGTGACCCTAACGCTAGGGTCACTGTATAGATAGCAGGTTATGTGCCAACTTTAATATGCTCGCTGTGTCAGGCTTTACGTTGAGATTGAGACTAAGAAAGAGTGGCTGGTTGCATATTGGCATTGCATATTGCGAATACATCAGCATATTGCGAACTGAGGATCAGATTGCGCACCTTGTGGGTGCGCGCAATCGGAGGTCATCTTATGTGCCGCTAGGGCTTAGAGCATGACGAGACTCGCTGTGCCGAGAAAGGCGAAAAAACCCACCACGTCAGTCACAGTTGTCAGGATGACGGAGCCTGCCAGTGCAGGGTCAAGTTTGAGTTTGTCGAGAACAATTGGGATCAGCACACCAAATAGAGCGGCGGTAATAATGTTGACGACGATCGCCAGCGCGATGGTGGCCCCTAATATGACAGACTGAAACCACAGTCCGGCGAGTCCACCAATGATGACTGCCCACAGCAATCCGTTGATAGAGCCAATGCCCACTTCATTTTTCATTAGCGCCCAGCGGTTCCCCGCTGTGATCTGGTTGAGCGCCATCGCACGGACCATCAGCGTTAACGTCTGGCTACCTGCGATGCCACCCATCGAGGCGACGATGGGCATCAAGACCGCCAGTGCAACCACTTGAGCGATAACATCTTCAAACAAGCCGATAGTGACTGAGGCAAGGATTGCCGTCATGAGATTGATGCCAAGCCAAACCCCACGCTTTTTCGAGCTGCGAATGATGGGCGCAAACAGGTCGTCCCCTTCATCCATACCGGTACCCGCCATTAGGCGCGCTTCGTATATTTCTCGTTGAGTACTGAGGGCAAAATGCCAATCCACTTCACCAATCAAGGTGTCATCGTCATCGGTCACTGGCATGGTGGAGAGTGAAGAGTGCTCCAACGCCTCGATACTTTCAGAAAGTTCTAGCTTGGCGTTTAATGTGACAGGGTGCTCTAGCGCCAATGATTTAAGCCTGTCGCCCGGCTCGGCGCGCAGCAAATCGATATAGCGCACTATACCTCGAAACTGTTTCTTCTTGTTGATCAGATAGATGTGCTCAGGGGCGTCATAGCTGTAGCGCTCCATCAAACCTTTCGCTTTCTCAACGGAAATGGTGAAGGGGAGCGTGACCACTTTTCGTTCGGCCCAACGACCAATCTGATCATCTTCATAGGCATTCGCTTGATCGTAAAGCTCAAGTTCATCTTTTTCGATCAGGCGTAGCGCTTCATTGATGATCTCCTCAGGGAGTGAGTCAGACCATTCAATCAGAGATAAGTTATCCAGTTTGGCGAGGGTTAATTTGAGTTCAACCTCAGACAGCTCTTTGATGATGGAGTGGCGAACTTCCGCACGCGCTTCGGTAAGTACTTCAATATGCAGCTCAAGGGGCAGGCTGCGCCAAAGTCGCACACGGTCATCAATGGGAAAGGCCTCGAGAATCAGCGCCAAAGCGCCGGGCTCAAGTCCGTGTTCGATAGATTCGTTAAGAGTTGTGACCTGCTCACTGTCTTCACTGCGAAGCAGTTCGGCGATCAAAATAGAGAGATCTTGAAATTGGCTCACAGAGCACTCCAGCCGTTATTGTCCGTTTAAACGCTGTGTTCAAAGTACTCGAAAACGGCAGAAAAACAATACTCTATCTTGAAAAACCTAGCACACAAACCCAACAAAACGGGACATGTTGGGTTGAATGATTGCTTTTGCACCAATAACGTCGGTCAATCTCTCTCTTGTACTGGTTTTAGGTGGCTTGCGGCGGCAGTTTACGCCATTTATGCCAAGGGAGTGTGAGCACGGCAAAAATGGTCACGGCGTAAAACATCGACCAGCCTAAACAGAGAAACACAAGGCTACAGAGCAGTAGCGCGACGCTCGCTAAGACTTTATCCACGCCGCGCAGCAGTTTGTAGGCCGCCAGCATCGCCAGTAGATAAACCAAAACAAAGATCCCGTTGGCGAGCTTAAGGAAAAACTCCAAGTTAAGGCCGGAAATTTCACCCACGACGCAAGAAAGCAGCAGCACAGCGCCAACGGCAATCGTTGCGTTTGCCGGCACGCCACGCACTGACAATCTTGCAAGCGCACTGTGTGGCGTGTAATCGCGCGCTTGCGACCAAACCATACGCGAGAGACTTTGAGTGTAGAGATTGACGCTTGCAAAACAGGCCGCAAAGCCGATGATGCTGATGAGCCACTTGACGCTCGGACCAAACAACTGAGCTGCCATCCACGGAATAGAGGTGCTTTCAAATTGCGCAGAGCCATACGCGCCCAATTTTAAAATCACGACCGAGCAAGCCCAATAGGTAAGGCCGGCGACTAAACAGCCAATCACAATTGCGATGGGAAAATCGCGCTCTGGGTTTTTAAACTCTTCCCCCATGTGGGCGAACGCTTCGATACCGACAAAGCACCAAAACATCACGCCGAGCGCCGCGCCAATCGGCAGCCAATCTTGTTGGCTCAAGGTGGGGAGCGTGATGTCATCGGTCTTTAGATCACTTTGCCACCAAAACGCGACGACGAGTGCAAAGATCGCGAGCGCAATCACCGTTTGTAGACGGCCCGAAGATTTCGCCCCAGATAAGTTAACCAGCACGAGTAATAACACGGTGATCACTTGCGCAAGCAAAGGGTCTTGAAGGCTAGTAGGAAGAATCTGTTCAAGAAAGCCCGCAGCCAACGCAATGGCGGCAGGTACCCCGACAGGAATGACACTCAAAAACAGCCACGCGACACTTTTTTCAAGGCGGGGGCCAAACGCCATTCGCACAAAATAGGCGGTTCCGCCAGCGTTGGGGTAGCGTTTACCTAACTGGGCGAACGTGAGCGCAATGGGGCAGATGGCGATAAACAGCAGCAACCAAGCCCATAGCGACGCTTCAGCGGCAATGCCGGCAGCGATGGCGGGCACCATAAATAGCCCAGTGCCGAGTAATGTGGTCGAGAGTTGGCCGATGCCTGATAATAACGAGATTTCTTGTTTGAGTTGGTTCATGTCGCATCCTAGCGCGGGGTGATTGGCCAAGCTTAACCAATTGTGTCTGTCTCGGCATCCATCAATGTGTCTCGCTTATCCGTCACTTTGACGTTTTTTCACGTATCGCCCGCCATTTTGTCACCTTTTCTTCCTGTTCGTTTTGTGTCAAATTGACCAAAGGGCAAGTATGAGAAAAAGAAATGGATAAATTCGATAATAAAATCATTACATTACTTAGAGGCAACGCTCGATTGTCTGTCAGTGAACTCGCCCGTCAGGTCAACTTGTCCCGCTCTGCTGTGACGGCGCGTATTCAGCGTTTAGAAGCGGAGCGAGTGATCCTCGGTTATCACGCAGAAATTGCTCAGCCAGACACCAGTAGCGCCAAAATCCAAGCCTATCTCGCACTCAAATTTGATACGACGAAAACCAGGCACTATTGCGATCATTATGCCCCGCGTATTTATCAGATTGAAGGGGTGAAGTGGTGCCATGCCATCAGTGGTGAAACGGACATGATGCTGTTTGTCGAAGTGGAGAGTATGGCGCAGCTATACCGGATCCGAGATGAGCTGTACACCATCCCAGAGCTGCGTCATTTGGTGACGCATACTGTTTTAACTGAGTTCTTCAACACGCTTCATGATGCTCAATAACATCAACTTAAACTTGCTACGGGCGTTATCGGTGTTACTGGACGAGTGCCATGTCAGCCGCGCAGCAGAGCGTTTGCACATTACTCAATCTGCGGTGAGCCGTCAGTTAGCTCAGCTACGTACGCTATTTGATGATCCACTGCTGGTGAGAGACGGTAACCAATTGGTTCCAACCCCTCGTGCGCTGGTTATTAAGAAGCGCTTGGATCGGATGTTCTCTGAGGTGGATAATCTGTTGGCCGATGCGCCGTTTCAACCGCACAATTGGCGACAAGAGTTTGTGTTTTCCTCGAGTGATTATGTCGCGCAGTACATCGTACCTAGCGTAGTCTCGGTGCTGACCGATCAAGCCCCTAATTTGAATCTGACCTACAAGCTGTGGGACCCAGATTATTTGGACCAGCTTCATACGAATGGTATTGATCTGGCGTCAACCATGCTCCCCCGTCAGCCAGAGTACGTCAGTTCCGTGCTGATCGGTGAAGACAAATCCGTTTTGTTGATGCGCCAAGGGCACCCGCTTGCCGATAAAGGTGCGGTATCGATGGAAGATATGCTGGCTTACCCACATTTGAAAGTCACAGGGGGCGGCGACAAGGACACCAGCACCGATGTGGTACTGAACGCGCTTGGTCACACACGACGCGTTGCCTTGAAAGTGCCGTTCTTTACCGCCGCAGTCAATGCTCTGCAAAGCAGCCACTACCTGATGGTGGTACCAGAACACATAGCGATTAACTTGTCGCGGGATGCGTCACTTCTTTATCGTCCTTTGCCTTTTGATACGGCCAGTCATCTCTATTGGTTGATTTGGCATCCCAAGTACGATCTTGATCCCGCTCATCAATGGATGAGAGAGGTTGTGCTGAGCGCTATGCGCACATCCCCTTACTCGATAGGTATGATATGAAATCATGATGCTTATGAAAAAGTTTGATTTCAAATCATAGCTAATCAGCATTATCGTTACGCCATTCACATGGATTAGGACACGTTTTCATGACCTTAACGATTTGGTTTTCACTTTTCACGATTTGTCTACTCGGTGCTATGTCTCCGGGGCCTAGTTTGGCCATGGTGGCAAAGCACAGTTTGGCGGGCGGGCGCATCAATGGATTTGCCGCCGCATGGGCGCACGCTTTTGGTATTGGCGTCTATGCGTTTATTACCTTAATTGGCTTAGCTGTGGTGTTGCAGCAATCACCCTTGCTATTCAAGGGGATTAGCTACGCCGGTGCCGCGTACCTTATCTACCTTGGCTATAATGCGCTGCGTTCTAAAGGTGGCGTAGCGGCAAGGCTAGAGTCGGGCGAGCCAACACCAGTGGCTCAATCGGCGCGAGAAGGGCTGCTGATTTCTCTGCTCAGCCCGAAAATTGCGCTGTTCTTCATCGCGCTGTTTAGCCAATTTGTCGCAGTCGGTGACACCTTTGCCGCGAAGTCGATCATCGTGCTCACACCGTTTGTGGTGGATGGGCTCTGGTATACCTTAATTACGTTTTTGCTCTCAAGTCCGAAGCTTATCGATAAAATTCGCTCTAAAGCCGTATTGATTGATAGACTATCAGGGTGTGTATTGATACTGCTCGCAGCGCGAGTTTTGCTGACCGTATAATCGCTAATCGCCGGTATCAGCATGCGCTGAAGCAATGAACAGACAACAGAGCGCGAGTGAGTTTTTCACTGGCGCTTTTTACACACTGACGTTTTCGCAGTTTTTAAATGAGTAGAGAGACAATCATGCAAGCAGAAGTTAAGTGGATCGATGAGTTCAAGTTTTTAGGTCATTCCCAATCGGGCCACTCTGTCGTGATGGATGGCAATGGCGGTGCGAGCGCGCCTAGCCCAATGGAGATGGTGTTGATGGCAGCGGGGGGATGTAGCTCGGTAGACGTGGTCGATGGTCTCAAACAAGCCAACCAAGCGGTGAGCACTTGCGTCGCCAAGCTGACCACTGAGCGCCGTGACAGCGCTCCACGTATTTTTACCAAAGTGAATATCCATTTTGAGGTGTCTGGAGAGGCGCTTGATCCCCAAATCGTGGCGCAAGTGGCGGCCGCTTCACTGACAAAATATTGCTCAGTCTGCTTGATGCTCGGAGAGGGCGTTGAAATGACCCACAGTTGGGAAATCGTCTAAATCGTGTCCGTCGATCGATACACAATGGCCGGTATTGCGGCCATTCTTCTTTGGAGCAGCGTGACGGGATTAGCCCGCTTAGTCGCGGAGTCCTTTGGCCCAGTGGCAGGGGCTGCAGCGATGTACAGCGTGGCGTCGTTGTTTTTGCTGCTGGTGATGGGGCGGCCGAAGTGGCGCCAGTACTCTTGGCGGTATGTGCTCATTGGTGGCGGGCTGTTTGTCGCCTATGAGATTTGTCTCGCCTTAGCGCTGGGCATGGCCAACTCGCGCATGCAAGCGATTGAAATGTTGGTGATAAACTATCTTTGGCCAGCACTCACTGTACTGATGGCTCTGCTGTTAAGCCCGAAACGGGCCAGTTGGCTGGTGTACCCAAGTATTGCACTCGCGTTTGTTGGCGTTGCGTGGAGTATCACCGGCGATGCGGGTCTTTCTGTCAGCCAAATTGCAGCCAATGTCGCCATGAACCCAGCGACGTATTCGATGGCCTTCATCGGAGCCTTTTTATGGGCGCTTTATTGCAATCTAACCAAAACCCTGGCGCGAGGGCAAAACGCCATTACGTTGTTTTTTCTTCTCACGGCCATCACTTTATGGATTAAAGCGGCACTGTTCACAGAGTACAGCGCTCTGCCTTTGAGTGAGGTGTTGACGATGGAATCTGGCGCGATTCTGTTGCTTGCCGGCGTAACGATGGGGGCAGGGTATGCGCTGTGGAACTACGCGATTATCGGTGGCAACATGGTGTTTCTGGCGACCTTGTCGTACTTTACTCCCATCATCGCGACCGTTATCTCGTCATGGTTGCTGGGTGTGGCGATCACTCACAGTTTTCTTCAAGGCGTGGCGATGGTCACCATTGGCTCGTTGATTTGCTGGTGGGTGACTCGAGAAAAGCGCAAAACGCCGACACTGGAAGAGGTCAACTCTTAGCGGCTCACCAGTGGATGTCGATTGGGGTTCCCGTTTCCACTAGGCTGAGTAATTCATCCATTTCAGGGTTGCTGAGAGCAATGCATCCATTCGTCCAATCGAAACTCTGCACATAGTTGGCGGGCCTTTGCTCTCCATTTCTCAAACCGTGAATTTTAATGTCTCCGCCCGGCGACACATTCAACGCACTGGCGTATTCGAGATCCGCTTGGTTTGGGTAACTGATGTGGATGGAACGGTAGAACTCAGAATCTTCCATAATGAAATCCAAGTAGTAGCGTCCTTCGGGCGTTTTTTGATCACCCTCTTGTGTTTTGTGTCCTTTGGGCGCTTTACCCAGGGCGATGCGAAACTCTCTAACCACTTCGTTGTTAGACAGTAGGTACATACGTCGTTTTGATTTATCGACTTGGATCAAATCCACTCGGGGTTGACTAAAGGCATCAGAGTCGGCGGCGAGGCTCTCAGGGCTTCCCCATACACTCGTAATAAAACAAAGCGCTGCAATCGTCAGCGCACGCTGTGGTAACCCCTTCAAAACCCTTCTCTCCAAGCTGCATCATTCTCAACCAAAGTAGTATAACGACAACCGATGCCCAGTGCGATGCGCTTGTCTCTTTTGGGCTGCTCATTGCGCCTAAGTTCAGTCTTGAATGATAAATGATTGATATTAAAACAATGGTTCATAAAAATGAGGTAAATTGTTTCAATGTCTAATTTTTGGCGTGTTTTTGGCAAAAAATGATGGCCAACATCACACAAAATTTCCCTTTAGAGGTTAGGTAGCGGGTGAAGATCTCAATTCGTTTTTGATTATATTTGAACGATATTGATCATATATGAATTAAAGATACACTTACTGCCAACACAAAGGAGAGAATGATGTTTACCAATTACAACAGCAATCCGCTCGATGCGAAGCACTACGATACGGATCGCTTACGCGCAGAATTCTTAAATGAACAGTTGTTTGCTGAAGACTCGATTACCTTGCTTTACAGCCATATCGATCGTGTGGTCGCACTGGGTGTGTGCCCTACGACTCAACCACTTTCTTTGGATGAGTACATCGATAATGGCGTATTCGGCACCGACTATTTCTTGCAGCGCCGCGAACTGGGCATGGTCAACTTGGGAGAAGGGGCGATTGAAGTCCACACCTCGGAAGAGATCTACCGACTTGAGCCGCTCGATGCCCTTTACCTAGGCAAAGGGGTACGCAATATCCGTTTCCACTCTAAAGAGAGTGCGCACAAACCGTATCTTTACTGCTTAAGTGCGCCTGCGCATCATGGCTACCCATCGCGTTTGATCACCCGTGAACAAGCGAAAGTGGTCGAGCTTGGCTCAAACGACACCTCTAACCTGCGAGTGATCAATCAATACTTGCACCCAGATGTGCTGCCGACCTGCCAACTGTGCATGGGCGTGACGCATCTTGCACCAGGCAGTGTATGGAACACTATGCCTGCGCACACTCACGAACGCCGTATGGAGGCTTACCTCTATTTCAACGTTCAACCGAATCAAGTGGTTTTCCATTTCATGGGAGAGCCGCAAGAAACACGACACATCGTCGTACGTGACAAACAGTTAGTGCTATCTCCGAGTTGGTCAATTCACTCAGGTTGTGGGACCAGCAACTACAGTTTTGTCTGGGGCATGTTGGGCGAAAACCAGACCTTTGATGACATGGATTTCGTGGACATGACCGCCATCCGATAACAACCAATAACGACATTACCCTACACATTGACAAGGACTACTGTGATGAAAAAAGTACTGAAAATGACGGCTCTATCTGCTTTGGTCAGCGTTGGCCTAGGCACCGTTTCTATGGCTCAAGCGGCAACTGAAATCAAAGCGGCGTTTAACCAGTCAGACAATCATCCGCAATACATCGCATTGCAAGAGTTTGGCAAAAAACTCAACGAGCAAACGGACGGCCGTTACAAACTGTCTATTTACCCAAATGAACTGCTTGGCGACCAACGTGCGGCACTTGAGTTGGTGCAAAATGGCGCGATTCAAATGGCGGTTGTCGCCAACCCACTGATTGAAAACTACGACGCGACCTACCGTGTGATTGGTATGCCGTATGTCTACTCTGGTCCAGCGCACCAAGAGGCAGTATTTACGTCGGGCGAGTTGGACGAGCTGTTCGCGTCCACCAAACGCTTTGGTTTTGAAGTCTTGACGGCGTACACCGCAGGCGCTCGCAGCATGTACACCAAGAATGCGCCGGTTGAAAACGTCTCGGACATGAAAGGCAACAAGATTCGTGTAATGCAGTCTGAAACCATGATTAAGATGCTATCGTGCATGGGCGGTACGGGCGTACCTATGAGTCAAGGTGAAGTGTACACCGCGATTCAACAAGGCGTATTGGATGGCGCTGAAAACAACGAGATCACTTATGCGGATCTTAAGCAGTACGAAGTGGCACCTTACTTCTCATCAACCCGTCATTTGATGGTGCCCGATCTGGTAGTGGTGAGCAGCTACTTTGTGGATACGATGTCGAAAGAAGACCAAGCGACACTGCGCCGCCTAGCGAAAGAGAGTACGCCAGCGCAGTTTAAGCTTTGGAATGATCGTATCAGCACGGCAATGGAGACCGCGAAATCGCACGGTGCGACCTTCAATGAAGTCGACATCACGCCATTCCAAGAGAGCTGTCAACCGCTTCAGCAGGCGCTCACTGAGTCTCCAGCTCAGAAGAAGCTGTTCGAAAAAATCGCCGCTTTAAAATAAGTTCAAGAGTAAGGGGCCAGCGCGGTGCTGGCTCCTTGTCGGATCTTCATTATGCAAAAAACCGTATTTCAAACCTTGTTGTCAGCCATGACAACCTTAAAACAGTGGGTGGACAAAGTGCTGTCCCTGTTTTTGATTCTGATTGTGGGCACCATGACCGCCTTGGTCACCTATCAGGTTGCCTCACGCTATCTATTCAATAGCCCAAGTGCGGTGAGTGAAGTGCTGTCGCGCTATCTCTTCATTTGGCTGATTTTATTTGGCAGTGCGTACGTCTTTGGCCTACGTGAGCATATGGCCATCACCTTTATCCGTGACAAGTTCAATGACAAAGTGCGCGTGTTGGTGGAGATGTCCATCGAGTTGGTAACGGTCAGTTTTGCCTACGCGATCATGATCATCGGTGGTTACAACAGTGCAGTACGCCAAATGTGGCAGTTAGATTCGGCACTGCAAATCCCGATGGGTGTCATCTACGCGGCCATCCCGATTTCTGGAGGATTGATTCTGTTTTATTTCCTCTATAACGAATTGAATCTAATCCATCAATTCAAAGCTCTCAAACACAGCAAAGCTTCAAGCGAGGTGTAATATGGATATGGCTCTTACCGCCTCACTGGTGATGTTTGTTGGGGCGATCGTCTTGCTGATTATCGGTGCGCCGATCGCCATCAGTGTCGGCGCGGCCTCTTTTGCCGCGATGACGGTCATTCTTCCGTTTCAAGGGGCAATGACGACCTCAGCGCAGCGTATGTTCGTCGGGCTTGATTCCTTCGCGCTGCTCGCGATTCCGTTTTTCATTTTGGCCGGTAACATCATGAACAATGGTGGCATAGCAATACGGCTGATTAACTTTTCTAAAATCATCAGCGGCTTCTTCCCTGGTTCACTGGCGCAGACCAATGTGGTCTCCAACATGCTGTTTGGTTCAATCAGTGGGTCTGGCGTGGCATCCGCGGCGGCGGTTGGTGGCATTATGTCGCCGATTCAGAAGAAAGAGGGCTACGACCCAGCCTTTAGTACCGCGGTAAATATTGCTTCCGCGCCGACGGGAATGTTGATTCCACCGAGCAACACCTTGATTGTCTACGCGACGGTTGCCGGTAGCGTATCGGTCTCGGCGCTGTTTGTCGGTGGCTACGTACCTGGTATTTTGTGGGGCTTGAGCGTGATGATCATCGCCGGCTTTATGGCAAAACGCCGTGGCTATATCGCCAAACATACCATGACGTTGAAAGAGTGTTTCTCTGTCACGATTCAAGCGGTGCCAAGCTTAACCTTGGTTCTGGTGGTGATTGGCGGCATTCTTGGCGGCGTATTTACCGCAACCGAAGCGTCGGCGATTGCCGTGGTCTATTCACTCTTTTTGACGTCGTGCTATCGTTCGTTGAAATTCAGTGAGTTGCCGCAGATTTTCCTCAGTACGGCGAAAATGTCAGCGATTGTGATTTTCATGTTGGCGACCTCGTCGATTATGTCTTGGGTCATGGCGTTTACCCAGATCCCGGGTATGATTGCAGACTCGCTGCTCTCATTGACTGACAACCCATTTATGATCTTGCTGATCATCAACTTGGTGTTGTTGTTTGTCGGCACCTTTATGGATCCGACGCCTGCGGTGCTTATCTTCACACCGATTTTCCTACCTATCTGTACTTCTCTGGGTATGGATCCGGTGCAATTTGGTATCTTGTTGGTGTTTAACTTATCGCTTGGCACCATTACGCCGCCGGTAGGGCCGATTCTGTTTACCGGTTGTAAGGTCAGTGGCATCAGCATTGATAGCGTGATTCGCACCTTGTTGCCATTCTTTGTGATGATCTTTGGTGTGTTGATGCTCGTCACCTACATTCCTGCGATTTCCTTGACGATTCCTCAGTGGATGGGATTGATCCGTTAATCAAGGCGTTAACCTACTTTAAAGGACCTAGATTGGCTGTCATACTGAGACTTCTCTATGGCAGCCTCTATTGATCATGAGCAACATTAAAAAAACTGAATATCGCGCGCCCGCACTTGAGAAAGGGCTCGACATTTTGGAGCTTCTTGCCGCGTCTCCGGTGGCGCTGAGTAAAAAGCAAATCGCGGAAAAACTCGATCGCAGTGTCAGTGAAATCTTTCGCATGTTGTCGGTGCTAGTGGAGCGGCAGTATATTGAGCTCGACGCTGAACAATCGGCGTATTCGCTCAGCCTAAGAATGTTTGTGCTGTCCAACCAACATCCTCCCATTGCGCAGATGCTCAAACGTGCGGTGCCTATGATGGAAGATCTGTGTTTGAAGGTGAACCAATCTTGCCACTTAAGCCAATACAAGCATGGTGAGCTCGTGGTGATCAGTGTGCAGGAGAGCCCTTATAAAATGGGCTTTGGCTTACGCTTAGGGGCAACGTTAGACATCTGCTCATCGGGCTCGGGCATTGTGCTGCTCAGTTTTACCGAGCAAGCTCAGCGCGACAAAATCCTTGCGCAAACCGATGCGACGTCCGCTGAAATTGAACACGCGTTAGCGAACATCGAGAAAACGCAGCGAGACGGCTACTTCGTCGGCGCCAGTCCGCAAATTTCTGGCGTTACCAACATCAGCTATCCAATTTTTGGTGCTTTAGGCGAACTGATGGCAGTGATGACAGTACCTTACATGACCTTAAATTCGCGCACTGTTCATCATCACATCGAAGACATCGAGCAAACCCGTCAAGAACTGGCGCAGGTGGCCGCTCAATTGAGTATGCGTCTCAATAACTAAGTAGCCTTGACGCAACTGGTACAACTTGTGGGTTATTTGCCGGTTATTTCCTATCACTTAGGTTGAGGGTGGTCACATTCTGAACTAACTTCAAATGAGTAGCTGTCTACTCATTCGAGCTTAGGAGGGAGTATGCTCTCAGCCATGTCAAAAAGTATCCGTTTAAAACTATCTTCCGCACTGGGTTTGCTGGTGGTCTCCTTGGTGGTGGTGTTTGTCACCTTTAGTACCATCTCCTACGCACTCAATAATGGCCTGGGTTTGTTTGGCCAAACTTATATGCCTGCGCTGTCCGATATCCTCAATGCTGACCGAGATTTATACCAAGCCAGAGTGGCGCAAATGAGTTACATCACGGCCAATGGCACTGAGGATGATCTTGCTGATTTTGAAGAAAACGCACAGCAAGCACTGGATAGAATGAACAACTATCTCGGTTATATGCAAGAGGAGCAGGCAATATTGGCGAAGCTTAAAGGCTACCAACAAGCGTTTGACCTATGGAAAAGCTCCTCTCTTGAAGTTATTGCGCTGCGTGACAAAGGGGAGATGCAACGGGCTTCTGAATTGCTCAGTGGTGATAACAGCGCGCACTTTTCCACGTTAAGAGCTTTCTATGACGTCGCCGGTGAAGCGCTCGATGCACAAGCAAAGCAAACCGTCGATGTGCTCAATGCACGCATGGATGTGAATCACCGCAATCTTCTTCTTTTCGTCATTTTCGTCGGTGTGCTCTCGTCTGTACTGACCTTCTTTGTCCCCAAACTATTGGTCGACGGTATGCGCCAATTGACCTCACGCGTGGGTGAAATCTCACAAGGTGATGGGGATCTCACACAACGTATCGACTCTAAACGCAAAGACGAACTCGGGCTTCTGGCCGGTACCTTTGATAACTTTGTCAGCAAACTGCAGGGCATCATTATCGGTATTTACGATAACACCAATAATCTCAATCATACGGCTGATGAACTCAACCAGAGCTATTCACAGGCGCAGGTAGTGAACGAAGAAATCAGTCGTGGTATCGATATGATCGCCACCGCCGTCAATCAGTTCAGTGTCTCGGTAAAAGAGGTCGCGGAGTATTCCGACAAAGCGGCAAGAATGTCGGAATCGACCGCGAAAGTGACGCAAAATGGCCAAGCCTTGATTGAGGGGTCGGTACGTGGCACGCATGAGTTGTCTGATGCGATTACCGATGCCAATAATGTTATCGAAAACCTGTCGACCGAATCGCAAAACATCGTCTCCGTATTGGATGTGATTCGTAACATCGCAGAGCAGACTAATCTACTGGCGCTTAATGCGGCCATCGAAGCAGCCCGAGCGGGTGAACAAGGACGCGGCTTTGCTGTGGTAGCGGATGAAGTTCGCTCATTGGCAAGTAAAACCCAACAATCTACTGAGGAGATTCAGAAGATGATCGACTCCTTGCAGGTGGGTGTGCAAAACGCCGTGTCATCGATTCGCGTCGGGAATGATAAAGTACGCAGTTCAGTCGAAGCGGCGGAGAAAATTCAAACACTCTTTACCGAGATTCATCAAGCCACCATTGATGTCAGTGACATGGCGACCCAAATTGCCGCTGCGACGGAGGAGCAAAGCACCACCTCTGAAGAGATCAACACTAACCTTGTCAGCCTCAATGATCAGAATCAGAGCAGCAAAGCCTTGTCAGAGCGTATCCATCAAGTCGCGCAAAATGTCATGGAGCTATCGAGCGGGCTGAGCCGTGACGTCAATCAGTTTGTGGTGAGATAACCCTTAAGCAATGAGAGTGATGATGGTGCGTTTAGTCGCAGTGTGGTGGCTTCTGTTGATGCCTTGGGTAAAGACATGGGCCAATCCTGTTGAGCTTTATACGGAAATTTCTAAACCTTATCAAAGCTTTGATAATGGCGAGCTACATGGCACTGTGGTGGACACGGTAAAGTGTATTTTTGAAAATATGGACATGGATTACCGTATCCAACTCTCACCGTGGAAGCGCGCCAGTCAGTCGTTGAAAACTGGCGGTGTGGATGGCTTTTTCTCTTCAACCTATAACTCAGAGCTCTCTGGTAATGCGACCTTGACGCACCCTCTAGTACTGGAAAAGTGGTATTGGGTGTACAGCGGTGACACCGTCAATTTTGACAAACTCGGCGTGGTGCATGGCAGTGCTCAAGATGCTTGGCTATCAGGCCAAACTCTGTACACCCCCATCATCCGCGCCAAGGATTCCGCACAATTGATCAACTTGCTACTGAAAAATCGCATCGAGGTGATCGCTATCGACCTGAATGCGTTCAACAGTGAAATTGCCTCCGGCTCTTACCCGATGGACAGAGTGTCGCAGCTTAACTCACAGTTTTTGACATTCTCTGCACTGGGCATTTACTTTAACAATGAGTTCGTCAACGAAAATGAAGGCTTCATGGCAAGGTTCAACAGCTATATTCCTGTCTGTTCGAGTGTTTCCTATTCGCTGAGTGATAAGGAGGAGCAAGTGCTTAAGCAGTTCGCCATGCAAGATATTGTGCCTTTGGCGAAAAGTGGGTTGGTCAGTGATGGCGTCGCGGTAGCGAATAAAGATCCTCAGCACAGACAAATGAAAAACAATTTTGATGCCTTGATGGACAATGCGCTCTCGCAACACCTGATTCAATTTCAGCAACAAAGCCAAGAGATCTTCTCCGAAATCATGGTTTTTGATGCTCAAGGCTATAACGTAGGGCAAAGTGTGGTGACATCAGACTTGTGGCAAGGCGATGAGCTCAAATACTTGAGGCTCTTGAACGGCATTGACATGTTTATTGACGACATTCAGTACGATCCTTCGACCAATTTGTTTCAAACCCAAATCAGTGTTCCTATCCGCGACAGCCAAACAGGGCGATTTATCGGCGGTATGACGGTGGGCGTGAATCTGGAGCGATTCTTTCAAAACGATCAAGCAAAATGATTAAGTTCCAAGCTCAATCACACACATTGAATTAAAGCCCCGTCGCGTTTTGTACCGCTCGGACGACCTGCGCCGCCTCTTTTCGCTTGTGTACATGCAGCTTTTTATACAGTTTGTAGATGTGGCTTTTGACTGTACTTTCAGCGAGATAGAGTTGGTTGGCGATCTGCTGGTTAGATTTGCCATGATAGATTAAATCTAGAATCTGCTTCTCTCGGCAGGTCAAGTTGGCGTAGTAGTCGTGTTGGACGGTGTCCGGATCTCGATAGTGGAGCACGGTGCGTTCTAGGCATTTTCTGGGCAGCCACAATCCACCGGACAAAATGTATTTTACACTCTGTGTTAAGTGGTCGACCGAAGCGGATTGAAGGAGTAGGCCGCGCAAAAACTTCCAACGCACAAAGGTAAAATTTTGTGCCTCTTCCGGTACATTGTGAACGAGCAAACCAAATCCGAGCAGCTCGAAGTCGGGCAGGGCATCTTCGCGTAACATATCGTCTAAGTAGGCGTAATCCACCACGACCAGATCCACTTTGCGCTTAACAGAAAGCTCGACCAATTGCTCTGGCGCGCAACTCTCAACGCTGACATTCTTAATGGTTGAGAGCTGTTGTTGAATTAAGCTACTTTGCAAATTTTTTTGCGTCAGGAGCATCAGTGTATAGGTATCCATGGGTTTCCCATCCTGGCAACAAAATGAACGTCGAAAGCCTCTAAACATCGTCCTTTCAATAGGGGTAAGTATACGCCAGCGCCCAGTATGACTGCGTAAAATCATAAAGAGAGACTAGAAGCGGATTAGGGCGGTGACCTTTAGTTTCAACATGATCGGCGGTATATAAACTAAGCGCTTAGTCGGAACGTTGTTTTGTGATTTTAAATCAGTAGGTTAACTTTGCTCTGACTTTATCTTTCATCATGACTGTATGAGCGTGCAAGACTGAAATTAGCCGTAAACACGTCATACTTTTTCCCTCCAAAATAGTCATCTTCTTTCATACTTCAGTCAGCAGTGCCCGATAAGATATTGTTTTTAAATATTAAAAAAACAAGCAGTGATAAGTGTTCCCTAAATTGCTGGTGTCTGGCTTTAGACAGTCTTAGCGGTGAGACAATTCTAAATTGCGCACCCCCTATACTGAGCTTGCCTTAGGGCGAGGAACAATCAGTCAACTTAATGGAGTGCACATTATGAATCTTCAAAAAACCGGTATTGCTGTCGCGATGTCAGCGCTATTTGTGAGTGGTATTGCGTGGGCCGATAACAATAACAGTGACGACTTTCTAAGTCACAATACAGATTCAAGTAACAACTGGGACGACAGTGCCAACACCGTGACGCAAACGCAAACGGTGTATGACAATGATACCGACAACAGTGTGGCCAACAGTGGGAATACGGCGAATTTAGCCAGCGGCAACACCATGACGGACAACAGCGTTGACGATAGTGGTAACACAGCGACGTATACCGAAGCGAACACCGATACTGACAACAGTGTGGCCAATAGTGGAAATACGGCGAATTTAGCGAGTGGTAACACCATGACGGATAACAGTGTTGACGACAGTGGTAACACTGCTACGTATACCGAGGCGAATACTGATATCGACAACAGTGTTGACGATAGTGGTAATACTGCAACGGTCGCCAGTGGTAACACCAATTCCAGTACTAATGGCAGCTACAACGATGGCAGTGATAACAGTAATACTTGGAACAACAGTGCCAATACCTACACTAATACCTATGAGATTGATCTCGACTCCGACACGGTTGTGGCGAGCTCAACACTGGGCGGTAGCGTATCGGGTGTATCTGTCGTTTACGGTGCCGGTGGAAACAAAGGCCGTGTGAGCGTAGACAACATCAATCGTATGGATGGCTTTGGCAGTGCAGCGGGTATCGTGACTGTGGCGCAGAATGCGGGTTCAAACTCATTGATCCAACAGTCTGTATCCACTAACGCGTCTGTGTTTACCGATTAAGTTCGCACTCTAGGAGCAAAGCGATGCGTACAGCTCTATTCGTCCTGATGACGTTGGGCACGCTATCTGCTTATGCCGATGAGTTGATATTGGAACAACCGGGGCTGTCGGAGCAGCAACTCGACAGCTCCCGTGGAGGCCAATATCACATCGACATCGAGAGTGTGACTGCGTCGTCAGAGATAAATGGTATCAACGCAGGAAATGCGGTGACAAACAGTGTTACGGGAAACAACGTGATCGCGAGCAGTGCGCTCATGCACAGCTCAGGTATCACGAGCGTGGTCCAAAACACTGGCAATAATGTGTTGATACAAAACTCAACAGTTGTCAATTTAACACTGAAATGACCATGAAACTTTGGTGCGTAATTCTAGCTTGGGTAGGAGCGATGCTCTGTTCTTCTGCTCAAGCTCTCAATTTTCTCCCCCAGCGCGGAATGTACAGCGTGCCCGTAAAAAGCTACAAGGAGTTGCAGTTTGGTGACGTGCATCGTCAACAATACGATTTTAGTTGTGGCTCTGCGGCGCTGGCTTCCCTTCTGACTTACCACTACCAAACCCCTTCCGCCGAACAAGAGATATTTGAAGTGATGTTCTCAAATGGGGATCAAGCCCTCATTGAGCAACAAGGCTTTTCGTTGCTGGATATGAAGCAGTATCTTGACGCTCAAGGGCTGCGCGCAGATGGATTTCAGATCAGTTTGGAGAAAATGAAACAAGTAGGCGTTCCTGGGGTGACCTTAGTGAATTTTGACGGTTATCTTCACTTTGTGGTCATAAAGGGAATGAACCAACATTCTGTGATCTTAGGCGATCCTTCTCGTGGCACCATGATGATGAGCTTTGAAGAGTTTGAGCAGTACTATCAAGGTGTTGTCCTGCTGATTCGCAATAAAGCGGAAGTGGGGAGGACCTCGTTTATTACCGATGATCACTTCGCGGTTTATCATAGCGCACCATTAAGCACAGGGGTATCTCGAGAATCTCTCGGGGTATTTTCGATCACGTTACCAGAGGCTGGGGAATACTAGCCTTTAGGGCGACATTATGAAAACGGTAAAGGTGGTAATAGGAGTATTAGCCAGCATGGCGTCGATGTCCGTGTTTGCTGATGCCATTGATATACAGCAAGTTCAACTGACACCCATGAGTCAATCGAGATTGGCTCTGTATCGAGGAGGGTTTCAAATCAACAGAGACTACGTCATCAATATAGGCTTGAGTGTACGAAGCAGTGTTAATGGACAATCGGTCTTTAATACGCAAATCGCCAACTTGGTGTTTGAAAACGGTCAACTGCTCAAGCAGTCGGCGAACTATAAAGTCCGGCAAGCCAATCCAACGGACTCGTCGACTACAACGACTGCGGTGCCTGTCACCGATGTGGTGAATGTTGTTCAAGTAGGCGAAGGCAATCAGATTGCAGGAGATGTGAGTGTCAACCCAGCGGCGTTAGTCAATTCACTGGATGTGACCAACAGTACATCGGCGTCGATCACCTCAGCAAGCATCACTAATGTGATTCAAAATACACTCGATCACAGTGTGTTGGGGGTGGATACGATTGTCAATATTGACGCTCAAGTCAGCGGCTTAGTGCAACAGATTCGCAGTCGCACCAAGCTTCAAGATGCCTTATTGATCGGAGGATATTAGAAACTGAACGGCACCCTCACTGTCAGTTGGAAGTCGGGGGTGTCTTCGGTTAAGCCTGCCTGAGCGTTGACGTTCAATGACGATGTCTTTGAAAACGCGTAGTTGACACCAAAGTTAATCGAATCCAGTTGCAGTAGTTTTGCATCGTCCGCCTCTTCGCCATCCAGTTTGCTTTTCAATATCGTTTTGTGGCTCAAGCCGAGCGAAAACGACAGATCAGGATTGACCGAAAAGCCAATCCCCGCGCCTAATGAAAGGGTATCACCCAATTTTACGGCACTGCTGCTGTCCCCTACATTGACGTCATCTTCAAAATTGTAAATGTAGCTGAAACTGGTAAAGAGGACGGCAGGGTCGGTCGGATAGATCATCGAAAGGCTGGGCTCAATGCTCCAAAAACCGGATCCGGTTGGGACCTCTTTGTAGGTATTGGTGGTGTCGTCGATCTCGATGTCATAGGGCGACTTTCCGCTGTCTGATTTGACGCTTAGGCCGCCAATCCAGTAAGGCGTTGAGTCGACATTGAATTGATGGCGCAGCGCTAACTCCACATCGCCTAATCCCCCTCCATCTAGCGTGATATTGACCGTGTTGTCTTGCGCACCGTCTTGGATTGGGCGGGTAGAGATTTGATCGTTTCGATACACAAACGGTAAGCGCAGTTCCAACTCTGTTGTGTTGGTGAGTCCATAACGCGCACTCATCCCTGCGGTAATGGTGGTTCTGTCTGAATCACTCACCTCGATACGTCCAACAATCAGCGTGGGTAACACGGTATACCCAACCACAGAGACTTTATTGGATGAGTTTTGCGTGTAACTGAGTGAGGCGTCAAAAGTGAGTTTTCCTTTCGGTGTCAGTACGCCGGGTCGTGCGATCACATCGCCCACAGTTAACGGTCGAGCCGCCTTTTCTTGCGCGAATGTCGTGTTGGACAAGAGCAATGCGCTTAAGCAGGGTAGGGTCAAGGTTGTTAGGGAGAATTTCGTCAAGGGAAAGGACATCGGGTAAGCCTCTTCTATCCATAGGTACTTGATTAGATAGAACAGGGTGAGAGGCTCCGCTATGAACGAAAGTTTGTGTTGTGTCTCTTCCAAGCCCTGAGACGGTTAGACGTGTCGTGTTGCAGGCAAAAGGAGGAGAGAGTGTTCATACTTTTTCGTCTGCAGTTAAGGCCAACAACATGCTAGGGAGAGGATTTTACCGTTAAGGGAGAGGTAAACTGTTGGCGAAACTCGCTCGGCGTCATCGCCTTAACCCCTTTGAATTGACGGTTAAAGTTGGAGAGGTTTTTAAAGCCGGTACGCTCTGCAACAAGGGCGATCGGCAGACGAGTACTGGCCAGAAGCTCACACGCTTTGCCGACGCGATACTGCTTGAGATGCTCAGAGAAACTTACCCCATAGTGTTTTTCAAACAATCGATAGGCGGAGCTTTCACTCATGTGCAGTGTTTGACACAACGCGGCCATTGTGATGCTTTGTGCGTAGTGTTGCTCAATGTAATGCGTGGCCAGTTCAATGCGGCGATCCGTGTCGTGCTGGGAGGACAAAGGCTGAATGCGATATGGTGAAGTGCAGAGTTTGGTCGCCTTAAGATCGTCGGCAAGCGTGAGCAGCACGTCAATGACTTTGACCACTTGGTGATGGCGCGGCAGATGGATACACCCTTCCATGATGTTGGCCACTTTCTGGGCAATCTCAGGGCTAAAATGCAGCCCGTGCGAAGCTTGGCTCAGCAAGCGAGAGAGGTGTCTCGCTTCGGGCACTAAGTGTTGCAGTTGATCCACCCAGTGCTGTGAGAACCAAATGATCACCGTGTGTTGCTCACTGTTCTCTGAGGCAACACTTTTGCCTGCGAGCATATGGGGTAGCCCAGGACCATAAAGCAGCAGAGTATGATCCACAATCTCGCCAATCGCATCACCCGCGTAATAGTTACCCTGAAACACCGAGTGCGGATCGAGATAGAGCACTAACTCATACTCACTGTGATAGTGCCATGAGCAGGCGTACTGATCGTTGTGCTCTCGGCAACGAAATTCACGCACCAGCCAGTCAAAGCTAGGGGTTGTCAGTACATGCTCTTTAAATGGCTTCACAATGTTCTCCTTGGTTGGACACTAGCCTAGCTACATGACGCTTTTCTGTCAAAGATGATTATAAAGTTGAAGGAATAGTATCAAACCTGGCTCGAATACTACCATTGTCGGCGAAGGATCGGCGTAGACTGACGGGCATTGCTTGCGGCGTATTCGCCGTGTTCGTTTTCAATGTGTCTGGATGGGGAGTCCGCCATGTACCGGGATAAAACCGCACTCTATTTTATATTTACCACTTTTGTCACCGGCTTGTGCGGCGCGTTTTTCTATCCATTATCGAGTCTCTTCATTGTGCAAGAACTGGGTGCTTCACCATTGATGTTGAGCCTCTACATGGTGGTGGCGGTCAGCAGTTCGGTATGGGTCTCGTCGGCGATCGCCAAACGATCAGACAGCCATTGGAATCGCAAAACCATTTTAGTCGTCTCGTTAAGCAGCTACCTCATTACCGTGGCGAGCTTTACTGTGATTCGTGACTACTGGTTGGCGGTTGCTGTGGTCACACTGTTCGGCAGCGTCAGTGGCGCTTCGTTTGGTCAATTGTTCGCTCTCGGCCGAGAGTATGGCGACCGTCATGTCGACAACAGCACACGTTTTGTTGCAACCATGCGAGCGGGTCTAGCGATTGCGTGGGTGTTTGGTCCACCCGCAGCGTTTATGCTCAAAGCTCAGTTTGGCTTTAGCGCCTCGTTTGCGGTCTCGGCTGTGATCGTGGCCTTGGGTATTTGGGTGGTCGTCAAGCAGATCCCCTCGAATGTGGTGACGCAAGAGGAGCGCTCAGCAAGTCGCGTCAATAAACCTCTGGGTAAACGTGTGCTGTTGTACTGCGTGATCGTGGTGTGCGCTTTTTCAGCGAATAACCTCTACATAATCAGTATTCCGCTCTACCTCTCTCAAGAGTTAGTGGTCGATGCCAGTTGGCTTGGGCTGTTATTTGGGGCTGCGGCCGCCTTTGAGATTCCGGTGATGCTGGCCGCCGGCCGTATGGCGGACAAATTTGGTACGACAAGGGTAATGACGACCGCGGTTGTCTCTGGTGCGCTGTTCTATTTGGTGATGCTCGTAGAAACCCAATTTAGCGTGATGCTGTTTGCTCAATTGCTGAATGGTTTCTTTATTGGGATATGCGCGACCTTGGGTATGGTGGCATTGCAAGACATGATGAAGGATCGCCTCGGCACCGCATCGACGCTGTTTTCCAACATGTTGAACATCAGTACCCTTGTTTCGAGCCTCGCGGTGGGTGTGGTCGCCGAGCTGTATAACTATTACAGCGCGTTATATCTCTGTTTGGCGGGAGCCATCACCGCCGCCTTATTACTGGTGGTGTTAGAAATGATGAGTCACAAAGCAGAACCCGAGTGTCACGCGCCGAGCGCGTGATGGGGGGCGCTGGGTCAACGGCGCTGTCACCGTTGACCCCAAGGTTCGCCTCGATGAATCGGCTATTTCGCCCGTGTTGCCCCATTTCTTTTACGAAGAGGTGGCAGCATTTTCCGTCCAAACACATTGATCAAAGCGCCGGTAATAATCAAAGTGCCGCCTAGGTAGGTCCATAGCGATGGCACTTCATTAAAGACCCAAACACCAATTAGGGTAGAAAAGACGATTTGCACGTAAGAGTACGCCGAGGCTTTGCCTGCTTCTTGGGTTTGCATCGCTTTCGTCAAACCGTATTGGCCAATTTGGGTGAAAATGCCCACCAGCACCAACATGCACAGCATTGGCAAGCTTGGCCAAACGACGTTATCGCCCATCAGTAGCAAAGAGGTAGGTAGGGCGACCAACGGGAAATAGAAAATGATCACTGAACTGTCTTCGGTTTGGCTCAATTTACGAACGATGACGTAAGCAATCGAACTGCCAAACGCGCCGCCGAGCGCGAGCATCACACTAAGTGGAGGCAGTTCATGGTGAACACTGTCACTGAAGTTGGGTTGCATCATCACGGCAAGCCCAGTTAAACAGAGAGCGATGCACACTAAGGTGGCGCTTTGAATGCGCTCCTTTAAAAACAGCACGCCAAGCAGCGCGGTGAACACCGGGTGCACGTATTGCAAGATGGTCGCTTCCGCAAGGGGCAGCGTGGTGACCGAATAGTAGACACACATCAAAGCGAAGGTGCCCACGGCGCCGCGAACGAGGAGCAATTTACGATTGTGTCCCCATACCGAGAGGCGCTTACGCTTCACATCCAGATAGCTGATGATGAGAGACACCAAGGCCCTCGCTGCAACAATCTCAAACACAGGAATACCGTGCTCACTGACGTACTTGACGCTTGCCGACATCAGAGCAAAGCCCAGTGCAGACAAGAGCATAAATCGAACCCCAACGGGGATAAGTTGGGTTGGCGTAGTGACGTTCATAGCAGTAAATGGCTCAAGGGGAGCTTGAGCTGACTTCTCATTATTATTCGCAATAGTCTCGCATCATACGCCAAGCCTTGCTGGGTAGATAGGTTAGATTGTGGATGACAGTTCTTGATGGGCAAAATCAATCAGCGCGCGGACTTTACGTGGGATTTCATGCCCGGCTAGATAGATGGCGTACATCGAACGTGTGCCGAGGTCGTAATCGTCCAGTACCCGAACCAAACGCCCACTTTTGATGCCATCGTGAGTGACAAAATCTGGGCACAAAGCGATACCCATCCCTTGCTCTGCCCACTCTTTTGCCACGCGTGCACTGTTGACTTTAAGTTGGCTGCGCGGTTTGAAGTCACTTTGGACGCCCTCTCGCGTAAAGGTCCAACGTTGGTAACCTTGCCGATTGGTGTCAATGATCAATCGATGTTGCGCTAAATCGTCGATGTTAATCGGCGTGCCGTGGGCGGCCAAATACTCCGTAGAGGCCACTAACTGACTGTGAATAATGCCTAACTTACGGCCACGAACGGAAGCGTTGTCGGGCAGGCCGATGCGAAAAGCAAGATCAAATCCCTCCATCGCTAGGTCAACGAAATCATCGGTTAAGCGCAGGTCAAGTTCAATCTCTGGATGAAGCAAGGCAAAGCGGCGCAGTAGATCTTGCAGGTAGAGTTCACCAAAGGTGATGGGGGCGGAGATTTTGAGTGGCCCAGAGAGTTGTTGATGACTACGACCGACTTGCTCGAACAGTTCGTCAAATTCGGCGAGAAGACGTGGCGCTTGCTCGAGTAGGCGCAACCCCGCACTGGTGACACTGACATTGCGTGTCGTGCGTTGCAACAGGCGGGCGCCGACCTGCGCTTCCAATTGAGCCACATATTTGGAGGTGAGTCGGTTAGAGATGCCAAGCCTTTGCGCCGCTGCGGTAAACGATCCCGTTTGCGCGGTGGCGACAAAGGCTCTAAGTCCATCCATTTTATCCACGGGTATCCTCCTAAGATCAATCGAAATGGGGAACATTCTTGCGAATGAGATTGCGAACAAAATATAGATAATTATTCCACATAATCTACATAGTGTTCATTATTTATTTTGCGCATACTGAGTTCATCCGCTCCTACTTACAAGGGAGCATCTCCAGCGAATACTATGAGGCACAACAATGACCAACGTGACTTATCAACAACTAAAACGCTCATTGAGCGCATCCGAACGCATGCCGGTAATCTTCCTGGGTCATGGCTCACCGATGAATATCATTGAAGACAACCGCTACAGTCGTTCGTGGATGGAACTGGGCGCCAGTTTACCTACTCCTCAAGCGATCTTGGTGCTGTCTGCTCATTGGATGAGTCAAGGCTCGACCCTGGTCGATGTTTCTGCGCAGCCTCGCACCATTCATGATTTTTACGGCTTTCCCAAGGCCCTGTATGAAGAGCAATATCCGGCCCCCGGGGCACCAAGGCTCGCGCGAGAAGTGGTGCAGTTACTTGACCACATCAAAGCCCATGAAGATGAGACGTGGGGGCTTGATCACGGCGCGTGGGCGCTGCTGAAATCTCTTTACCCAGAGGCCAACGTTCCTGTGTTCCAGATGTCGATTGATGTTACGAAGCCGCTCGACTGGCATCTCAATCTCGGTAAAACATTGCGTGAACTTCGCCACCGTGGCGTCTTAATTCTCGGCTCTGGCAATGTGGTGCACAACCTACGCGCTCTGGATTTAGACGGTCATGTTCATGATTGGGCGCTAGAGTTCGATGATAAAGTCGGTCAGGCGCTGCAAACGCGACGCTTTTCATCGTTGGCGGATACACGTGAGCTGGGTTCTCTGCTTTATCAAGCGAATCCAACGCTTGAGCACTATGTGCCAGCGCTAACGGTTGCGGGAGCGTCGGATGAACAAGATCGGCTTTTCTCTATCACAGGTGGCATTGAACTGGGCGCGGTGTCGATGCGTTCATTCCTCTTTTATTGATAAAGCCAATGGGTGCATCCTAGTGTGTGAGGTGGTAGTCTCGAAGCTGTTCAATAGCCTAGCGTCATCATGACGGGAAAAGAGACCATTTGATGGGACGAGCATCCACCAATCAGCCAAATCACACATCTTCGGCAACACCAAGTGCCCAATCACGTAAAAGCTTAGCGATTTTATTCGAGTTACTGGCTTTTGTGCGTCCTTATCGCTGGCAGGTCATCGGCGCGTTGATTGCGTTGGTGGCGACTTCCTCGTTGACGCTTTCGGTGGGTCAAGGGGTACGCATGCTTATCGACAATGGTTTTTCACAGCAGTCATTGGCGGAGCTTGAGCAAGCGATCCTTTATATCGTGGCGGTCACCATCATGATTGCGGTGGGCACCTTCTTTCGCTTTTATTTGGTTTCATCGGTGGGGGAACGCGTCAGTGCGGATATACGCCTCGTGGTGTTTAATCATGTGATTTCTTTGCACCCCAGTTACTTTGAAACCAACAGCAGCGGCGAGATCATGTCACGCCTCACCACCGATACTACCTTGTTGCAAAGTATCATTGGATCCTCTTTCTCCATGGCGATGCGCAGCGCACTCATGTGTTTAGGCGCGATAGTGATGCTGTTTGCCACCAATGTGAAATTAACTTTGGTGGTGCTGGCGTCCGTGCCGTTTGTGTTGGTCCCGATTCTTTTTTATGGCCGTAAAGTTCGCGCTTTATCACGACGTAGCCAAGACTCGATGGCGGATGTCGGTAGTTACGCCGGCGAAGCGGTCGAACAGATTAAAACCGTGCAAAGTTATTCCCGTGAGGCGTTTGAGCGTGCGGCCTTTGCCACTGAAGTTGAAAAGGCCTACGACGTTGGCCGTCAGCGAGTGAAGCAGCGCGCCATATTGATTTCCGGAGTGATTGTGATCGTCTTTACTGCGATTGCAGGGATGCTTTGGGTCGGCGGAAGAGATGTGATTCATGGCTCCATGTCGGCTGGCGATTTGGGCGCGTTCGTGTTCTACGCCATTATGGTCGCCTCCTCGTTAGGCACATTGTCTGAGGTCATGGGCGAGCTGCAACGCGCGGCGGGGGCAACAGAGCGTTTGGTCGACATTCTTCAAGTGAAAAGTGATATTGTGGGGCCGAGTGAGGCCACGAGCGACAGCCCAATCCAAGGAGCGAGCGTGCAACTGGAGCAGGTGACGTTTCACTACCCATCGCGGCCAGATGTGGCAGCAATCGATAACCTCTCGCTTAAGGTCGCAGATGGTCAAGTGCTGGCGCTTGTTGGTCCGTCAGGCGCAGGAAAAACCACGCTGTTTGAACTACTACAACGCTTTTATGACCCGCAATCTGGTCAGGTGCGCATCGCAGGGCGTGATGTGAAGCAGTTTGAACCGAGTCAACTGCGCGAGTATATGGCGCTGGTTCCTCAACAGCCGACCCTGTTTAGCCAAGATGTGATGCACAATATTCGTTATGGTCGTCCAGACGCGAGTGATGAAGAGGTGATGCGGGCGGCGAAAAAAGCCCATGCGCACGAGTTCATTATGGCGCTGCCTGACGGTTACCACAGTTTTCTCGGCGAGCGCGGTGTGCGTTTGTCCGGTGGTCAAAGGCAGCGCATTGCGATTGCGCGAGCGATTCTGAAAGATCCCGCGATATTACTACTCGATGAGGCCACCAGTGCACTCGACAGTGAAAGTGAACATCACGTTCAGCAGGCGCTTGAGCAACTGATGCAAGGCCGCACGACGTTGATCATTGCGCATCGTCTATCGACCATTCAACACGCGGACAGTATTGCCGTACTCGACGGGGGCCAGTTAGTTGACCAAGGCAGCCATGCGGCGCTGCTCGAGTCATGTGAGCTCTATCAGCGCCTGGTTGAATTACAATTTAGCCACCAAGCAAGCGCGCGCCCATCGCTAGTAGGGTAATCTGCATGGATTCTCCTTCGACGGGAAGGGCGTGCTTGTCGAGTAAGTCGGTCAACACAAACACTGGTTTGGTGAGCTTCCACAGTGGAATAGAGACGATTTGGTTTTGGTTGCTGACGTTAAAGGCGGCAACAATCACTTCATCGCCTAGGGTACGCGCAAACACAAAACTGTTGTTGTCGTGTACCAGAGGGACGTAATCACCGTATTGCAACGCAGGGTGTTGTTTGCGCAAGGCGATCAATGCCTGAAACAGAGCCAAGGTGGGGTTGGCGTCCACCTTATCCCACGGCATGCAGCGGCGATTATCGGGGTCATGACTGCCTTCGAGTGCCAATTCACTGCCGTAATAGACACAAGGTACGCCGACATAGCTGAATAGCAGCGTGGCAGCCAAGGCGTATTTTTCGGGTTCCTCTTTGACTAGTTCAATAAAGCGCGCAGTATCGTGGCTGTCGAGCTGATTCAACTGTGCCAATTGATTGGCCCACGGCAGCTTCGCTCTCGCCTCGGCTTGCCAATCCAAAAACTCGCTGACATTGATGTCGATTGGGTCAAACGCGATGTCTAAGCCTGTCAGTAGCGCTCTGAGTGGGTGTGCAAACCCATAGTAGTTCATTGCGCCATCTTCTTGATCGCCTTGCAGCCATTGAGTCGCTTCAAAGAAGTGCTCACCCAGTACGTAGCAATCCGGGTTGACTTGCTTGGCAGCGTCACGAAAAGCTTTGACGTAGTGCGCGTTGTTCTTTGCCCCTTCCCCTTCGCCCAGCATATGAATCACATCAAATCGCCAAGCATCAATGGAGTAGGGCGGTTTTAGCCAATGCTTGACCACCGCATCGTCCCCTTGATAGAGGTATTCTCTTACCTCTGGGTTGTCAAAATTGAGCACAGGCAGAGATTGTATGCCCTTCCAACCGATGTAATCTTGGCCCTCATCTTTAAACAAGTAGTAATCGCGGTAAGGTGAGTTCACCGATTGATACGCGCCTAGGGTGTCATGCCAGCCTTGCAAGTTAAACCACGGGTGCTCGGTGGAGGTGTGATTGAAGACGGCGTCCAACATGATGCGCATGTTTCGCGAGCGTAATTGCTCACATAATTGAGCAAAATGGGCGTTGCTGCCAAGGTGGGGGTCGACGTTGCGATAATCTGCAGTGTCGTACTTATGGTTGCTGGGTGCGGTAAAAATCGGATTAAGGTAGAGCGCCGTCACACCCAGTGATTGTAAGTAATCGAGTTTACTTTCAACGCCGTAGAGATCGCCGCCATAAAATTCGCAGCCGCCATTTCCCTCCAAATCGACGGGTTCGCCCCAGCGTTTACAGGTGACTGGCTTAGTACCACGAGACACCAAATACTCGCCCTCTTTCACGCTTAACTCGGGCTTACCGTTGCAAAAGCGATCAGGGAAAATTTGGTAAAACACTTGTTGACTGACCCACTTAGGTGGCTGATGTTCGCGATTGTACTTAAAGTGCGTCTCTTTACCCGGCATGCGGGTGCTCACTTGCCGGCCATCGAGCCAGTACTGACGCTGGTTGCTCAGCAGTTTGAAGACATAGTGCGTGATGGCGCGATCTTGATTGAGTGGGAAACTGGCCGACCAGATATCCAAATAGGGCGTCTCGTCGACGCGGGTCATGGCCACCAAATACTCTTCGTTGTCGGGCTCATGGCGCACGAGAACCTTATCAAAGTGAATGCCTTTTTCCGTCGCTAAACGCACGGTGAGGATAGGTTTGGTCTCATCTAGCGTGACCCAATCGTGAGATTGGCCATGAAAAAGATATGGCAGCGTCATAGTGTTTCCCCTAGTTCCAAGTAAAAGGTGCACAGTGGCGTAAAATTCAGGGTGGCTCGGCCAATCCCATTTTTGACCTGCAGTTGGTGTGTGTCGCCGCTTAGGCAGTTGGTCAAGGCGTAGGTCCCCTCAGTGAGTTGCCATTGGGCGATGAGCGTTTCGTTTAACGTTAACGTCACCTCATGAGACTGCGTTTGGCTAAAATTGGTGGCGATGATCAAGGTTTGCGTCGAGCAAGAGCGCGCGAAGGCGTAGAGGTAATCTGCGCCATCACCAAAAGCTAGGTGGTTGTCGGCATAAAGGTCATGGTAGTCGCCACACAGCGCAGGGCTGTTTAACGTTAAGTTAAGCAGCCTTTGGTAGAAGTGACGCAGTGTGCTTTCTTGCTCGGCGAGTTGGCCGCCATCAAACTGGCCGTTATTCATCCAGCGTTGGTGATGAGGGACACCAACGTAGTCAAAAATAGAGGTTCGAGACGGCTGGCCATAGCCGGCCATTTCAGCGCCGGGTTCTGCAACTTCTTGGCCGAAATAGATCATGGTCGGCGCGCTCGATAGGCACGCCGAGACTAACATGGCCGGTATGGCGTTTTCACCCGAAGCGCAACACGCGGGTGAAGCGAGACGTTGCTCGTCATGGTTCTCCATAAATTTGAGCATATGATGCTCAATATCGCGCAGTTGGTATTCAATGCGGCCTATCTCGCTGGTGGAAGCGCATCCTTGGGTGACCTTAATCAGGTGATCATACAGATCCACCTTGTCGTAGAGGTAGTCCATCTTGCCCAGTTGGATGTAATCACGATAACGATCGGGTTGGTACACCTCGGCAATCACTATCGCGTCGGCGTTGGTGTGCTTAATGTGTGCGTTGAGGTAGCTCCAAAACTCGACCGGTACCATCTCGGCCATATCAAATCGAAACCCGTCGACGCCTTTGTCTAGCCAGTAAAGCGCGATATCACGAAATTTCGTCCAAGAGTCCGGCACATTTTGCGATTGCCAAAAATGCAGGTGTTCGCCGCAATCTAAATGGCGATAGTGCGGAGGCAGAGAGGCAAAATCGTGGCTACCGTCGGGCCTTACCCCATAATTGATTTTTACCGTTTCATACCAATCGTCGGCGTTGGGCTGAGCCAAGCGTGAACCGTTGCCGGTCCATTTGGCTGGGTACTCAACGTACGCTTCTTCTAATGCGGGGTGAGATTCTCCCCCGAGCGGGGGATTCGTCGCCAATTCGTCAGGCACTGAGAAGTGTTCGCCGGGCAGGTAATAGAAATTATTGTCACGATGATAGATTACTGAGGTGTCATCGTCAGCGCCAAAATCGCGCACGCCAGGCGGGTTATATTCTCCTTGGTAGACCCGCGCGACATGGTTCGGGACTATGTCGATGATCACTTTAAGCCCCGCTTTATGAGTGCGCGCAATCAGCGCCTCAAACTCTTGATTTCTGTGTTCCGGATTGTCAGCAAGGTCGGGATTGACGCTGTAATAGTCCTTCACGGCATAGGGTGACCCTGCTCTGCCTTTAACGATACTGGGGTGATCACTGCGTATTCCACATTGCGAATCGTCGGTGACCCGCGCATGGTGCGGCACACCGGTATACCAAATATGGGAGATGCCGAGATCTCGAATCGCCTCTAGTGCGCGAGGCGTAAAATCGCTGAATTTGCCAACACCATTTTGCTCGCGAGTTCCCCAAGGAACGTTGGCGGTACAGATATTGCCAAAAAGGCGAGTAAAGACTTGGTAAAGGGTAATTTTGTTCATGCTTCACGAATTGTGGTGTGGAATGTTGATCGGATGAAGGCAAAGTGTAGAACAGTCAATTGGGCCATCCCTCATCCAAAGTAAAAATATGAGGGGCGTAGATCTGTTTTTTTGTGATCTTGCTATGTTTTTCTGTGATCTCACTATATATTGCGCGCGAGTGTATTTATGAGACATATTGTTTTGTCACATATCCACACTGAATGAGGGCTAAGTTTGATGGAGAAAAATGATTCGCTGTCTAAATAAAACATGCATATATTGAGCCGGAATTGATAGATTTTATGTGATCATTGCTCGTTTTTTTAGTAAATGATACAATTTCTTTCGGTAAGTTATAATTAGTGTTCAAATTATCAGGAGACGGCTTTGCGCTTTGTGCTGTTGAACCAAAACAAATACTGCGCGAGCTAAAAACTAATTTATGGATAATGAATTTAAAAAATACAGTATCGACACGACGGATTATCAAGTTGGTCAAGACAACGTTCAAAAGTGGGGATTTGATATCCACAACCCCGTTTTTGGTATCAGCGCAGGACTCGTCATCCTCTGTTTGGTCTCTTTGTTGGTGGTTGAACCAGCAACAGCGCGCGACGCACTAAATGGTTTACGTAACGGTATCATTGCCGATTTTGATGTTTTTTTCATGTGGGCGACAAACTTCTTTGTCGTGTTTGCGATAGCGCTCCTCTTCTCGCCCCTAGGTAAAATTCGCATCGGCGGTATCGATGCGAAGAAAGAGTATTCCACCGTCTCTTGGCTTTCTATGCTGTTTGCCGCGGGCATGGGTATCGGCCTGCTTTTTTGGAGTGTAGCTGAGCCGACGGCTTACTTCACGGATTGGTGGGGCATGCCGTTAAACGCTGAACCGTATTCCGATCAGGCGAAGTCCCTGGCGATGGGGGCGACGCTGTTCCACTGGGGTATTCATGGCTGGGCGATTTACGCGATCGTCGCGCTTTCGCTGGCGTTTTTTGCGTATAACAAGGGGCTACCTCTGTCGCTACGCGCAGCGTTTTATCCCATTTTTGGTGACAGAGCGTGGGGTTGGTTAGGTCATGTGGTCGATATTCTTGCGGTGTTGTCGACGCTGTTTGGCTTGGCAACGTCTCTAGGGCTAGGGGCACAGCAGGCGACCAGTGGGATTAACCATGTGTTTGGTCTTGATGGTGGTACCGGCTTACAGATGGCGGTCATCGCTTTCGTAACCTTTATTGCGGTCATTTCTGTCATTCGTGGTATCGATGGCGGCGTGAAAGTGTTGTCAAACGTCAACATGATTGTCGCGTTTGCACTGTTGGTGTTTGTGTTATTCGTCAGTTTTGATATCGCGACCACTTCAATCTGGGACTCCACGGTTGCCTACGTACAAAACATCTTGCCGCTGAGTAACCCTCATGGCCGTGAAGACATCGACTGGATGCATGGTTGGACAGTCTTCTACTGGGCATGGTGGGTATCTTGGTCACCGTTTGTGGGGATGTTTATCGCTCGAGTTTCGAAAGGTCGTACCGTTCGTGAGTTTATTTTTGCCGTGATCGTGATTCCAACTGTGGTGACGCTGATCTGGATGGCGGTGTTCGGTGGTATTGCACTGGATCAAGTGGTCAATAAAGTCGGAGAGCTGGGCACCAATGGCTTAACGGATATTTCACTGACGCTGTTCCATGTCTATGAGCAGCTGCCTTACAGCTCCATTATTTCTGTACTGTCTATTGCCTTAATCTTGGTGTTCTTTGTGACGTCGTCGGACTCGGGCTCTTTGGTGATCGACAGCATTACGGCGGGGGGTAAAATTGATGCACCTGTCCCTCAGCGCATTTTCTGGGCGTTTATTGAGGGTTCGATCGCGGCGGTGATGCTTTGGGTCGGAGGCAAAGAGGCCCTGCAAGCCTTGCAGTCGGGCGTGGTCGCGACCGGTCTTCCTTTCACGCTGGTGCTGCTGGTGATGTGTGTCAGCTTATTGAAAGGCTTGAAGTCTGAGCTGCCCGCTTATCAGTAAGTGATTAAGTGGTAATGAAAGAATGAAAATGAGCACAGCGATGTGCTCATTTTTTTGTAGTGATGCTCACAAATCGAAATTAAGGGGCAGGGCTTGCCTGGCATCGTGTCTACGCTTAAGTAAGAAGACACAACAGCAACGTCAAAAAGGAGACAATGATGGCTACGTTTAAGCAGGACATCCCGCACCGCGTGACGGTTTATCATGATGACCTTGAGCAAGAGAAAGCGCTAAAAGACGCAATGAAGCCAGAAAAGCCACGTTACTTTAACGGCAGTCCTACTTATCAAGCAGACAGCATCGAAGAATTCAAAAGTAAAATCAGTCAGGTGGGGTTGTCGTTAGACAAATAATCACTCACATCGATTAAAGAGGCAGCCTGTTGGCTGCCTCTTCTTTTACCTGTGTTCTATTGTCTGTGGTATGACGCTTTTCTGTTACTGACTCTGGCCCAGCACGTACTCAAGTCCACCTACAATCGCCGCAACTTGAGCTGCATTGCACTCCTCGTCGGTCACGCTTGCGCTGTCTGGATACACTTCAGTTGTGGTGCCGTACAAGCAGGTACTGACACCACCACATAGGCCAAGTTGTTTCATTGGATAGAGAATGACGCCGTGGCTTACGACAGGAGATCCAATGATTTCGCCTTTTTCGTCCGCTGGGGCAATGTGCGTGACTTTGCTCACCGCGTTAATCACCGCGGCTTGAAAGTCTAATTGCGGATTGTCGCTATCGCCAACAGTGTAAAATCCGTCGGGAATCATGCCTTCTATGTACTCAAGGCCATCACGAGCGGCCAGTGCCGGGCGAAACTCACTTTCATCGGTATCGGTGGTTTCATGTAGGTCGATGTGCACCAAAATCTCTTCGTTGATGCTTTCAACTAGCCTCATCAATTGCGCGGATTCTTTGGCAGGGGAGTTGGCGTAAAAAGAGCGATTGGGGTCAATGGCATTGGGGTTCCAGCGATTGATGGTTTCATAGCCCCAAGGGCTGACACACGGCGCGACGATCACATTGAAATATTGGCTGTAATGGGCCATTTTTTCTGCGGCAAACGCCAGCGCACCGTGGACACCACTGGTCTCATAACCGTGCACGCCGCCAGTGATCAACACCACTTTTTTACTTGCGTCCCATTGGCGGGTTTTGATGCAGTAAAGTGCGTAGTGCTGCTCGTCGTAGTCAAGTGAGCCGTATTGTTCAACGTCGAATTGACCACGAAGTGCTTCAATCTTACTCACGACTTGCTGCTGATAATCGCGCTGTTTTGTCACGCTCGCTCGCCAAGCCGCTCGCTCTGTGTCCGTCCATTTCTGCCCGCGTGTTCCGATAGGGTAAGCGTGTGTTTGATTCATTGGTGACCCCTTGTCATTGGTGATGGGCACACAGCATAGTGATAGCTTGCGCAAGAGGCAATCATTGATGGGCGGTTGCTGGAATTTAGTGCGGCTCGTAAATACTGATAGCCGACAATGCACTATAGACACACCAAATCGGAAACCATATCAATTCGAACTATACTCATGGTATATCTGCACCCTTATCCGTCGCTTCTCACGACGATGTGGCTTAGCCAATGAATCAATCAGGCTGACGATTATTGAGCAAGCTTATGTGAGTTGACGCCCATTTACCATCGAACAACACCTCTCTACGCCTCGCACCTACTACGGCAAGAAGCGGATAAAGGGGGAATCGCAAGCGGATCTCGCTTTGGTAAAATGGCAGACAATCGGGTTACCGACGTAGCCGTTTGACAAAAAGGTAAAGGAAATCGTGATGTTAATCTCGAATGCAACCGACGTCATTTTGCATGCTTTCGATTGGCCTTATGAGATGGTCAAAGCGAGAGCAACAGATATTGCTAACGCGGGCTATAAATCCGTGTTGGTGTCGCCACCGATGAAATCGCTTAAACGCGAACAAGGTACTCAGTGGTGGCAGCGCTATCAACCGCAAGATTATCGAGTGATAGATAATCAATTGGGTAATACTGAGCAATTTACTGCGATGATTGCCACGCTGAAAGCGCACAAGGTTGAGGTCTACGCCGACATAGTGTTTAACCATATGGCGAATGAATCCTCGTTACGTGATGATTTACACTACCCCAGTGCTGCGGACATAGCGACCTACCAGCAGGACAAGGCGTATTACGAGCGTCAACGTTTATTTGGTGATTTGAGTGAGCCACTGTTCGATCACGATGATTTTGTCGAAGCGTTCGGCATCTCGGATTGGCAGGACAAGTGGCAAGTGCAAAATGGCCGAATTACTGGCGGGCCAAGCGATCCGGGGCTGCCTACTCTGCGTGATAACGCGCATGTGGTGAGCATGCAGCAGCAATATCTCAAAGCCCTAAAGTCACTAGGGGTCAAAGGGTTTCGCATTGATGCCGCAAAACACATGACGCTGGAGCATCTGCAAAAAGTGTGGACGGATGAGATTTGTCACGACGTGCATATTTTTGGTGAGATCATCACCAGTGGCGGTGCGTCCAAACCTGAGTATGATCTCTTCTTAGAGCCCTTTCTTGCTCAAACCGATCTTGGCGCCTACGACTTTCCCCTGTTTCAAACACTGTTTGACGCGCTACAACCGAAAGGAAGCTTGAAAAGCTTAGTGGATCCTTATTGCTTTGGCCAAGCGCTATCGGAAAGTCGAGCGATCACGTTCGCCATTACCCATGACATTCCCAATAATGATGTCTTTGCGAATTTGGTGATGGATGAGACGTTGGAGTGGTTGGCTTACTGCTACATTTTGGGCCGAGATGGCGGTGTACCGCTGATCTATACTGATCTCGATACCAGTGGCATTCAAGACAGTACGGGGCAGCCTCGCTGGCAATCCGCTTGGAAGGATAAAAAAATGTGCGCCGCCATTGCCTTTCACAATCAAATGCATGGCAAACCGATGCGCATCATTGAAGCCGGTGACGATCTCTTGGTGTTTGCTCGTGGCAATGATGGCCTTGTGGTGGTCAACAAATCGACACGCAGTCAAACCATAGAGCGAAAAGAGGGGACGGCGATGACGGATGTGCTGACAGGAAAGAGAGTATTTGGTACTGAAAATACGCTGACTGTGGCCCCTAAAAGCGCCATGATGTTGGTACGCAAATCCAATGAAGCTCTTTAGGCACGTTGACGCTCCGTAGGTCCAACGATGTTTAGTGGGAGAGTTTGAAATGGACGGGTTGGCTAGGCGTGCATCACCTAGCCAACCAGTGCTCGTTCCAGATTGTCGAACAGGGCGTCGTTGCCATCAAACCATTGTTTGATTACCTGGCTGCGCGCTTGACCTGACAGCATCTGTTTACGCGCTTCACGTACTCTGAGTAAAAGTTGCACTTCACTTGGCAACGGGCTTTGCGCTCGCAGGGTGTTGTCGCTTAACCATTGATTGAGCTGTTTAGTGAATGTGGATTCGCTCAGCTTAGGCGTAATAGAGGGCAATTCATCACGCACGACCGTGAGTAGCGGAAGCTGTTTTTGTCTGTCATCAACCGTGCTTAAGCGATCAAGCAGCGCGGTTAGCAGAGGGGTGGGCTGGATGTAGCCCGCTTGCCTTACGAGTGGCAGTTGGGTTCGTACCGATACCTCGATGCTATCCAGTTGGGTGTTCGGCGTATAGGTGACGGCCGCGAGGGTATCAAATGGTAGCCAAAAGGTATCGCCTGGCTCGACGACATACTCTTTTTTGCCCAAGCGGATAAAGACGAATCCTTGAGTGACGCGCAGCAAACCGTGCTTGATGGTGTGACGACGTGGTGTTGTCGTCAGATACTCGTGGGATTGCGCTTGATAGGAAATGGCGTAATGCATGGAAAAACTCACTCTTTCTGGGGCGACAAGGGTACCGTTTTCTTGTTGAAATGCCAATCTTGGCGCTGACCTACACAATCAAATCACGCTTTTCGGTCTCAAGTGGTGATGGTTTGCGCAAAAACGGACCGACGTTCTGGTCTGACCTTACTAATTGTGCGACAACGATAGCTGCTAAGCGCACTAACTCCGCGTAGAATAAGGCAGCTTTAAATTTGATGTAGTAGACCATGACCACAACCACAGACCCATTTGTAGACATCCGCCCATACAACGACGACGAAATCCCTGCTGCGATTGAACGCTTAATTAATGATGAAGAGTTTATCAGCGCCATCATAAAACATCGCTTCTCACACCGTGGACGCTGGTTTACTGCGCTGATGTCGCCATTGGTGAAAATCGCGCTAAAAATGAAATGGTCCAAGCTCAACTCTGTTGAAGCCATTCAATTGGAAGTGAAATCCTACCTCGAGCGTACGCTTAACACGACAACAGACGGCGTCACCTATAGCGGTTTAGACCAGCTAGATCCTAATCAAGCCTATTTGTTTGTCTCTAACCACCGTGACATTGCTATGGACCCGGCGTTGGTTAACTATGGTTTGCACGTGAATAACCACAAAACTGTGCGCATTGCGATTGGCGACAATTTGTTGAAAAAACCGTGCGCGACGGAGCTGATGAAGCTCAATAAGAGCTTTATTGTTAAACGTTCAGCCAAAGGTCCGCGTGAGATGATGAAAGCGTTGGGCACCTTGTCTGCGTACATAAAACACTCTCTCGACACTGGTCACTCGATTTGGATTGCACAAAAAGAGGGCCGAGCGAAAGATGGGAATGATTTTACGGATCCTGCGATTTTAAAGATGTTTCATGTCGAAGGACGTAAACAGAAAATCGACTTTGCAGATTACATCCGCTCACTTAATATTGTCCCGGTTTCGATCTCTTACGAATATGATCCCTGTGATAGTGCTAAGGCTCTGGAACTGCATCAAAAAGAGACTCAAGGTGTTTATCAAAAAGGTGAGTTTGAAGATATCGAAAGTATCATTCAGGGTATTGTGGGCTACAAAGGCCGCGTCCATGTGGCATTTGGCGACGTAATTCAATCGGGCTGTGATAGTCCTGATGAGTTGGCGAGTACTATCGATGAGCAAATTCACCGTCACTACAAGTTATTCCCAATTAACTTGCTGGCCTCTGGCGATGAAAGTGTCGAAGAAGGGGTTAAGCAGCGCTTAGCTGACAAATTGCAAGCGTTACCAGAGGGCGCGCAGCGCCACCTGATCGCTAGCTATGCCAATCCGGTGAAAAACCAGTAAGCGGTATTCGCGGTTCAATTAATAAGGGCACAGTAGTTTGAATACTGTGCCCTTTTTTCGGTCGGTTAGTGCTCACTCTAGGGAGCGACCGCACCGCCGAGGGTCAGATTGGTCGGCCAACGGCTAATGCGATTTCCACCAAGGAAGATATTGCCATTGACAGTCATGGTGTCTGGAAATGTGGTGATGGCGGAGCCGCCAATATAGAGGTTCCCATCAACGGTCAGTCCTTCCGGCAGTTCGGTCAGTGGTGTGCGCATCACACTCAAATCGCCTTTAACGCGAAACCTAGGTGGCAAGCTTGCTAGAGGTGTGTCAGTAAAATTGAGAAAACCACCCACCTGAATACCGGGAGGCCAACGAGTCACTTGTGACCCGAGGAGGTTGGCATAGCCGCGTATTTTGACCCCAGGGGCGATTTTTTTCAGCCCGCTGTTTGAGGCATCCAAACTGCCTTCAATCTCTATCCCTTTCGGGATTTGTGTCATTTGAGTTTTGGCAATATTGAGATTGCCCTTGATCACAAGGCCATCAGGCAAAGAGGTGTAGGGCTTGTTGCGCAGATCCAAGTTTCCGTAATTATCAAGATGATTCAAAATACGGTAGGTGTCGAGTGGCTCCCCGACAGCGACACAGGAGGCGGCACTGAGCCAAAGCGCAACAAGTTTAACGAGATACTTCATGTACACTCACGATGAACAGACGTGTGTTTAGTATCAGAGAGAGCGGGCTTAGGGTCAATTTTAAGCCAATAAAAAACGGGGATGGACCCCGCTTTTAACACATCAAAACACTCTATACGTTTGATTAGCGCGCGAGTGAACGTGTTTTGAGTTCAAAAATCAGTTTTTCAGCGCTCACTTCAAATTTGAAGTGTGCGGTCAGCTCTTTTGCGTCATCGGCGATAGGAGATACTTGATACTCCACGTTCTCAGATACTTGTTTCGCCAGTTCAAGATATTTGGCCAACTCAGCTTCAAGCAACGTTTTGTTCTCAGCGAAGATGGTCACTTGTGCAACATCGTCTCCTTCTTTGATGATGAAGCCCATTTCGCCTGCACAGCCACACGCTTCGCATACTTGTTCTTGTTCAGTGCTCATAGTCACTATCCTCTTACAAAGTTTGTGGTCATTTTATCGGTTTATTTGAAGTGAATCCACACAAAAACCCATGATGCAGCATGACATACCATTTACTGTGCTACGCTGTAAGATGTCAGTGGGGCGCTTGATTGATTGTGAATGAATCCTATTATCAGTGTGATCTTTGTCAATTAATTGAGAAAATTAATGATAATTACTCACGCCGAATGTGCGCTCTCGGTTGTCAGTCGGGGGGATTTGTAAGATTATCGGCGGTCTTATTATATACAGAAGTAATGATGTCTTTGCATTTCATAAAAATGCCCTATGGCCTTTTATGAAAACTTAGCTTACGCCAGATCGTTAGATTTTGCGTTGCTCTGCATTAGCCACGACACGAAATGCGCTCGCGCGCTTTTCATTGCCAGGGTGTTATGCACCGTAAAGCTAACTCGTAGAGGTGTCATGTTTGATTCACTTTGATTTAGATGGATATACAAAGAGAAGAGCCTAAACATGCCTAAGCGTAGTAAAGAAGATACTGAAATCACCATTCAGAAAATAATGGATGCCGTCGTAGACCAACTGTTACGCCTCGGATATGACAAAATGTCATACACCACATTGAGCCAACAAACCGGCGTGTCGCGAACTGGGATCAGTCATCACTTCCCGAAAAAAACCGATTTTACCGCCGCTTTGGATGGCCGTATTTTCAAAATGTTTGTTGAACACTTGGATTTTGATCACTCATTAAATGAGTTTTCGGCCAGCTGGTTAACGGCGCTAGAAAATCCAGAATTTAAAGCGATTTTACGCCTGCTATTCCACCATGTGGTGACGTCGCACAACGCACCTGAATTTGCGTCAAATGGGATTGAGCGTCTATACAAAACCGTAGAAACTCAGTTTGGTGATGAGAGTGCGAAAGAGCTCGAGTGGTTGATGGGTAAATCCCTTGTCAGCATGACCGCTTAATCATCAAATCGGAAAAATCTTAAACCGCGCCCTGTGAAGACAGGGCGCGGTTTTTCTTTTTTAGTATGTTAAACGCGAAGTGACGCTCGTGTAGAATCGTTTCTACGACTATTATTGTTGCGAGCTAGAAACGGTAGTCTCCGATTAGTTTGATAGCTGCGAAGCATTGATTGACAAACACTCCTCTGATGAGACATAGGAATTCTCTCTATATTAGTGTTTCATAATGCTCGCTTTGCTAACTATCTGTTACACTGAAAGTATTAAACCAATAACTAGCAGTAGGTGCATGAATGTCTTTACCTGTTCTTATTTGTGATGATTCTGCTTTAGCCCGCAAACAAATGGCGCGTTCACTACCTGCTTCGCTGAATGCCGACATCAGTTTTGCGGTTCATGGCCTTGATGCATTAAAACAGCTTGAAGAGAACTCATTCAAACTGATGTTCCTTGATTTGACCATGCCTGAGCTGGACGGGTTTGGCACCTTAGATGAGATCCAGAAACGCAACATAGACATCCCGGTTGTGGTTGTGTCAGGGGACATTCAGCCCAAAGCGAAAGAGCGTGTGATGTCTTTGGGGGCGAAAGCTTTCATCCAAAAACCCATCAATCAAGACGCGTTGAAAGCGGTTCTACGCGATCTGGTGGATCCTCAGGCCAAGCCACAAATCGTGACTCCCGTGTCTCTGGAATTGCCGGTTCTTCGCCGCCGTGACATCTACATGGAAGTGGCGAACGTGTCGATTGGTCGCGCCGCAGATGCGCTTGCGCGCCACTTTGATGTGTTTGTCCATTTGCCTCTGCCGAACGTCAATATTTTTGAAGTGAGCGAGCTGCACATGGCGCTCAGAGACTTGGCGGAAAATGACCAAGTCTCCGGCGTGTGTCAAGGGTTCAGTGGTGAGGGGATTGCGGGAGAAGCGCTGGTCTTACTCAGTGATTCCAGTGTTTCCGATTTGAAAAAACTGATGAAAGTGCCCGCGGACAGTGAGGAGTTGGAAGAACTCGAACTCCTAATGGACGTCTCTAACATTCTCGTTGGATCGTTTTTAAATGGTTTAGGCCAACAAGCTGAAGTCCGCTTTTTCCAAAGCTCTCCGGTGTTGCTCGGGCAGCATATTTCGATTGACTCCGTGATCGAGTCAACGACGGGCTCTTTTAGCAAAACCATGACCTTTGAGGTGAGTTATAACATCGACGGTACATCGATTCGTTGTGATTTACTGTTTATGTTTGTCGATGAATCTCTGCCACTACTCGACAATAAGTTGGCGTACTTGATGGAGGACTTTTGATGTTGAATCTTCCTGCTGAATTTGAGCAATTCCACTGGATGGTGGATATGGTACAAAACGTCGATTTGGGCTTAATCGTCATCGACCGTGAGCATAAGGTCCAAGTGTGGAATGGCTTTATGACCCATCACAGCGGCGTGCAATCTCATGATGCGATCGGCAAGTCTTTGTTTGAGCTGTTCCCAGAGATCCCTCAAGACTGGTTTAAACTCAAAACCAAGCCGGTCTACGACTTAGGCTGTCGCAGCTTTATTACGTGGCAGCAACGTCCTTATTTATTTAAGTGTCGAAACGTGCGTCCAGTGACGCAACAAGCCGATTTCATGTATCAGAATATCACCCTAAACCCAATGCGCACGCCAACCGGTGAGATTCGCTCGCTGTTTCTCTCGATTCAAGACGCCACGGCGGAAGCCCTTGTCTCAAAAAAGTGATCGATAAGGTC